>DASRLB010000272.1:0-15689 GCA_035648695.1 Acidobacteriaceae bacterium | reverse complement strand
GGCGGGACGTAGGGGTTGCGCAGGAGGAAGCCGAGACGGCACCACTCGGTGACCATCTTCAGATCGCCCGCGGGGGTTTGCGGAAGACCGCGCGCCCAGTTGAATATCTGGAAGTTGGGGTTGGATTCGGTGCCGGGGATGAACTCGAAGACCTGCATGGGCCGGTGCGCGGGCCACCAGAGCGTTTCCCACACTTTGTCTTCGCGACGCATCCAGGGGTCGTTGGGATTGTCCGGATTGATAGTGTTCCAAAGTTCGTAGGTGACGTCGATGGGCTGCGTGGAGCACTCGTTGAAGTCTGCCTGCCAGGGCAGGGCCGCCATTTTCGTAAGGTCGCCGGGCTGAAGGCCGACGGCGTAATCGCTGCCCAGGCTGAGCGGCTGATCGATGTAGGCGATGTAGTCTTCTTCGGGCACCGGGAAAGCCCCGACGCTCTGGTTCTGGTTGGCCGCGGTCTGGCGGAAGCTGGAGAAGAGCGGGTCGGTCTTGAGGCGGTAGGGCTCGGCGAAGATCGCCGGGTTGCGGATGATCCAACTGACTTCAGCGCCGGGGCAGAAGGCGCCGCCGGCGAGGTTGGCTAGCGCGTTGCGATCAAGCTCGGGGCCGGTCTTCGACTGGATGTTAGCGTAAGGCTGCCAGACGTCGTAGTCCTGCTTGTCGAGCCAGCCTTCGAGGAACTCGTTATAGAACTTGCCTTCGGCCCACTGGCGCAGCAGGTAGAGCTGGTAGTCGGTGAGGCGCAGGAACTTCGAGGGCAGATCGTTGGAGAGCGGGTTGTCGCCACACAACAGCGGCATCAGCGGCAGATGATGCACGCGGCTGGTGGGACGGCTTTCGAGGCGGAAGATGTTTTCCTCGCCCTCCTTGCGCAGCAGGTCGAAGAGATAGTTGCGATAGGGGCCGTAAGCGTCGGTGGTGGACTGTGCCAGCGCGCGGGCGAGAGCTTCGGTCAACATGGCCCCCGAACGGAAGCTGCTGGAAAGGCGCTCGAGATTGTTGGAGAGGGCCTGGCCGGTGGTGGCGGGCTGCTGCGAAGGCGGCGCAGTCACCGGAACAGCGCCGCCGCTGAGCAGGTTTTCAGCGGCCGCCGCGCGTGGCGGCTCCAACTCCTTCGCATACGCGGCGATCGCGGCCTGCAGGCGATCGCGAGCTTTCAGATAGTCCTCATTGGTGTTGCTTTCAGGTTCCTGCGAGGCGGCATAGGCCTGTTTCCAGGTCGCGAGGTAGGGATCGACCTCGGCCGGTGCAATACCACCAGAGGCCATCGCGGCGAAGTTGCGCAGCGCGGCTTCGAGTTCGGCGCGACTGGAGAGCGTGGGCGCAAGGCTCACGAGCTTGAGCACGCGATGGACGCGAGGGGAGTTCGTGGCCTTCCGGTCGAGCAGCAGCAGCGCCGAATCGAGCGCTTCCATAAATAGCTGGCCGTTGTTGTTGGCCTCGACAGCCTGCTGGCTTGCCCGGGTATACGCGGCCTGGTTCACCTGCGGCGGCAGCGCGAGCTTGTCGGGGTCGAAGTTGCCGCGGCTGGTCTGGTTATGCGGGTAGTTGGACTGGGCGAGGATGTTGGTCAGGTAGGTGAACTCATCGGCGCGGAAGAGAATGGACCAGATGTCGCGATAGAACCACGGCTTGTAGTCGGGGTTCCACATGAGCGCGGAGGCCTGCCACAGGGCGAGCGCTTCCGGATCGCTGGGGTCGATGCGTTGCGGGTCGTTGAAGGTACCGGTCTTCCCGTAAAGGTCGGTACGCGAGGCGAACTGCGTGATGGCGCTATTCTGCAATACATCGTCGAGCGTCACCATATCGAGCACCTGCGGCACGTACGCCGGATAGGCTGCGATGACCCAGGCGGGAGACTCGACATCGATGTAGCGCGGCCTTTCGACCAGCTCGGAATACATGATTAAACGCGCCGTTACGGGGCCGTCGGAGGTGTCGTCGAACCAGCCGTCGTTGTTGGCGTAGTCGTCGATCCGCGGCTGACCGAAACCTTCCAGCCAGGTCCCGGCATGACCGTGACCGCCGAGCACCAGAAGGCGGCCCGTGTCGTCGATGAGCAGTTCGCCCAGCGTGTCGATCTTTTTCGGGTACAGGTTCTCAGGCGGGAATGTAGCGGCGTAGAGGCCGCCCGCGCCGCGATCGAAGCGCGCATGGCGGACATTCTTCAGATCGACGACCTGGGGTCCGGGGTCGATGATGAGGCATTGGCGTTCGTTGGGGTCGGTGACGGAGGCATTGCGGAGCGGATGGCCAGCCTGATAACCGTGTTCGCCTTCGAGCTGTTGAAACTGATACCAGCAGGCCTTCTTATTGGCGAGGTAGACGCGCCACTGAATATTGACCAGCGTACCCGCATTGCCGCCACCTTCGATGCGGTCGCCGACCTTGAGGGGGCGGCCTTCCGGCGATTGGTCGTCGTAGACATAGACCTGGAAGCGAGCGGCCTGGCGCTTGATGCGCCCTTGCTCGTCCTTGAAGCGAGTGACAACGGCGGTTGCCGCGCCATCGGGTGAGAGCACGGGATTTCCCTGTGCGTCGCACTCGATAGGCAACGCCGCCGGGGTTTCAGGCGAGATGCAGAAGGCGTCGGGGCTGTTGCCGAGACGGGCAATACCGATGCCAGGATGAATCTTGTAGACCGGAATAGAGTGCTGGGTGCTCACGGGCGGGTCCTTTCCGAGATAACCGAATCAATCGAGGAAGTTGAGGGAGACGCCGTCGAGGCGCAACAGCTCGCGGTCCTCTTCGTAGTCCGCGCCGATGACGACCAGGGTGATGCTCAACTGCGTCGCGCCGGCCTCGAACAGCCGCCGCGCACACTTGGTGACATCGACGCGATGGTTGCGCGGCGTGTTGTGGCTGCGGGGCCGGAGATCGTACTTCCCGCGCACCGGCACAGCGCAGTGCCCGGGGCCGCCGATGCACTCTCCGTGGCCGAAGACGGCGAAGTAGCCGGCGTAGTTGTTGTGATCCAGCGGCACATTCGCGTCGGCGTCGGGTAGATTGAGGAAGACGCGGATGAAGCATGACCGGGGCAGTTGCGGCACACGATGCAGGCGAACTTCGGCGGTGCGAAACGCCGCGCGGGTGTTGGCCGAGACATCGATCGGCTTGGACACAAAGCGGGCCACCGGCGACTCCGCTCCGACGGGAAGCAGGCAGGAGCTGCGCACGTACTCATAACCGAAGCGCTTCATCTCCAGCGTGTCGCGGATGGTGTAGCTCCAGGGCGTGAGCACGGAGTCGAGCTCCACGGGGTTGGCGTTGGGATTCAGGTCCTGCCACTCATGCCACAGGCGGTCGATGTTGACGTGGATGGGCCAGAAGACCGGATCGTAGGACGCTGTAAGGTTGCTGAGCATATCGCCCGTCGGGGGCTGGCTGTAGAGATCGGACTTCTTATGGAAGCGGCGGCCGGCGACCTTCACGCCGCGGTTGCGATCGGCCAGCAACGCTGCGGCGTTGGGCGCCGCTCCGGCGGGGTCGGGATTGAAGCCGCCGGTCCAGATGTGCAGCGTGTTGTGCGGGTTCTGATCGAGGAAGCCGAAGGCATCGTCGTAGGAGCTGCCGCCGCCAAAGTCGCGGAAGGTGCGCAGACTCATGATCTGCGCAATGTCGTCGGCCGTGGGATAGTGGTAGTGGATTTTTTTGTTCATGGTGCTGCCGGAGAATTCCGCTGGATAGCGCAGCGGGTACCACAGAGAATTGGCCGCCAGCAAGGCGTCGATGAAGCGGTTGCGATGAACGCCCCTGGTGTAGATGGGATCGATGAGCTTCGCGACCTCCGCGAAGAAGCGCGCCTGCGACGCGAAGCGCTTGCCGAGCAGCGGTTGCAGCGGCTCGGTGGGAATGTTGTGGCCGGCTAGATAGACCAGCGACTCTTCGGTGAGAAAAGCCTGTAGCGCGGGTGGAATAATCTCACCCTTCTCCGGCTGCGAAGGACGGTACTGTGGCATCGTCCAGTCCCAGTACGGCATGGTGACATCGGGACAGAACTCCTGTATCGCCTGCTCCATTTCGTAGAGGTACACACGATGCCACGGCAAAAAGCGCTCCCACCCATGCTGGCAGTGGTTCTGGTGGATGAGCGCAATGTTGTTGTAGCTGCGCGCGTCCTCGGGCCAGTCGTTGAGCGCATACATTTGAGCGAAGGCGTAACGCAGTTTTTCGATCTGCGCGGGGCCCATGCAATCGATGTTCATGCGCTGGCGCAGCTCGCCGCTCTGATAGCGGTACTCGTTGGTGGAGCCCTGATACTCCGCGAAAGCCTGGACGACATCGTCACAGGCGGCGGGCTGTACCTCCTGCATGGTGAGGTGACGGCTCCAGTCGCGGGCCGGGACGGGGATGTCGGTGGATGAGGTATCGCTTGCGGGAGCGCCGTCGGCGATCCACTGCTCGATGAGTGCGATGTCTTTTTCCGCGAGCGGCGGCCGTCCCCAGGGCATGCGCGGGAACTGCGAACCGTCAAAAGGGGGCGCACCGCGCACGCTCAGCACCAGCGCGGACTGGGCCGTCACCGCGCCGCCGGAGCAACAGCTTTTCTTCGCCGCGGGAAGGGAAATCAGTGGGAGGCCGCCGAGCATAGCCGTCAGGAGCTGGTCACGCGAGTACGTCCACAGGGGAAGGCCGGCATAGGCAGAGGCATTGCCGGCAGCCGCGGCTTCAAGCAATTGCTGTATCGCAACAAGGCGCGAGGTGGTTTCTTCCGTTGTCATAGGGGCCGCTTTCTGTAGGAACGCGAGAGGTCAGGCAGCGCTATGGCGATAGCGAGCGCCGCTTCGTTCGGAACATTGGAACTCGGGGGCCGGGAGACGAAAGTCCTTCGCCGGGATGCGACAAACGATAAACCTGAGGCTGCAATGGCATCACGAAAGCTCACTCCGCACACGCGGAGAGCAGGCGTTGCCAAGACAGTTCGCAGACGCGGTATCCACATAGAAGGTCTCTCGATCGAACCTTGAACTCAGAAGTGGACTACGGTTGACAGAAGCTTTGGGCCTAGGCAGCAACGTTCTCATAGAGGCTGCCTTTCGTCAAGAAAAAGTTTCGCGAAAAAGTTTTGCGCGGATGGCTCTCGTCTAATAACTGAACCGCAGAGCGAACTGGGCGACGCGCTCCTCCGCGGTAGTTGCGGCGATGGTCCCGAAAGCAGTGTTCCCCACGACGCCGTTGGGCTGTGCGAAGGCGGGGGTATTGAGAACATTGAAAAGCTCGGCGCGAAACTCGAGGTCCGTTCCTTCGCTCAAACGCGTACGCTTCATCAGCGAGAGATCCAGATCGCGGAAGGCGGGGCCGCGAACCGGGTTGCGAGACGCATTGCCCAGCGTGAACTGCGGTGCGACCGCAAAGGCGGAACTGCCCTGGTAGCTGGTCGCGACCGCCGCGTTCGCGTTATTGAACCAGTGACCGACCGTCCGCTGGTCCATCGGAACCGCGGGGTCCCGCAGGTAGTTCGGACGCGCCGTCACGAAACCCGCGAAGCTGTTGAAATTTGTCGCTTGCGTTACTGTTACCGGCATCCCTGACTGCGCGCTGTAGATGCCGTTGACGGACCATCCGCCCAGGAAGCGGCTGGATAGCGGTCCGGAAGCGAAACGATGATTGCGGTCGGAAGGCAGGGCGTAGACCACGCTGACCCCCTCCACATTCGGCATATCGCCGCTTGAGCTGTCGCGCTCGAGATACGGCCGGTAGACGTCGGCGGCGACCAGGCTGGATGAGTTCGGCGAGGAGAATACCGTGGACGAGAAGACGCTGGATGCATCGTCGATCAACTTTGAATGCGTGTAGGCAACGGTAAATGTGAGGCCGTGGGAGAGACGCTGCTCCACTTTGGCCTCGATGGCGTTGTAGTTCGTCGTGCCCGAGTTGTTGCGGTAGGTGGCGATGTTCTGAAAGCGCGGATACGGTTTGAGCAATTGGGCCGCGGCCACCGTCTTTCCGCCGATCGAACTCGAGGATGGGACCTGGCCGTAGTACGGGTTGGGGACCTGTCCGGTCAGCGATCCAGGATTGGTAAGGCCGGCCGCAAGTTGACCGGCGGTGAGCTGATTCAAGTTGTAGTCGGGGATGCCGACATGCACAATGTGCGAACCGACATAGGCTACTTCCCCGGAAAGCGAGTCGCCGAGAGTGTGCTGCAGGGCAATATTCCACTGTTCCACATACCCGGGGCCGGAAGTGCGGTTGGCGGTGTAAACGCTCTGGCCAAGGCCGGCGTTCGGCGTCGTTGCCAGCGGGGTCACCGTGGGCCCGCCGGCCAAGGTAAACGCCGCGTTCACGGAGTCCTGCGTTTTCTGCTGCACGTTCTGAATGAACGGAAACTGCGGCGTCGTAAACGGTGTGGTGATGCCGGATTGATCGATGAAAACGATGTCGAGACCGGAGCGAACGACCGTGTGCGGCGCGAGCGCATAAGCGAAACCGACGCGCGGCGCGAAGTTGAGGTAGTGGGTCTCGCGGGCGGAACGGGGATATCCGTTCACGCCCAGATAATCGAGCTGCTGGGTCGCGAGGTTGAACACGGCGCCCTGATTGCTCTTTTCGGTCGAGGGATTGTGAATGTCCCAGCGCAGGCCGATGTTGGCTGTCAGCCTCGACGTCGCTCGCCAGTCGTCCTGCACGAAGAACGCCTCAATGTGGTCGCGCGGCCGAATGGTCGAGGTTTGCAAGTCGATGGAGAACGTGTCCACCTGGCCGAGGAGAAAGCTGGCGAATGCGTTGCCCCCCGCGGCCATGCCGGTCGCTTGCGTATCGGTGCCGGTAGCAGTGAACGCAAAAGACCCCGTCGAACTCGGCGGCGCAACCGCGTTCAACTGGTACCAGCGAACGTCGACACCAGCCCTGACGGTGTGCGCTCCGCGGTTCAACAGTACGGTGTCTACGAACTGATAGACGCTCGTCTGGTAGTTGGAGAATGCGCCCGCGGGCGCGCCGATCTGGCCGAAGCCGTTCGAGAAGGTAAGCGTCGGCAATGCGTTGTTGAACGCCGCATTGCTCGGAATCCCCGGGATGCCGAGAGCGCTCGAAGCGGTCCCGGCCACCGTGGCTCCGGCCAGGTAGTTCGCGCGGCGCGTATAGCCGAGGCGGGCATCGTTCAACAGATGTGCCGTGAAGGTATGCATCTCATGGACGACCGCCTGCTGCCCCAGCACGTTCGAGTGTCCGGTCACGTTGCCCGTTCCCAGAACCGACCCCGAGATTGCACCGCTTCCATCCGGGAACGGCGTCACTGGCTGCTCCACTTCGTTGTAGTAGGTATAGCGTCCGAACACGTGATCATGGTCGCTCTGCGCGAAATCAAGACGAATGTCGAACTGGTTTTGATGATCGATGTCGTTCGCTGTACGGCTGTAATTGTTGGTGGCAGCCGCCGACGTAGGAAGCGGAATGCGGGCCAGCAGCGTCTGGGCGACCGGATCGAAGGGTACATCGATCGTGTTGTTGGGAAACTGCTGCCGCGCGTAGACGCTGCCGTTGTAGACCGTGGTTGCCGGATTGTAAATCGCCGTGGAACCAAAGTTGCCCGCTCGCTGCGCGGGGGTGGGCACGGTTGAAATGCGCGTTACGCCGATCGCCTGCTTGATCCCCTGATAGTCCCCGAAGAAAAACAGGCGGTCGTGCAGGACGGGCCCGGAGACGGCGCCGCCATAAAGGTTCCGTCGATAGTCCGGCTTGCGGCCCAGGGGCGCAAAGTAGTTGCGGGCGTTCAAATCCTCGTTGCGAAGGTACTCGAAGAAGCTGCCGTGGAAGGTGTTGGAACCGTAGCGCGTGCTGACGTTCACCACGCCGCCGTTGAAGCGGCCGAACTCCGCCGATACGTTGTCCGCTTCCACGGCAAACTCCGCTATGTCGTCGAGGATCGGAAAGAACGCGACCTGCCCGGGTTCAGGCTGCAACGCGGAGATGCCGTCGTAGAGATACTCGTTGGTGCGAGGACGGCCGCCGTTGATCCGCGGGAGCAGCGTTCCGGGAGGCAGTTCCACTCCGGGAGCCAGTTGCGCGAGGTTGATGAAATTCCGGGAGTTCAGAGGTATCACTGCGATCTGGGCAGCGGGAACCGCCATCTTTATGTCCGAGGTTTGCGATTGCAGCAGCGGCAATGCGGACGTCACCTCGACATGCTCGCTCATTCCTCCGGGCACCAGTTTGACCGGCACATCGACCGTGCCACCGATCGTCAGGACGATGCCGCGCTCGATATCGGTGCGAAAGCCAGGCGCCTGGGCCTCCAGGTCGTAGCGTCCGGGCAAGAGTTCCGCGAAGCCAAAATAGCCCTGTCCGTCCGCGGTGGTGCTGAAGGCGGCTCGCGTCTCTGCTTGCGTAAGATGAAGCTGGGCCCGGGCGATAGGCAATCCGGAAGCATCTCGAACACGTCCGTGGACTTCACTCGCTACCTGGGCCAGCAGCGCGGAAGACCACAGCAAGGATAGGCAAAGCGAGGCAAGTGCTCTACACATGAAGCCTCCAATCGATGAATTGCGATTTGTGACGATATGATGCGGTTTTATGGCCGCTTTGGCCGTTTTCCTCGGACCTCGTTGCTTGCGTTGCATCATGCGGAATTTTGTATACGGTGACTCCACAGCACGCTAACGCCGATTGCGAGTCACTGCCGGATGACCGTGCCTACCGACTCTCCGGCCAGCGCGCGGGTTAAATTGCCTGGCGTCAAACCATTCACAATACGAATTTGTTTCATCAGCTTGGCCTTCATCAGAAGGTCCAGCACAGACCGCTCCACGGGCAGCGTAGACAGATTTCTATCGATCAGCTCCTGCGCGCGGATATCCGGAATGAACTCGGCTTCCGGGTCCGATTGGGGATCGTTCGTGTAAAGGCCGTCAACGTCTTTGACGAAGATGACGCTGCGCGCTCCGAACACTTCGCCGATCAGATACGATCCTGCGTCGCTTCCGTGCGGCGGCAGCTTCCCGACAGCGGGCGGGTGCTCCCACAACGCATACGGGGGAATCCCATTGAAAACCGCCCCGCGCGCCGCTGCCAGCATGGCGGGCAGCAGTTGAACTACAAACGGAGCTTCGAGATACACGAACCCATATTGGGCCAGCAGGCAGGACACCATATAGGCATTTTGAGCAGCGTCTTTCGCGCTCAACGTCGCCAATGCGCCGGTGGGCAGGCCCAGATCGAGCCCGATGGAAAAGATGTGACGAGAGCGCACACCCGCTCCGACTCCGATGATCATTCGGTGTTGAGACTGATTTGCGACAATCTCTTCCAGAAGGGGTATCAATGCGGACCGGCCGCGGTCCATGATGGACCGCCCCCCAATCTGAATCACATTCACATCGGGAAGGATGGAAAACACATGGCCGTCAGTGCGGTCGATGACGTGCTTGTCCACGAGGGATTCGCGCATCAGTTTCGATTCCACATGGTGGGCGCCGGAGGTAGGAAGGGTCATCTCGCATATCCATTCTTGTAAATGATGGTCCCGACAGGTTCGCCGTTCAGCGCGGCCGTTAGCTGGCCGGGTACCAGACCGTTTACGAACTGAATCTCGTGGATGTTGCGCGACCGCGCAAGGAACTCGAGAACGGCGCGCTCCACAATCAGATCGTCAAGGTCGAGGGCCAACAACTCGTCGACGGAAATTCGGGGAATAAATTTGGCGGAGGGGTCTTTCTTCGGGTCGGCGGTATAAAGACCGTCCTCGTCCTTCACATAGATCATCTTTCGCGCCCCGAAGACTTCCGCCGTCAGGAAGCATCCGGTATCGGTCCGTTGCGGAGGAATGCGGCCCGAAGCGGGGTTCTGCTCCCACAGCTTGTACGGAGGCATTCCCTGGCAGACTACGGCGTTGCGTTCCATCAGATAGTGCGGCAGCGTGCCGAAGCCTTCCGGCTCAACGAACGGAATTCCATACTGGGCAAGCAGGTAATGCAGCATCTGTGCGTTTTGCCAGGCAACGGCGGTCGCGAGAACGGTGAGCACTCCGGTCGGCAAGCCGAGGTCGATGGCGAGGCTGTAAATATGACGGGCGCGGGTCCCGGCCCCGGTGCCGAGAATCATCTTGTGTTTGTCCAGATTGGCCACAATCTCGCCGACCAGCGGATACACGGCTGCACGGCCGCGATCCATGATGCTTTGGCCGCCAATCTTGACGACATTCACCCACGGCAAGATGGCGAAGTCGAGTGAGTCTTCCGACGACTTTTCCAATTGCGCATCGGAAAGCGAATGGAATAGTTGCTCGCCGGGCTTGGGCCGGGGAAGGGTATCGTTTCGCGTTTGGTCTGTCGTCATGCACCCGCCCGATAGTCGTTATTGGTTCCATTCAAAACGTGTAGATATCCATTTCAAAGCTGCGTGTTTCTTCGACTTCCGTATCGAGAGAGCCAAACGCGACCTTGGCCCACGCGCGCAGCTTGTCGAGTGCCCGCTGCTGCACGTGTGCGGGAAGAGCGGCAAACCTGGCGCCGGTACGATGCCGCCGCAGGAACGCCTCAGGCGTGGCGGCAGCGTTCCATGAAGCAGCCTCCACATGGACGTGATGCGCCGCCGCGGCATCGAGCCATTCCAGCGCCTGCCGTCTCGAGTGCTCCGGGCGGAACGAATCGACGTTCAGCTCTTCGAGAATGCCTTTCAGGTGGCGTTTGAGTTGCGCATCGATTCCCGATTCCGGATTGACGGTGTGGCCGACGGCCACGCTGCCGCCGCTACGCACCACCCGCCGAGCTTCACTGACGATTGCCTTCCAATCGCTCGCCCCGCTGAGGACCTGCATGAGCAGGACGACGTCGAAAGAACCATCGGGGAACGGCAGATGACTTCCATCGGCCTGGGTGAGCGTGCAATTCGCGGAACTGGGCGAAAACTCCCGCAACATTGCGAGGGATGTATCCACGCCGAAATAGCTGTCGCCAGCTGCGACGAAAGCTCTGCCAATTCGTCCAGTCCCGGCGCCTATATCGAGCACGCGGGCCGGGGCGGACAGGCCAACCGCGGACCATATCGCCGAGCGAATGGCCTGCGGCACTTCCGCAGGAAACGAACGGTGGCGCTCGAATGTCGGCGCGGCGGAATCGAATGGGGAGGACATCACTTGAGAGAGCAAGAGCCTCCTTGTCCGCGGTTGAAAAATGGCTTCACGACGCCTGACCTGCCGGTATGCACCCGCTGCCGGTGCATGTGCGATGCCCGTCTCTCGCGGGTCGCAACCGTGTGCGCCGCAAGAGACCGTCGGCCGGCAAGTGCCTCAATGGTGCGTGTACAGGGTTTTATCGGTCACCACCTCGACCAACTGCATCATGCCTCGATCTTCGTGAATCAGGATGTGGCAGTGGATCACGTACTGACCGGTGAAGTCCACAAAGCGGGAACGCATCCTGAACCAGCCTGGGATCGTCTCCGTGCAGGTCCCTGTGCATGCGGTATAGGGTTGGAGTTTTTTCGGACAGGTCTTCACGTCGTTCGAGTTGGTGCATTGGCTGGTGATGTCGAACTGCGCCCCTGTGGGAATGCCAAAGGTGTCCCACCAGACGTAGGGCGCCTCAGGCTGTTGCGAAGGGCACGGCTTGAACGTCGAGGGGTCATTCGGGTCCACGTAACAAGGGTTCCCCTTCGTGGTGGCTGCTTGACTGTTGGGTTCGAACAGTTCCGTGATCTGGAATGGGTTGATGTGGATGTGGAACGGATGCGCCTTGTCGTTGGCTTCGTTCATCACCGTCCACTCTTCCTCCGTGTTCAGCAGCATCGCCTGGTTCACTTTGTTGGGGTCGAACCGCTTTCCGTCGATGGTCGTGTTTCCCGCTCCGAAAACCAGCTTCCGCTTTGTGAATATCTTTGTTTCATCGATATCGCCGAGGAAGTCCGGCATTTGCGGGAAATCGCTCCGGTCCTGGATGAAATCCATCGTCGGAGTGACGGGATTGCCCGTTACCTGCACGGTAAGCAACGGAAAAGAATAATCCGCATCCGGAGCTGTCTGGCATCCGGCTGGAGACGAGGGAGAGCAGGTTTGCAAATTGACGCCGGTGTTGGCGATGGCCTGAAGAATATACGTTCCCGGCTGTGTGGGCGCCTTGACCAGAAGATCGGCGCGATTGGCGGGCGACAGATTGAACGAGTGATTGGGCGAACCCACGCGCTGGTAGTTTGTAAAGTCGAACTGCACGCCATCCTGCGCGATTTGCCGCCAACTGACGCACGGCGTCCCTACCGTCTGATTGCAGGACTGCGTCGACCCTTCAGGAGTGAAGCTGACGAACTTAACGGCGTCGCGGAAATCGCCGTTCACAATGCGCCACATCTGCACTTCACCGGGCTGCATGGTGACGATGGGTTGCCGCCTTCCGTTCACCGAGATCGGCGGCCTGGCTGCCCCCGGGCCTCCGGTGTGCGATGGATCGGTTACTGGAAACGGCGTCGAGGAAAGTTGTTGCACGACCAACACCTGCTCACGCAGTTTGCTGTCGTAGAACTTTTGCAACTCGTCGTCGTACTTGCCTTCGATGATGAAAGCGCCGGTCATGCCGTTGGCTACGTTCAGCGCGGTGGACCCGTGCTTATGGGCGTGATACCACTGCGTTCCCGGAGCTTGGCCCATAAGGGTCGGAGGAGCGCCCGGGGACGGCGGCTCGTTGAAGCCAGGCAGGCGGAAACAGTACGGGAATGCGCCGATATTGAATTGCGGCCACAGTCCCTGCGCGAGTTCCGCTTCGTTGGGAGGCCATAGCTGCATCATATGAGGCAGCTTCCCGGGTTGACCCTTATACGGTGCGGTCGCATCGTATTTCTTCAAAAGTGCTTCTTGACGCTTGCGCCACACAAGCGGAATTTGTTCCCACTTCGTCGGGGAACCGTTCGCCTCGCACGCGCTAAAAATCTTCGCGAAATTGCTCTTCACTTCCGCTTCGCTGGGCTCAACCGCCCCGCCGCTCCGCAGCGCCGGATGAACAAACAGCAAGACGTTGTCTCCGGTGGTGCTGGGCGTGGTGTGCGTGCCGTGAAAGTGGAGGTTTGAACTGCTCGATCCATGCAGGCAGTCGGGCATGTAGTCGCCGCCGGTGGGATAGATCGGCGCATTCTTATTGGTCCACACGACCGTGCCGTCGGTTACGGTCTGTCCCGGAGTTTGAGGAAAGACCGGGGCGGTTGCGCCGCTGGTTCCGGCCTTTGTGGAGGTATAAACATATCCGGCTGCGTTATTGCTCAGGGGTTTAATGCTCGCCCCCGATCTGTAGGCCTTGCTCGCAGTCCAATCCGGCCGGCTCCCATTGGCGGTCACGACATCGCACCCGTCTATACTGCCCTCGCCTTCTTCGCCCAGATCGAGCGTGTTGGCAAAATGCTGCGGGTTGACCAGGTTCTGAAACGTAACCTCGACCAGGTCGCCAACCCGCGCGCGCAACGTGGGGCCGGGCAGCGGCTCCGGGGTCGTGGGCCAGGGCTGGGGGTGGTTCGTGTCCTCTCCGATGTAATAGCGCATGTACTGGCTGGCGCAGCGAGTATCGGTGGTGGATTGGCCTGGAATACCTACGGCACCCCATACCGTGCGCAGGCCATCCACATTCTTGATGGTTGCACGCAACACGCCGTCTGGCGTTCTCACGATTTCCGGAATGGTAATCAGGCTCTGAGAACCGGGCGTCGGGCACGGCACAATCTGCGGATTCTGGCCGTAAGCCAGAGGGACGATGGCCAATAAGAAAAGCCACGCAAAACAAACTGTTCGGATGTAGAGATGCTTGAAGGGAAGCATCGCCTCTTGTTCAGACCGTCGCGAGCATCGGTTCCATTGCGGAGTTACAGCGTTCAAGACATTCATACGGCATCCTTTCTCAGCGGTTCTGCCAAAATATCGTTTTATCCCTGCACCTGGATCGTGCCCGTTTCGTCGGGATGGAGCGAACAGGCGTATTGCAGGGTTGCATCGGCGGCGGCGGCGAACGCGTCCGACGTCGAGTGAGGCGCAATCTGGTTGGGTATGAAGTAGGTCTCGTTGATGGACCCATCGGGATTCAATAGGCCGGGCCAGTGCGCGATGTTGTCGTTATTTGCCCAGAAGATTTGATCGCCGGGCGCGACCTGGGCCAGAGGATTCGGGTCGAACTTGGCCAAGGGTGGTTGGGGCTTGTTAGGTTTGATGTTGATAGTCCAGTTAAATGGCATCTGTGTTGCTCCTCTCGATGCTGGGGATTCGGATCAAGGCCCTGTGATGGAGACACAGCTTCCGTTGGCTCTACGGAGCGGCAACGGTCGCTGTTACGAACGTCAATCGCATGTCAAATGAGCGAAATACACCGAATGAATATGGCCGATTGGGAATGAAACAGCGCAATGAAGATGTAACCTGAACGCTTTTCGAATGCGTGATGACGCTATGTATATAGGCTTCGGAAATGTATACAGCGTTTCCATTTGGCAGTCAAGGCCACATGACTGGTTTCCAATGCGAAGAAGTAATGCGCTCGTTTACGAGCAACCATTGACGTCAGCTCAACGAAACAACTCCCGTTCTTCGCTGTAACCAACGATGAAGGCCGTAGGCGATTGTGCGAGCCAAGTCGTGTTACGGTTTCACGAGGGCAAGGGTGTCTGCACGGAGGAGGCTCGCAGGTGAAGAAAATTTTGGTGCCAGTCCTTATGTTGGTATCGAGCAGCCTAATGGCGACGGCTTGGCTGGGGCACTTGAAGTTCCGCAACAGCATCGGATTCTGGATGGCGTTGGGCGCCAGTTGGCTGCTGGTTTTACCGGAGTACGTTCTCAATGTCGCCGCTACCCGATTTGGATATGGTACCTACAGCGGTGCGCAGATGGCCTCGTTTCACCTGGCAGGCGGCGTCGTTTGTGTCGCGCTTGTCTCCCACTACCTGCTGGGGGAGCGTCTCGGGCTTGTTCAGCTTCTAGGCTTTGCACTCCTTGCGGTCGCGATGCTTCTGATCATGTACCGGCCTTCCATTGGGTGAGGCCACTCTATCCGCAGCCCAGAACCGCCCGCTCCAACCGCAACCCATCTTTTAGCATCCCTGTATGCTGAGACTTCAACGATGCGATACTTCCGGCTCATTCTGGGCGCCCTCGCCATGCTCTTCGTGGCACTGCTCTTCGCAGGCGTCACCATGCGCATCGCGCTGCATGGCGGAGAGGTCGCGGTCCCCAGCTTTTCGGGAATGACCGTTGCCGAAGCGTCCGACGCCGCACTCAGCAAGCACCTCGACCTCAGGATCGACAACAAGTTCTACTCCACCGTCGTCCCCGCGGGACGCATCATCTCGCAGGCGCCCTCCGCCGGTTCCCGCGTCCGCAAGAAGTGGCAGGTGCGGGTCACAGTGAGTCTCGGCCCGCAGCAGGTTTCCATCCCCGACGTCGTGGGCCAGGACCAGCGCGACGCCACCATGAACATCCGTCGTATGCAGCTCGACCTTGGAACGATCGCGCACATCGGCGCTCCGGGAGACCCGGACATCGTCCTCGCTCAGACACCACCGCCCAACGCCGGCGTAGACCGTCCGCAGGTATCGCTGCTGCTGAGTGAAACCAGCGACGCAGGCACCAACTCCTTCGTGCTGCCCTCATTCGTCGGCCTGAGCTACTCGGCGGCGAACCACGCCGCCCAGGCCCTCGGGCTCCGCCTCTTCTACATCGCGGACACACCACCGCCTCCGCCTACTCCGCCCGCCGCGCCACCGACTCCTCCACCACCAGCGCCCGCGCCACC
>DASRLB010000271.1:0-6053 GCA_035648695.1 Acidobacteriaceae bacterium | reverse complement strand
AATCCTGATCACGCTGCGCAATATTCTCGATCCCAGCATCAAGGTTTATCTCGTCGCCAGCCAGAATGCGATCATCATGCGCGCGACCACCGACCAGTTGATCCTGGCCGAGAAGATCATCAACGACCTCGACCGGGTGCGGCCGGAGGTGGTGATCGACGTGGCGGTGCTCGAAGTAAGCCGGCAGAAAGAGCGCAACCTCGGCATTACGTTGCCGACGAGTTTTGGGTTGGCCCCGCAGGCCAGCAATGCGAACGCTACGTCTACGACTACGACGACAACCACAGGCGGGACGTCGACCCCCACTACCCCCGCTTCGACGCTGACGCTGAACACCCTCGGCAACCTGAATGCGACGAACTTCGCCGTGAATGTGACCGGCGGGACGGTGAATGCGCTGTTGTCGGACTCGGACACGCGCGTTTTGCAGAACCCCCGCATCCGCGCGACGGACGGACAGCGCGCCACACTGAAGATTGGATCGAAGATCCCGGTGGCGACGGGATCGTATAACGCGGGCGTGTCCACCGGCATTGCCAACATCGGCGTGCAGACGCAGTTCACCTATCTCGATGTCGGCGTCAATATCGACATAACGCCGACCGTCCATTACGACCGCGAGATTTCGCTGAAGATGAAGATCGAGGTTTCGTCGCAGAGCGGTGTCGCAAATCTTGAAGGCGTGAGCGAGCCGATTATTGCGCAGAAGGTCATTGACCAGGTGATCCAGCTCAAGGACGGTGAACCATCCATCCTCGCCGGTTTGCTGCAGAAGCAGGACAGCAAGTCCGTAAGCGGGACCCCGGGGCTGGGCGAGATTCCGCTGCTGAAATATTTCTTCAGCAGCCAGGACAAGGTGCAGAGCCAGGATGAGGTGGTGTTCCTGGTAATCCCGCACATCGTGCGCGAGTCGATTTTGACCGACGAGAATACGCGCCCCATCTATACGGGAACAAGCACTTCGATCGAGCTGATCCACAACGATAAGCAGACCGAGCCGAAGCCTGTGAATGGCCTTGCGGGTGTGTCTCCGAACCTGACCAGCCAACCGACGTCGGTTGTGCGGGCGGCTTCTGCTATGGCGAATCAGATGGCGGAGGCGGCGCGTCCATTGCAGCCGCCGGTCCCGGGTGCTGGGACGCCGGGCGCGGCATCGGCTCCGGCCGCAGGCGGTGGGCCGGTGAGTGTGAGCATCTATCCGGCGGTCGCGACCCATGCGGTTGGAAGCACGTTCCAGGTGGCGGTGATGCTGTCGAATGCAAAGGACCTTTACTCTGTTCCGGTGCAGATGCACTTCGATCCGAGCGTGCTTTCGCTGGTGAATGTCGATGACGGCAACCTGCTGGGCCGCGATGGCCAGGCTGTGGCGCTGGTGCATCGCGACGAAGGCAATGGGATGCTGACGATTTCGGCGTCCAGACCGCCCAACGTGAAGGGTGTGGATGGGCAGGGAACGCTGTGTACGCTCACGTTCAAGGCGCTGAAGGCGGGCGACTCGGCGCTGTCGCTGATAAAGATCGGCGCGAAGGACAGCAACCAGAACAATTTGCCGACTGTCGGCAACCAGTCCGTTATCCACGTCAAATAGAAAGATGATGCAGTCAATTTCCAATTCGGGACGCGGCAACCGGGCAGCCGGGGAAAGGCCGCGAGTGCGCGAGGGCGAGGCCGGGCTCACGCTGATCGAATTGATGATCGTTGTGGTGATGTTGGGAATCCTGTCCAGCGCGGCGGTGCCCATCGCGAGGTTCCAGGTGAAGCGCACCAGGGAGCGTGAATTGCGGCAGGACCTGTGGGAGATGCGGGCCGCGATCGATGCCTACAAGGACGCCGCGGACAAAGGCGGGATACAAACCAAGGTGGATTCGAACAACTATCCGCCGGACTTGCAGACGCTGGTGGATGGGGTCGATATCCAGAGCAAGCATGTGCGTTTTCTGCGCAGCATCCCGGTCGATCCGATGACCAGGAATACGGACTGGGGACTGCGGTCGAACCAGGACGATCCGGACGCAGATTCTTTTGGCGGACAGAACGTTTACGACGTCTATACAAAGAGCCAGGGAACGGCGCTGGACGGAACGAAGTATTCAACATGGTAGAGACGACTCCAGTTCGCGCGCAGGCCGCCTGTAAGCAGGGCGATAGCGGCTTCACGCTGATGGAGCTGATGATTGTGATGATGATCATCGGCGTGCTGTCGGCGATGGCGGCGCCGATCTTTATGCACGACGTGAAGCGAGCGCGGGAAGCGGTGCTGAAGGAAGACCTGCACACCATGCGGGTGGCCATCGATTCGTACACCATCGACAAGGAAAAGGCGCCGCAATCTTTGGACGACCTGGTGCAGGCCGGGTATCTGAAAGCCATCCCGGTGGACCCGATGACGAACCATAACGATACGTGGATTCTGGGCCAGTCGGAGGACATGACGTCCGTGGACGAGACGGAGGGTGGCGTCAGCGACGTACATTCCGGGGCGCAGGGCGCGGCGACCGATGGAACGTCGTACAGCACTTGGTGAGATAAGGCCATAACATACGTTTCTCGTCTGGTCGGAGACGGCGGTGAGCGAGCGTATAATCTGAAAATGGCTGACATTGACAACGAACTCGCTGCTTTTGAGGCCCTTAGAACTGACCTTGAAACCCATCACATGGGTAAGTGGGTATTAGTTCACTCCGGCCAACTTGTATCGATATTCGACTCATTTGAAAATGCAGCTACCGAGGCCTCGGCCAAATTTGGACGCGGTCCCTATCTGATCCGCCAGGTAGGCGCGGCGTCGGTGACCCTCCCAGCGTCGGTGTCTTATTTCCAACATGCGCATAGCTAAATGCGGATTTAATGACGTGGCAGGCGGTGCTTCGGGACAATTGCTCCTCACAGCTTATGGCCCGACTCTATTGGTTGATATCGGTTTTGATCCTAATTTCGTGCAGGGGGCCTCGATAGCTCCGATCGCTGGAATCACTGGTATTCAAGCCCTCGTCGATACTGGAGCGGGTGAGAGTTGCATTGATAATCTCCTCGCTGCCCAACTCAATCTCCCCGTTGTAGACCGTCGGCATCTCTCGGGATCTGCTGGAAAGCACGAGGTGAATGTCTATCTTGCGCAAGTGCATATCCCCATCCTTCCGTTTACTATTTGGGGTGCCTTTGCTGGGGTGGAACTTAGGGCGGGTGGCCAAATGCACAGCGCACTTATCGGTCGAACGTTCTTACAAAACTTCAAAATGGAATACAACGGCCTTACCGGTGACGTCACAATAACTGCGAGCTGATTCGTCCGGAGTTGACGCGCCCGTGAGGGAAGTGTTGACGATAGAGATTTTATAGGCGCATTCTGGAGCGGTGGGCAACGGAATGCGGGGCGAACCTGAATGTTTCGTTTCCACGTCTAATATAGTCGAAGAGTTGCGCCCCGGACGGCAGGGCCGCGGCTCTCAGGAGTTCCTCCATGCGCACACTTGTCCGGTCCTCATTGATCGCACTCTTCGTTGTTTCTACCGCAGCGTTTGCGCAGGCGCCGAGTGCCTCGCCGGCGTCTACGCCTCCGGTTCCGGTAGCGGGCGCTCCGGGTGGGTCCACCGATCCGGTGGCGACGAAGCCGGATGCGAAGGACACGAAGCCGAGCGCGAAGGACTCGAAGCAGCCGGACGCTTCGACCGCCAAGGCGAGCGACCTGAGCGCGACGCGGAAAGAGGACTCGATACCCTCGCCGGGCGAGTCGCTCGATCCGCACATCAAGAAGGGCAGCGAAGACGATGTGGACGCGGTGGGCACGCGCAACATCGGGGGCCGCGGGCTATCGAACTGGTACTCGACCGATTGGGAAATTCGCAACGGCAAGCAGTATTCGATGGAAATCGAGAAGCAGTCGCACCTGGTGACGGACCCGGTCGTTGTCGAGTACATCAACCGCATCGGCCAGAACATCGTGAAGAACTCGGACTGCAAGGTGCCGTTCACGATCAAGGTGCTGGATGCGGATGAGATCAACGCGATGGCGTTGCCGGGTGGGTTCTTCTATGTGAACTCGGGGCTGATACTGGCGGCGGATGAAGAGGCCGAGATTGCGGGCGTGATGGCGCATGAGATTGCGCACGTCTGCGCGCACCATGCGGCCCGCGAAATGACCAAGATGAACTACATGCAGATCGGCTCGGTGCCGCTGATGATCTTCGCGCAGACCAGTTGGACCATGTATGGCGTGTACGAGGTTTCGCAACTCGCGGTGCCGCTGACCTTCCTGGAGTTTTCGCGCAATTATGAGGCGGAGGCCGACTATCTCGGTCTGCAATATATGTACAAGGCGGGGTACGATCCACAGGCGTTCATCGCGTTCTTCGAGAAGATCGACGCGCTGGAGAAGCACAAGCCGGGAATCATTTCGAAGGCGTTCAGCGACCATCCTCCGACCCCGGACCGGATTGCGCACTCCGAGGAAGAGATAGCGACCATTATGCCGGCCCGTCCGGATTACGTTGTGACGACTTCGGAGTTCGACGACGTGAAGGCGCGGCTGGCGCGCATCCAGAACAAGCGCAAGATTACCGACAAGAAGGACGGCAACAAGCCGACACTGCGGCGCGTCGGTGGAAGCAACAACGACCCGAACAATCCGAGCGGGACTTCGGGGACCGACGATCGTCCGACGTTGGGGCGCAGGAATTAGGGCGGCGTAGGAAGGGCATTGCACGCAAGCGACTTCGGTCCGCCCGTTTGGGCGGTGGAAGACCATTGCATTTCCGCACAGGCGGGGCAAGGCAGGGACGCCTTTTCCTCAGTCTTCCGCTCGTTACCAAGCAGTAAACTAGGGTGATGGCGGCGGAATTTACTCATCTTCATTTGCATACGGACTACTCGCTCCTTGATGGCGCTTGCGACGTCGATAAGCTGGCCAAACACCTGCAGAAAATCGGACAGGCCTCGGCCGCGATGACCGACCACGGCAATATTTACGGGGCCGTGCATTTCTTCGATGCGATGGAGAAGAAGGGGCTGCATCCGATCCTGGGGTGTGAGCTGTATGTGTGCAAGGAAGAGGACCATCGGCGGGAGTTTGCCGACCCGGATGCGAAGTACAACCACATGCTTGTTCTGGCCGAGAACGAGGAGGGCTACAAGAACCTCGTGCGGCTCACCAGTGAGGCGGCGCTGCATGGGTTCTATAAAAAGCCGCGGGTGTCGAAGAATTTTCTCGCGAAACATACGAAGGGGTTGATCGGGTTTTCGGGGTGCCTGGCGGGGGAAGTGTCGCAGCACATCATGGCGGGGGACTATGAGGCGGCGAAGAAGGCAGCAGGATTTTATGAGGAGATGTTCGGGCGCGGGAACTACTTTTTAGAGATTCAGGACCACGGATTGCCGCCCGACAAGGCTGTGACGGAGGCGATGTTCCGGCTGGAGAAGGACCTGGATATTCCCCTGATCGCGACCAACGATTCGCACTACATTGCGAATGACGACTCGCGTGCGCATGAGATTTTGCTGTGCGTGCAGACCGCCGACAGCATGAACAATCCGAAGCGGTTTCACTTCGATACGAACGAGTTCTACATCAAGACGGCCGAGGAAATGGCGCGGCTGTTTCCGGACAATCCGAGCGTCATCAGCGGGACGATGCAGTTTCCTGAGCGCTGCAAGCTGGAGATGAAGAAGGTTGAGGATCCGTTTCCGGCGTTCGATGTGCCGTTGGGGCAGACGCTCGACAGCTACTTTGAGGTGGTGTGCCGGGAGGGGTGGAAGCATCGGCGTGAGACGACGGTGGCGCATCTGGAGGGCCGTGGGATTTTGCGGAAGTCGCTGGCGGATTATGAGGCGCGGCTGAATCGCGAGATCGATTGCATCAAGCAGATGAAGTTTCCCGGCTACTTCATGATTGTGTGGGACTTCATTCGCTATGCGAAGGAGCAGCACATTCCCGTCGGCCCGGGTCGTGGATCGGCTGCGGGGTCGCTGGTGGCGTTCGTCCTTGGCATTACCGATATCGACCCGCTGCAGAATGATCTGCTCTTCGAGCGCTTCCTCAACCCGGAACGTATATCGAT
>DASRLB010000270.1:0-15093 GCA_035648695.1 Acidobacteriaceae bacterium | reverse complement strand
TCGTAGGCCTTGCGGACGCGGGCGAGGAGAGCTGGGGAGATGCTGGCGTCAGGCGCGGGGTGCAGCGCGGCTTCCTTCTCGATGCTGGGGCCGGGGGAGGGGTCGGTGATGATGGCTTGCAGCATGGAGGCCATCGCGCGCGGCTCGATGTAGCCCTGGCGCTTGACGATTTCGGAGCCGTCGGCGGCGAAGACCACGGTGGCCGGCCAGCCGTAGTCCTGATAGCGGTTGGAGATGTCGGGGCGGGAGTCCTGGTCGACCTTGACGAGGATGTATTTCTCGTTGAGCAGGCGTATGACGGTGGGGTCACGGTAGGTTTCGTCGTCCATGACGTGGCACCAGTGGCACCACACGGCTTCGAGGTCGAGGAGGACGAATTTGTGCTGCTGGCGGGCCTGGGTGAAGGCGGCGTCGGACCACGGTTGCCAGTGGAGTTGCTGTGCGGATGCGGACAACGTGCTGAGGATGAGGAGTGCGAGGATCGTGCGGATGCGCATGGTTTGCTCTCGTATAAGCTACGCGCGCGTGGCGGGAATGGATGTTGGGCGGTATGAGTGCGGAGTGACGGCACGGGCATCGTGCGGTCCCACCTTAGCGACGATGAAGCTGTCGCGAAGATGGGTCACCCCGGCTTTCTAGGCCGCGTGGGCGATGGATGCGAGTTCGTGGATGGTGTGGGCGATTTCGTCGTCGGTGGTGTAGAAGTGGGGGGCGATGCGGATCCCGGCGCCGGGGCGGAAGTCGACGAGGATGTGGCGGCGAATGAGTTCGGCGGTGACTTCACGGCCGTTGGGTACGTCGAGGATGATGGCGCCGCCGCGGGCAGCGGGGTTGCGAGGGCTGCGGACGGTGAGGCCGGCTTCGTCGGCTAGGGCGATGAGGCGCTGGGTCTGGCGCTGGGATTTTTCGCGGATGGCGGCGACGCCGATTTCGTTGACGATCTCGTAGCCGGAGCGCGCGGAGTACATTGCGGGGACGTTGGGTGTGCCGTTCAGGAAGCGGTGAATATCCGGCGCGTAGTCGATGGGGCCGTTGACGAATTCGAAGGGGTGCGCGTGTGCGGCCCAGCCGGTGGCGGCGGGTTGGAGTTGTGCGTTGAGGTCTTGGCGGACGTAGAGGTAGCCCGCGCCGGGGCCGCCGAGCAGCCACTTCACCGAGCCGCCGGTGGCGAAGTCGAGGTTGAGGGCGACGACGTCGAGGGGGACGATGCCGGCGGATTGGTAGAGGTCGGCGATGATGTACGCGCCTACTTCGTGGGCGCGGGCGGTGATGGCGGCTAAATCTTGCAGGTACGAGCTACGGAATGCGACGTGCGAGATGCTGACGAGTTGGGTGCGATCGTCGATGGCGGCGAGGATGTCTTCGAGGGGGATGGTCATGCCGTCGGGGGAGGCGACGGAGACGATCTGTGCGCCTTGCCGCGATAGGGCGTGGTAGATGTAGTCGTTCGAAGGGAAGTTGAGGCCGTCGGTGACGAGCTTGTTGCGAGGGCCGCTCCAGTCGAAGCAGGAGGTGACGATCTGCTGGCAGATCGTCACGTTTTGATGCATGACGACGCGGCCTTGGGGCGCGCCGATGATGGAGGCGATGAGGTTGCCGCAGGTGATGGGCATGTCCCACCAGCCTTCTTCCCAGGCTCGGATGCCGCGTGTGGCCCAGGTGGTGGTGAACTCGGCGAGCGCGGCTTGGGCGCGGCGTGGCATGGGGCCGAGGGAGTGGCTGATCATGTAGGTGGTGTCGGCGAGGATGGGGAACTCGTCGCGCCAGATGAGGAGTGGATCGGGCGGGTTCATGAAGGCTCCTCTATCGCTGGTAACTCTGCGACAACGGTGGGTGCTCGACGGATGTAGAAGGCCGCGGTAAGAATGAGCAGGAAGGGGATGCCGTAGACCAGCGTTGCGCGGAAATCGCGCGTGAAGAGTGTGGTGATGAGGGCGGCGAGCATGAGCGCGGCTCCGAGGAGGCTGGTGTAAGGGTAGCCCCACATGCGGAAGGCGAGCTTGTCGCGCGTGTGGCGGCGGCGAAATTGCAGATGCGTCACGAAGATCATGAACCATGTAAACATCGGGCCGATCATGGAGACGGCGAGCATCAGCAGGAAGGAGCGGTTGTGATAGCGCGCGTTCAGAATAGCAGCGATGGCGATGCCGCTGGTCGAGACGAGGAGCGCACCGATGGGGACGCCGTTGCGCGTGAGCTTGCCGAGGCGGCGTGGCGCGAAGCCGGCGCGGGAGAGTGAGAACAGCATCCGGGTGGTGATGTAGAGTTGGCTGTTCATGGCCGACAGAGCAGCGATGAGGATGATGAAGTTGACGACTCCGGCGGCCCCGGCGATGTGGCTGCGGGCCATCACCGTGACGAACGGCGATTGGGTTTCGCCCGTGGCGATGACGTTCCAGGGGGCTATGGCGAGGATGAGCGCGAGGGTGAAGAGATAGAAGATGGCGAGGCGAAACATAGTCGCGCGGAAAGCCTGGGTGATGGCGCGCTGCGGGTCTTTGGCTTCACCGGCGGCGACCGCGATCATCTCGATGGAGAAGTAGCTGAAGAGTGAGACCAGCACCGCGACCCACATTCCCCAGATGCCTTTGGGGAAGAAGCCGCCGAAGGCCGTGTAGTTGTGGAAGCCGATGGAGGGGTCGTGGTGGCGGGAGGCGGAGAAGACGATCCACGAACCGAGAATGAGGAAGGCGATGATGGCGGTGATCTTCAGCGCGGAGAAGCTGTACTCGACTGCGCCGAAGAAGCGGACGTTGAAGGCGTTGACCAGGACCAGCAGAAACGCGAAGGAACAGATCCAAATCCAGCCGGGGACGGATGGAAACCAGAAGCCCATATAGATGGCGATGGCGGTGACTTCGGTGCCGAGCGCGAAGACGACTCCTGCCCAGTAGGCGTAGCGGACGAGGAAGCCGGCGAGCGGCGAGATGTAGAACTCGGCCCATGCGCCGAAGGAGCCGGAGGTAGGGTGCGCGACCGTCATCTCCGCCAGGCAGCCCATCAGCAGCAGGGTGATGAATGCGCCGATGAGGTAGCTGACGAGGACCGCCGGACCGGCGAAGCCGATCGCGAAGCCGGACCCGAGAAAGAGGCCCGTGCCGATCGCGCCGCCGATGGCGATCATCGCAAGCTGGCGGGCGGAGAGGCTGCGATGGAGGCCCTGCTCACGCTCGGTGATCGCATCGAAGCGCGTAGCGGGCGATGTTGACATGGAGCAACTATAAATTGAGCGCGGTGTGCGCTTAGACGCCGAAGACTCTGCGGATGTATTTGCGGTCGGCGGCGACGGCGGGCGCGTTGCCGCCGGTGGGTTTGCCGTTGCCTTCTTCGTCGATGACCCAACCGGTCCAGCCGGTTTTGCGCATGGCGGCGGCGAGCGCTTCGAAGCCGAAATCGCCCTCGCCGAGCGGCACTTGCTGAGTGTGGTTCTTGAAGGTCTTGACGTGGCAGCCGACGATGCGCTCGTGATGGCCCAGCATGAACTGCGCCGGGTCGCCGCCGCCCTGGTAGCCGTGGCCGGCGTCGATCAGGAAATGCACGAGGCTGTGGTCGGTGTTGTCGGCGATGCCGTCGATTTCGGCGTTGGAGTTGGCGAACTCCGGCATGTGGTTGTGATACGCGAGCTGCAGGCCGTGGTCGCGGCAGACTTTTCCGAACGCGTCGAGGCGGGCGCATTTTGCATGGAGGGCTTCGGGGGTAAATTTTCCGTTGGGGTCGAGGCCGGCGGCGCTCATCACGATGTTCGCCGCGCCGAGTTGCGCGACGCCTTTTACGTCGTCGGGGAACGTGGTATCGTCGGGCTTGGGCATGCCGATGTGCGCGCCGATGAAGTCGAGGCCGGCGGCGTGGAGCTGCTTGCGGGCCTCGGCGGTGTGGGCGAACTGGCCGCTGACGAAGCGGATGTTGCATTCAAAGCCGGCGTAGCCGAGCGCCTTCATTTCATCGATGACTTTGAGCAGGCCGCTGAACGTTCCAAGCTCCGGGGCGAAGCCGTTGGCCTGGCAGCCGACCCTCATGCGCTTTTCCTGGCCGAACGCGGGGCCGGGGACGGCGACCGATGCGGATGCGAGGGCGGAGGTGGCGAGGAAGGCGCGACGGGTGAGTAAGCGATGGGTCATCGGGTTCTCCTGTGGAGCCATACTACTTATGGAGCGGCTGTGCGGGCAATCAATTGACAATCATTTGTAATTGATTTTGAATAGCTCTGTCTTCTTTAATCGTGTATTTTCTGTCGACGCATGGAGTTTCGGCGCGGGGCGGTCGCGGGCGATATGGTGTTGAGAGGCATTCGCGAAGGAATTTGATGCGTGCTGGAAACCTGATGATCGTGCAGGGCGGAGGGCCGACGGCGGTCTTCAATGCGAGCCTTGCGAGCGTGATCGCGGAGGCGGGCCGGCAGCCTGGAGCGGGCAAAATCTTCGGTGCGCGGAGTGGGACGAAGGGGCTGGTGGGAGGCGATGCCGTCGAGTTGACGACCCTGACCGCGGGGCAGCTTGCGAGGTTGCGTGAGAGTCCCGGAGCGGCGCTGGGGTCGTCGCGGTTCAGTCCAACGGACGACGAGATGCAGCGGATGGTGGAACATCTGCGGCGGATGGACGTGCGGCGGCTGGCTTTTATCGGCGGCAACGGGACGATGCGCGGCGCCCAGTTGGTGAGTGGGGTTTGCCGCGCGGCGGATTTTGAGGTGCAGGTGATTGGCGTCCCGAAGACTGTCGACAACGACATTGCGGTGACGGACCGGTGCCCCGGATATGCGAGTGCGGCGCGGTATATTGCGCAGTCGACGCGCGACCTGGGAATGGATTTGCGGGGACTGCCGCAGCCGGTGACGGTGCTCGAAACGATGGGGCGGAGCGTGGGCTGGCTGGCCGCCGCGACGACGCTCGCCAAGAGCGCGGAAGACGATGCTCCGCATCTGGTGTATTTGCCGGAAACGCCATTTCGGAAGGAGCAGTTTTTGTCCGCCGTGGACGATGTTGTGCGGCGGCAGGGATGGGCTGTCGTCGTGGTTTCGGAGGGTGCGCGGAACGAGGACGGCAGTATGGTCTATGCGCTGAACGATCCTTCGCATATGGACCCGTTGAAGCGGCCGATGACCGGCGGCGTGGGGCAGTTTCTGGCGGGAATGGTGGGAGAGAATTTGAAGATCCGCTGCCGGTCGGAGAAGCCGGGGCTGCTGGGGCGGTCGTCGATGGCGCTGGTGTCGGCGCAGGACCGGAAAGATGCGGAGTTGACCGGGCGGGCGGCTGTGCAGGCGCTGCTCGCGGGCGAGACGGAGAAGATGGTTTCGCTGCTGCCGCTTCAGGATGAGCGTGGGTATGAACTAGTGCCTTTGCACGCGGTTGCGGGGCACGAGAAAACTATTCCAGCGGAGTGGCTGACGGATGGGCCGCTCGCTGTGACGGAGGCTTTCCGGGAGTATGCTGCTCCGCTTGTTGGGGAGTTGTATGGCTATAGTGCTCCCTTTTTTGCGGGGCAGCTAGGTGTGTAGCAATCAAGCAGGACAGCATGTCCCGGGGGCTGAAGCCCGAGTTTTTGCGCCAGCCAAATGTCCGGGATAAATCCCGGACCTATCTCAGAAACAACAGCAAGAACCAGAACAACAGCAAGAACCAGAACCAGAACAACAGCAAGAACCAGAACAACAGCAAGAACCAGAACAACAGCAAGAACCAGAACAACAGCAAGAACCAGAACCAACAGCAAGAATCAGAAACAACAGCAAGAACCAGAAACAACAGCAAGAACCAGAACAACGGCAAGAACCAGAACAACGGCAGAATTGGTAAGCAGGACCTCACACCTAACGGAACATTGTTCTAACAGAGGAGTTGGTTGTCATGGCGATCGGTTTGGAAAAAGGTGCGGCGAAAAATGTTGGAGTGTTGATCTTTGGGCGCAAGCGGCCGGGGTTCGATCAGGATTGGAATGCCATCATCCGCGGGCGTAGCCTGGAGATTTTGCAGGGCCTCGGGTTTACGTGCGTCGGCGCCGACACTTTGATGATGGACGATACGACGGTCCATCCGGCGATGGATGCGGTCCTCGCGGCGAAGTGCGATGCGCTGATTGTGATTCAGCCCTCCATCGCCGATGGACAATTTGCGCTGACAATCGCCCAGCGGTGGAGCGGGCCGGTGATTCTGTGGGCCACTCCCGAGCGGCCGGGCGACGGCAAAGTGAGCTCGTGCTCGCTGGTGGGCGCGCACCTTTGGGGATCGCTGTATCGGCAGGCGAAGCAGCCGTTTGAGTTTGTGTATGGCGGCGAGGAAGTTGGTGACGAACTGGTGCGAGCGGTGGCGCTGGTTGAGACGGTGCAGCGCATGAAGCGCGGCAAGGTCGGCGTGGTGGGGACGCATGTTCCGGGATTTGTGGATTTGGCTGCCGATCCTTTCTTGATTCGCCGCACGTTTGGGTTGCAGATGCACTCGCTGAGCCTGCCGCAGTTTATGGAGCGCGTGCGGAATGTGGGCGACGAGGCATTGAAGGCTGATGCCGCCGAAGTCGACAAGCTGGGGCTGCCGCAGGAGGGATTGGATAAGCCGATCGGGGAAGAATCGAAGGCGATGAACTCGCGGTTCTTTGTGGCGATGACGGAGTTGATGCAGGAGACGAGCCTCGACTCGCTGGCGCTGCAGTGCTGGCCGGAGCTGCCGAGCATGTTGGGCCACTGGCCGTATTTTGCCGTCTCCCGCCTGACTGCCGGTGGGAATGCGGTGTCGATTGAGGGCGATGTGGATGGCGCGATCGGCAGCCTCGTCGGCAGCCTGCTGGGCATCGGGCCGGGATTTCTGACGGACTGGCTGGAGCATGATGCGTCGACGATTTTCTTCTGGCATCCGGGCATGGCGCCGCTGGATATGTGCAACGCCGTGGGCGAAGAAGGCGGCCCGAGCATCGGGCAGCACTTCAATGGCGGCACACCGTTTGTGGTGAACGGCAGCATCATCCAGACCGGGCAGAGGGTCACGATTTCGCGGCTGTGGCGTTGCGACGACCGCTATCACCTGACGGCTTTCGAGGGCAAAGCGATTCCGCCGAAGCGGAAGGTTTCGGGCAACAGCCTGCTGGTCGAGACGGAGGGCCAACCGGTGCCGGAGCGGTTCGATCACCTGATTCATGCCGGGTTGCCGCACCATGTGCTGGTGCATTTTGGCAGCCATGCCGAGACTTTCCGGCGGCTGGCGCGGCTTCTGGATCTGGAGTGGCATGGATGAAGAAAAATATAGATTTAGCGCCAGATAAATTGGCGCTGCACCTGTGATAGGTTAGAATCGATTCCAATATGGCATCGAAGGCAGTTTGCTAATTTCAAGTGAACTCCATAGGAGACAACGTGAAAGCTCGCGTTGCACGGCACAACGTTCGGGACGAGATCCAGCGGCGCATTCTTTCGGGCGAGAGCAAGCCTGGAGAGCGGTTGAGCCAGCAGAGTCTGGCGCGTGAACTTGGAGTGGCGCAGGGCACTGTGCGCGAGTCGCTGCTGGAGCTGCAGTGGCTGGGGCTGGTGGAGTCCGTCGACCACCTTGGTGTGTTCGTCGACAACCTGAATGCCGACCGCATTTGCCAGGCGTATCTGGTGCGCGAGGTGATGGAAGGTCTGGCGGCGCGTCTGGCGTGCAGGAATGCGGGGCGTGCCGATATCACCGAGTTGCGCAGTATGGCCGACAAAATTTTTGAGTTGGCGCAGAAGCAGGACAACGGCACCGCGTCGCTCGACCGCAATTTTCATTTGCATATTACGGAGCTGTCGCGCAATGGCACGCTGATCCGTTTGTCGCAGACGTACCGCGTGCTGGGCATGACGGTGCGCGCGTTCCGCGAGCCGGCCGTGATCCATGAGGAACACCTGCGGATTGTGGAAGCGATCGAACAGGACCAGGTGGACGAGGCGGAGCGGCTGGCACGGTTCCATGTCGCGGGCGCGCGGGCGATGATCGAAAACCAGGTCCAGCAGGGCAAGTTTGTGCCCAAGTGGGTCGAATAGCCGGCTGCTGTTAAGAGCGGGCAAAGCAATAGAGGGCTACGTGGAAGACATCAGGAAAAACTCGAACTGCTCTTTTGTCGGCGGCGAGTGGATCGAAACCGAAGACGAGTTTGAGGTTGTGAATCCGGCCACGGCAGAGCCGTTTGCAAAGGTCTCAAGGATTGGGAAGCAGCATGTCGTTGCCGCCCTGCGGAACGCTGAAGCGGCGTTGCCTGCATGGCGCGCGCTGACAGCGAAGGAACGCGGTGCGGTGCTGCATCGCGTGGCCGATGAGATCATCCGGCGCAAGGCGGAGATCGCGCGCACGATTACGCTCGAGAACGGCAAGCCGCTGGCGCAGAGTCTCGGCGAAGTGGCGATGAGCGAGGACCATCTGCGGTGGTTTGCGGAAGAAGGCAAGCGGGTTTACGGGCGGCTGATTCCGAATCAGGTGCAGGGCAAGCGGAACATGGTGGTGAAGACGCCCATCGGTGTGGTGGGCGCAATCGCTCCGTGGAATTTTCCGCTGGTGCTGGCCGTGCGCAAGGCCGCGCCGGCGATGGCGGCGGGCTGTCCGGTGATTTTGAAGCCGGCGACACAGACGCCGTTGTGCGCGATTGCGCTGGCGGAATGCATGGAGTCCGCGGGTGTTCCGGCGGGAGTGTTTCAGTTGGTCATCGGCAATGCGGCGATGATTTCCGAAGAATTTTTGACGAATGACATTTGCCGCAAGATCAGCTTCACGGGGTCGACACGGGTGGGGCAGGAGTTGATTCGCGGGGCTGCTGCGACGATCAAGCCGCTGTGCCTGGAACTCGGCGGACTGGCCCCGGTGCTGGTGTTCGATGATTGCGACCTCGATAAGGCGGTGCAGGAAACGATCATTGCGAAGTTTCGCAACACAGGGCAGTCGTGCATTGCGGCCAACCGGATTTATGTGCAGAAGGGGATTTACAAGGAGTTTGTAGAACGCTTCGTCGCTGCGGTTGGAAAGTTGAGTCTGGGACCGGGTTGGGACGAGAGCATGGAAGTCGCCGTCGATGTGGGTCCGGTCATCAACCAGGCGGGTCTCGATAGTGCGCTCGAACAGATTGCGGATGCGGTGAAGAAGGGTGCGCGCGTTGTGGCGGGAGGCGAACGGTGGAAGGATTCGCCGGGATTTTTCCTGCGGCCGACGGTGCTCGAAAATGTGTGCGATGACGCGGTGTGCATGAGCGAAGAGACGTTTGCGCCGATTGCACCGATATGCAGTTTCGATACGGAAGAAGAGGCGATTCGGCGCGCGAACAAAACGCCGTACGGACTCAGCGCGTATGCGATGACGCGCGATGTGGGCAGGATTTTCCGGTTGAGCGAACAGATGGAAGCGGGGACGATCGGCATCAACGACGGCGCTCCGACGGTCAGCAGCAGCCCTTTCGGCGGCGTGAAGCAGAGCGGCTGGGGACGCGAACTTGGAGTGGAAGGTCTGGAAGCGTTTCTGGAAACGAAGCACATTTCAATCGGTGGAGTCTGAGGACTGCGCCGCGCAGTATGAGGTAAAGGAGAGTAGAGGCTATGGTTCATTTTCTTATCCATGAGGCAGCCGACAATGTCGGCGTTGCCGTGGTGGACATTGCGGCCGGCGCGGATTGTGCCGGCAGAAACCTGACCAACAATGAAGGGCTGAAGGCGCATTCGGAAGAGGCGATTCAACTCGGGCACAAGATTGCGTTGAAGGATTTCAAGGTTGGCGACAGCGTGATCAAGTATGGATGCGAAATCGGAACGATCGTGAAGGACGTCAAGGCCGGGCACCACGTTCACACGCACAACCTCAAGACGAAAAGGTGGGCATAGGCAATGGCGAATCGGAAAGTACTTGGTTACAGACGCGAAAATGGACGGGTTGGAGTGCGCAACCACGTCATCATCCTGCCGGTCGACGACATCTCGAATGCGGCGTGTGAAGCGGTGGCGAACAACATCAAGGGCACGATGGCGCTGCCTCATGCTTATGGGCGGTTGCAGTTTGGCGAAGACCTGGATCTGCACTTCCGCACCATGATCGGCACGGGATCGAATGCGAACGTTGCGGCGGTAGTGGTGATCGGCATTGAAGCTGGATGGACGAAGAAAATCGTGGATGGGATTGCCGCGACCGGCAAGCCGGTGAAGGGCTTTTCGATCGAAGGCAAGGGCGACACTCGCACCATCGCCGATGCGTCCTACCAGGCGAAAGAGTATGTGCAGTGGGCGAGCGAGTTGCAGCGCACCGAGTGCGATCTGCATGAACTGTACATCAGCGTGAAGTGTGGCGAGTCGGATACGACGACGGGACTTGCGAGTTGCCCGGCTGTCGGCAATGTCGTCGACAAGCACTGCGCGCTGGGCGGCACGGCGTCGTTCGGCGAGACCAGCGAGTTGACTGGGGCCGAGCATATCGTTGCTGCGAAGGCCGCGAACGACGAAGTCCGCAAGGAATTTATGGCGGCCTTCGACGACTACACCAAGCTGGTATTCGATCAGAGGACGAATGACCTTTCCGAGTCGCAGCCGACCAAGGGAAACATTGCGGGCGGGTTGACGACGATCGAAGAGAAGGCGCTGGGCAACGTCGAGAAGCTGGGCAAGAAGACGAAGTTTGTCGGATGCCTTCCGCCTGCGGTGGCGCCCACGAAGCCTGGATTGTGGTTCATGGATACGTCCAGCGCGGCGGCTGAAGCGGTGACGCTGTGGGCTGCGTCTGGCGCGGTCGTTCATCTGTTTCCGACCGGGCAGGGCAACGTGATCGGCAACCCGATTGAGCCGGTGATTAAGTTGACCGGGAACCCCAGAACGATGGCGACGATGGCCGAGCACATCGACCTCGATGTGTCGAAGATACTGCAGGGCGAAATGACGGTCGATGAAGCCGGCGATGCCTTGCTGGACATGATCGTACGCACCGCGAATGGCCGCTTGACCGCTGCCGAAGCGCTCGGGCATCGCGAGTTCTCGATGACGAAACTGTACCGGAGCGCATAGGTGGTTTGGTGAAACGATTCAGGCCGGAAGACGTACGAAATTTCGCAGCCCGACTCGCTACGGCGGCCGGCGTTCCAACCGGCGACGCGGAAATTCTTGCGCGGTCGCTGGTGGACGCCGACCTCCACGGCGTTTCGACGCACGGAGTTTCGCGGCTGAATATCTATCTGCAACGGATCAAAAAAGGCCTCATCGATCCGAAGGCGGAGCTTGTCGTCGAGCGCGGATTTGGAAGCGTGTTGACGCTCGATGCCTGCAACGGCCTGGGCCAGGTGCAGGCGGTGAAGGCGCTGGATCTGCTGATGCCGCGCGCGAAGGCCAACGGTGTTGCGGTTGCGACCATTCGTCATTCGCAGCATTTTGGGGCGCTCTCGTACTACTGCAACCTCGCGGCGGATGAAGGCATGGTTTTGCTGGCTATGACCAATTGCGAGCCCGCGATGTCGCCGGAAGGCGGCTACGAGGCGTTCTTCGGGACCAACCCGATTGCGGCGTCGTTTCCTACGGGCAAGGGATTTCATGTGAAGATCGATCTCGCGACGTCGGTTGTCGCCCGTGGCAACGTGATTGCCGCGTCGAAGAAAAAGGAAGCGATTCCGCAGGGTTGGGCGCTCGACCGGCAGGGCCGGCCGACGACCGATGCGAAGGAAGCGCTGCTCGGAACGATCCTGACGATGGCCGGGCATAAGGGATATGCGCTGGCGCTGATGGTGGAAGTCTTCAGCAGCATTTTGTCGGGAGCGGCGGTGGGGCCGGCGATCGGGTCGATGTACAAAGACCTCGACCGGCCGCAGAATGTCGGACATTTTTTCTGCCTGTTGAACATTGCGGCGTTTCTCGATCCGGAGGAGTTCAAGCAGCGGATCGACGCGACCATCGACCAGCTTAAGTCGAGCAAGCGGCGGCCGGGCGTGGAAGAAATTCTGGTTCCGGGTGAGCGGTCGGCGCGAAATGCGGCGCTGAATGAAGCGCGGGGTATTGCCATCAACGACGAGACGCTGGCGGAACTCTCGCAGTGGAGCAAGGATTTACAGGTGCCGTTGGACTGCGCCGAGGTGAATAGCTACGCCGAAGGGAAAAGCTGATCGATGCCTGACATACTTATCGCCGAAAATCTTCGCGGCGCGGCCGTCGATGTATTGCGCTCGCGTTTCGACGTGACGTTTATGCCGGAGCTTTGGAAATATCCCGCGAAGTTGCTGGAGTGCGTTGGCGACTTCCGCGCGCTGCTGGTGCGCAACCAGACCGACGTCAATGCGGCGGTCATCGGGGCGGGGAAGAAGCTGATCGTGATCGGGCGCGCCGGCGTGGGGCTGGATAACGTCGATGTTGCGGCGGCGACGAAGGCCGAAGTGCTCGTGACTTCGACGCCGGACCAGAATGCGATCAGTGTGGCCGAGCTTGCGATCGGGCTGATGATTTCGTTGGCGCGGATGATTCCCGCGGCGAACCTCGATACGAAAAACGGCAACTGGAACCGGCTGCAGTATGTCGGCACGGAACTTTATGGGAAGACGTTCGGCATCGTCGGCGCGGGCAAGATCGGCTACCTGACGGCGCGGCGTGCGCAGGCTCTGGGGATGAAAGTGCTGGCGTCCGATCCGTTCATCAGTCGCGACAATATTTTGTTGAGCGAGTTGAATGCGGAGCTAGTGTCGCTCGACGACCTGCTTGCGCGCGCCGATGTGGTGTCGTGCCACCTGCCGTCGACGGCGGAAACGCAGGGCATCTTCAACGCGGAACGCTTCGCGAAGATGAAACCGACGGCGACGTTTTTGAACACATCGCGTGGAGAAGTTGTGGTCGAACGCGACCTGCTCGATGCGCTGAAATCCGGCGGCATCGCGGGCGCGGCCATCGATGTCCGCATGGTCGAGCCACCGGTTGCCGGAGAGTTGGAACAACTGCCGAACCTGATACTGACCCCACACATTGCAGCCTTCACGCAGGAAGCGCAAGACCGCGTGATGAATGCGATTTGCGACGACGTGACGCGGGTGCTCGAAGGCAAGAGCGCGCAGAATGCCGTGAATCGGGTCTGAGATTACGTGGTTGAACTGGGTAGATTTTCAGCTTCCAGCTGCCAGTTTCCAGCTACCAGTTTCTCTATATGTCGAATTGGGAGATGGTCAGATCGCGGTGCTGGCGGTACTTGCGTCCGAGGACGAACAGCGCGATCGTTCCGACGAGCGGCATGACGGCGACCATCACAAAGACCGGCGTGTAGGAGACTTTGTCCACCAGGTGTCCTGTCAGCAGCGGAAACAGCAGACCGCTGAGGCCGCCCGCGACGCCCGTCAATCCGGTTGCGCGGCCTACCTGATGGTCGGGGAAGAGGTCGGTGATTGCGCCGTACATGTTGGCGGAAAGAAAGTTATCGGCCAGCATGGCGACGCCGATCAGCGTCAGAGCAATGCTGGCGCTGGTCGTGTAAGGCACGATAAGGCTCGTGATGCAGAGCAGCGCGCTGCCGTACATGGTGATCTGGCGGACGCGCAGGATGGGCATGCCGCGCCGTTGCAGATAGCCCGCGGCGCCGCCTCCCATCACGCCTCCGATGTCGCCGAGCAGGAATGGAAGCCAGCCGATGATGCCGATCTGCGTGAACGACATGTGGCGGACGTTGAAGAGGTAGCTCGGGATCCAGTACCAGTAAAACTGGATCACCGGACCGACGAAGAAACGGCACGCCATGACCGCCCAGGAAGAGGATTGACTGAGCATGGTGCGGAGCGATTCCTGCTTGATGTTGCCTTCCTTCGCGGGCCTGGGCTCGCGGCGATACAGGAACCACCAGGCCGCGACCCAGATGAAGCCCAGCGAGGCCGGCGCAAGGAACGCCGTGCGGAAGCCGTAACGCTGCATCAGGAAGACCACCAGCGGCGTCGCGATGGTCGCTCCGACCATGCTACCGCTGTTGAAGATGCCGATGGCGAGCGTGCGTTCCTTGCGGGGGAAGAGGCGCGTGACGGTTTTCACGCCTCCGGAAAAATTGCCGCACTCGGTCAGGCCCATCCAGTAGCGAATGACGCCGAAGCTCAGGCCGGAGCCGGCGAACATCTGCGCGCCGGTGGCGGCGGACCACGAAATCACCGCCAGCGACAGGCCCAGGCGCGCGCCCCAGCGGTCCATGAGATAGCCCATGGGAAACTCGCCGGACATCATGCCGAACTGAAATGCGGAGACGATGCGGCCGTACTGCTCGTTGGAAAGATGCAAGGTGGTGCGCAGCAACGGCGCCAGGATGGAGAGCGTCTGGCGGTCGATGAAGTTGATGACCGTGATCAGGAAAAGCAGTGTGAGGATGAGCCAGCGGCGCCGGTCCGCAGTGCTATCGGACGGCGCGGTGAACTCGCTGGAGCGTGGATGGAGAGCTTGTGACAACCGGTACTCCGGAGTGATTTCGTTGGCTCCCGGTCCGGCTGCGTGCAAAACGCGAGGCAGGATCAGGGTATCAAGATGCTATGCCAACCGATGCGGCTATGCGCTCTTCATGCCGCGCGCTTCGTACCAGGGACGAGCCGATTGCAACACATTGTTGACGTTGGCGATGTTCTGCGTACCGATGGTGTCGAGCCATTGCTGGAGGGCGGCTTCACCCTGCGTGGCGTAGATGGGCGCGCCGTCCTGCCATGTGGCGCGACCGCCCAGGACGCCATGAAATTCGACGCCGCTTTCGGCTGCGAGTTCCAGCATCTCGATGAAGACCGCGCTGGTAGTGCCGGCGGAGAGATACACCATCGGCTTGTCGGTGTAGCTGGCGGTCGAACGGAAAAGCTCCATCGCCTCGTCGCGGGTGTACGCCGCTTCGCCCTTGAAGGCCTGGGTTCCACTGACGAATGCCATCTGGATCGGAGCTTCCACCTTGAGGACATCCGCAGCGTAGCGGTCTTTCGTAAACTCTTCCGTGCAGTAGCGCACGATCTCCGGCTTGCGCTTGGCGTAGGCCAGGCCGGCTTCATTTTCACCGTGGACATCATTGGAGAGGAACTCGAGGAAGAGCGGCATGTCCATGGCGAGGCACTCCTGGCCGATGCGCTCCAGCCAGGCTTTCTTCTGCTCGTTCACCCACTGGTTTTCGTACTGGTTGTAGTAGATGAGGATCTTGATGCCGTCGGCGC
>DASRLB010000269.1:0-15274 GCA_035648695.1 Acidobacteriaceae bacterium | reverse complement strand
CGCTGTCCCGCTGGTAGCCGCCAGCGGACCCAGCCTGACCGCGACCTGCAAAACAGCCGCCCTACAGGCTGGCGGGAACGCGATTAACGCCAGCTTTGCAGGCGACAGCAACTTTGTTCCGGCGACGATTACAGATGGCATACTCCAAACGATCAATACCGCGACCATAACGCTGGCTGTCGTTTCGTCCGGGTCACCGTCGGTCGTGGACCAGCCGGTGACCTTTACCGCGACGCTCTCCTCCGCGCTGTCGTTCACCACCGTGCCAACCGGGACCGTGACCTTCACGGCCAACGGAAATGATATCCCAGGCTGCGAGGCGGTGACGGTGAGCGCCACGGACCAAACCGCGAAATGCACCACCAGCAGTCTGGTGGCGTTTCCCGATCTCATCGTCGTCAATTACGTTTCGGGCGACTTCAACTTCAACAACGTAAATAACGCTGCGCCAATCACCCAGACCGTTAACAAGGATGCGACGGCCATTGCGGTCATCTCCAGCGCGTCGACCACCGCGGTCGTCAACCAGACGGTGACTTTCACTGCGACCATCACTCCGAGCGCTCCGGGTGTAGCTTCCCCGGCCAGCGTGCCCATAACCGGAAGCGTCACCTTCACCCAGGGCGGAACGCCCGTCTGCAACCCGGTGTTTAAATCCAACGCCGACGGGACCGGGACGGCTTCCTGCTCGGTAGCGTTCACCGGCAACTTCCCGTCCACCCCCATCGTCGCGGTCTACAACGGCGACACGAACTTCAGCACCAGCAACTCGAGCGTAAACCAGACGGTCTCGGCAGAGCCTACGACTACGACGGTTGCTTCGCAGAAAAACCCCTCGCAGGTCAACGAGCAAGTTACCCTGACTGCGACGGTTACCTTCACCGCCAGCAGCGGCGCGACTTTCTCTCCCGTAACCGCTGCTCCGCCGTCGGGTACGGTGTCCTTCAGCGATTCGCTCGATGTGGCGGGCAGTCCGTTCTGCGTTACCACGATCACCAACGGAGCACCCTCTCCGGTGACCTGCCTCAACCACCCCTTCCTTACGGCGGGCAACCACGTCATTACCGCAACCTATAGCGGCGACTCCAACTTCGCCACCAGCACGTCAACCGTCATTACGCAGCAGGTGAATGCCTCGGGCACCACGGGCATCCAGGTCGGGACAACGACGCCAACGCTGACGGTAGACCAGAGCGCCACCTTTACCGCGGTCTTTACGCCCCCCATACTTACGGGGACACAACCAGCGGGAACGGTCTCGTACTTTGATTCGTTGGTTGGCCTGAGCGCGATTCCCACCTGCGCCAACCTCGCGGTCACGGCGGCGGGCACAATCCCGGACTGCGTCGAGACCATGCTGGTGGCCGGCACGCACAACATTTCGGCTGCCTTCACTCCCCAGGCCGGCAACTCGAACTTCCAGATAAACCCATCGCCGATCTTCGCGCAGAGCGTCGCTCAGAATGCGACGACGGTGAACCTTACTTCCCCCACCGCTCCCAGCGTCGTCGACCAGGTCGTGACGTTTGCGGCCACGGTTACGCAAGGTACGCTGACTCCGCCGGGCACGGGAACGACTACCCCATCGGGCACCATCAGTTTCACCTCCACGGGCAGCGCGACGCCAATTTGCTCGGCCACAGTCCTGCCGGCGACGGGCGTGGCAACCTGCACTGCCCCATTCACGGCGGTTGGAACGTACAACGTGACGGCAACCTATTCGGGTGATACCAACTTCAAGGTCTCCGCTTCGACACCGCCGTTCCCGGAGGTGGTCGTCAAGGCAAGCACAAGCGTCGGTCTCAGTGGCGCAACCCTGTCTACACCAGCTTCGCCGGCAGTCAACCAGTCGGCCACTTACAGCGTGCTGATCTCGGTCGCGGCACCGGCCATCGACACCGCCGCCGGATCGGCGGTACCCGCGGGCACCGTCACATTCAACTACGTTCTGAATGGCGGCGCTTCGACACTACTTTGCTCCGGCCCGGTCTTGACGACGAGCGGCGTATCGTCCGCAAGCTGCACCACCCCACTCGGGGCGGCTGGAGCGTACACGATCACCGCGAACTATAACGGTGATGCTAACTTCGCCATCAGCACGACGACCTTCCCACAGACGATCGGGTTGAGCACGACCACCACTAGCATCACGAGTGTGATTCCGACAAACACTCCGGCGGTGAACGCACTGGTGTCGCTGAACGCCACTGTCACTCCCACCAACGCCGGTTCCACGATACCGTCCGGAACGGTTACTTTCACCGATAGCAATCCGCCGAATGCAGACGGAACGTGTGTGAGCACCCTGGCATTAGACGGATCGGTACCCCCATGTCCCTACAGCTTCACCACATCCGGGATCCACATGCTCACGGCGAAATACTCTGGCGACACCAAAGGTTTCAGCACGAGCACCTCCGCACCTTTCTCAGTGACCGTCGGCACTGCGGGTGCGTTGAACGTCGTGGTTGGGACCACCACGCCGACGGTCATTGTGAACCAGACCGCAACCTTGACCGCGAGCTTTTCGCCCCAGCCGACCGGAACACAGCCGTCTGGAACCGTCTCGTACTTTGACTCTGTGCTTGTAACTGTAACTCCAACTCCTCCGGGTGTAACCCCGAATCCTACCGGGGCGATTCCCAATTGCAGTGGTCTTGCAGTCACGACCACAAGCCCAGCTACAATTCCCAACTGCGTCGAGACTATGCTGGTGGCCGGCACGCACAACATTACGGCGACTTACTCTGGCGACGGCAACTTCATCGGCATCAACTCGTTGGCCTTCCCTCAGTCCGTCGCTCAGAACACTACGACGGCGACGGTGACTTCTCCGGCATCGCCCAGCGTCGCCGACCAGCCGCTGACATATACGGCCACGGTTACGCCCGGCGTGCTTGCGCCGCCGCCGGCTTCGGGAACAAACCCAACCCCAACCCTCCCGACCGGCACCGTCGCGTTTACTTACACACTGAATGGCGTTACGACGCCTATTTGCTCTCCCACCGTCACGACGACGGGCGGCGTAACGCAGGCTACCTGCACCACTCCCCTCAGCGCCCCCCTCACGACGCCTGGAAATTACACGGTGACGGCGACCTATTTGGGCGACACCAACTTCCAGGCCTCTGCTCCGGCCACGAGCCCGCTGGTCGTCAACCAGGCCAGCGTGACCGTTGTTTCCAGCGCGACTACGCCACCTTCGCCAGCGGTCAATCAGCCGGCTACTTACAGCGTGCTGATCTCGCCCGTGGCACCGGCCAACGACACCCTCGCCGGATCGGTACCACCCACGGGCACCGTCACATTCAACTACGTTCTGAATGGCGGCGCTTCGACACTACTTTGCTCCGGTCCGGTCTCGACGACGGGCGGCGTGACATCCGCAAACTGCCCTGCCACACTCTCGGTGGCTGGAACTTACGCGATGACCGCAACCTATAACGGCGACACTAGCTTCAGCGGCAAGGCGATAAACTTCTCGCAGACGATCGGGGCGAGCGCGACCACCATGACCCAGCCCACTGTGGCTCCCTCGGGCAACCCAACGGTCAACCTAGGCGTTACGTTGAGCGCTACGCTCAATTTCGCCACTACCGGTACAGCGACTCCGACAGGAACGGTCACCTTCACCGATACCCTCGGAGGAAATGTGGTCGGCACCTGTCCGAGCATACTGGCGGCTGGCATAGCGCCCCCGTGTCAGTACACCTTCACCTTGGCAGGAAACCACACACTTACAGCGAGTTATCCCGGCGACAATAACTTCGGCCCCAGCTCGGCAAGCACCCCTGTGACGGTCAACCCGGCGGCCACCACGAGCATCGTCGTTGGAACTGCAACGCCGTCGGTCGTCGTAAACCAGAGCGCAATCTTGACGGCAGCCTTTACGCCAAAAATAACTGGGGCGACACAACCGCAAGGAACGGTGGCGTACTTCGATTCCGCCCTCGTAGGCACGGGCAACTCCACTGGCGCAATTACCGGCTGCACCACCCTGGCAGTGGTAAATAACACTCCCCCCAACCCGCCCACGATCCCCAACTGCACAGAGAGGATGTTGGTGTCGACGTTTTCGGCGCCGCACAACATAACGGCCGTATTCACTTCATCCAACACCAACTTCGCTGGTATCGTATCGCTTCCGTTCCCGCAAAACGTCACCCAGGAGGGTACGAAGGTTGGTGTGGTCACCGCGGCACCAAATCTGCCGGCGCTCTCATTGGCGGTGGGTGTACCGGCTACCTACAGCGTGCAGATCTCGCCTGCGCCCGTGAGCGGAACCATCGACACTGGAACGACGCCGCCTACGGGGAACGTGACCTTCACCGATCCGGCGGATACCTCGATCAAGTGCGTGGCGAGCCTGACTACAGCGGATAACGGACTAGCGACGTGCTCGCCCGTGACCGAGACGACCCAGGGGCCCCACACGATTTACGTGAACTACGCTGGCGACACTAACTTCAGCAAATCAGAAAACCTAACGGGCATTGTGACGATCGGCGCCGCTACGCCGCACGTCGGGTTGACATCTCCATCTGCGCCTAACCCCCCCGTAACTGGAAACCCCACCAGCATTGCGACGCAAACCGTTACCTTCACGGCTACGGCCACCGGCCCCGGCGCGCCTCCATCTGGTGACTTCGTTTTCACCACCCAGGCGGTTCTCACCACCCAGGCACCCCCTCCTCCCTGTGTCGCCCAACTGCAGTCGGTCGGCGGGACGCAGTCCTGCGTGATGACGTTCCCCCCCAACGTTTCCTCCAACGTCTCCGGAGACTACACGGTTACGGCGACCTATAACGTTGACAAACTTGATCCTAACTACTCTCAGGCTGCCCAAAGCATAACCCAGACGATCCTGAATTTCACCCCCGCGATGCTTGTGAATGGCAATTCGTTTGTAGTCCCCCCGACGGCGGCTTCTTCACTCACACTGGCGCAGGCCACCGCCATCGTGGGGCCAAGCAACTCCTTCAAGCAGTTCAGCAACACGAGCTTGGGGGACGGTTTCATACCGCTTCAGACGACCGTGGCCACGCTCTCTTGGACGCCTCTGATTCCGCTCACTAGCGAGTCGGCCTCTGTCACCGCTTGCACTGTCTACGTCACCCCCACTCCCCCCGCGCTCCCGACGGTCCCCGTCCAAGGCATCACATGCGTTCCCAACAACCCGGACCCGAGTAAAATAAGCACTGGCGTACTCGTTACCACAACGGCAACGAATAGCGCAACGACAACTACGCAGGCAGGCGATTACGTCGCCGTGGTGACAGTCGAAGACTTCAGCAATACTGCCCTGTTCCACACTGCGCAGATGAACGTCACCGTCATCGCCCGGCCGACCACGTTATTTGTGGGTTCCGTCGGCAGCAACTCCACAACATTTATCCTTCCGCCGACGCTTGCGAAGTCCTCATCGACGCTCACTTGCGATAGTAGCAACGTCCTAACGGCCGCCGCCGATGGAACGTATGCACCGGCGGCTGGCCACAGCACGTTTGCCCAAATCGGGATAGCGTGCTTGGTGTCTGGGCCGGATGCGACCGGTGCCTACAAGGTAACGATCACGGCCGGTCAGGGGACCGCCAAACTGGAGATTGGGAACAGTGCGGTCATCGCCGCGACGCTGGGAGCGCCGTTCCTGCTTCTATTCGGTCTGTTGCCCGCATTCAGAAAGCAACGGAAGCTGCTGGTTCGGAGCCTCGGGATGTTCTTGATGGCAATCGCCATCCTGCAGACTACAGGGTGCGGCGGCGGCAGCTTCCTCAACCCGAATCAAAATAACCCGTCGGCTTTCACCGGCTCCTATTTGATTCACATCGTGAACTCTGCGGGTGCGACCGTTGCCGAGATCCCGGTGTTCATCAGCAATGCCACGACGACAAACTAGGCAGCGAAGGCCGGCGAAGGCATCGCCGGCCTCTTCGATATGTAGAGAATTCTTGTGATGCAAGCATAGGAAGCCGGCCCCGTTTTCCGAACACCTACCAGTGATGAATTCAAGCAGATGGGCGTTGCAGTCCCGGCAGCTAACGAGGAACCGCAGAATGAAGGAGAATATGATGAACGTCGGCCGGAAAATGATCTTTATCTCCGTGGGGTGTTTAGCCTGTGTCGCGGCGAAGGCACAAGTGGATTGCAGCACTGCGACCAAGCTGATCTGCCAGGTGCCGTTCGGATCGGGCGCCACTTCAAACGGCATCGGTAAAGCTGCAGCGGAGCAGCAAGCATCGATCTTCAACGGACCGATCGGCGCCCAACTCAGCCAGCTTCCTTTGTCCACGTCCGCTCCAGGCTATATCACCCTGGGCGGCGCGCCGTACAAGAACCTTGGTTCCATACTTATCGATCGCCCCGACACGGGGGGACTGGGGAAGTTCGTCGTCGCCTCCAGCATTCAACAGTTCAACTTCAACCATCTGGACGGGATCCCGATCGGAAACATCCCGTTCGTCTATACGACAGGGACGGGCGCCCTGGATTTCCCGACCCAAATCGTGTCCCAAATCGAGAGCGTCAGGCTCAAGGTCAACCAATATGTGGTGCTGGCGACCTATGGCATTGGGCAGAAGACAGACTTGACCGTGATCGTTCCGTTCTCGCACGTCTCCATCGCAGCCCGCACCCTGAACCAGACAACGTATTACATCACTCCACAGAACACGCTGGGATTTTCCCAAACCTTTGCCGACAACTATGTCCCGGGCACCGCTTCGGGAGTGGGCGATGTGACGGTGAACGTCAAGCAGCAGGTGTGGAGTGGCGGCGCATCGAAGCGCGGTTCCATGGCGGTCGGCGGTGCGATGCGCTTTGAGACGGGCGATGCCTTGAACTATCTCGGTTCGGGTGCCTATGGCTTCAACCTGTACGGGCTTATCGCTTACAAAGCCGAGGTTTCCCCACATGCAAAGTTCGGCTACCAATGGAATACGAAGTCCGTGCTGCTCAACCCCACGGGGGCGGGCCCGAACCTGAACCTGCCCGGCGGAGCACAGTATGGCGGCGGCGTCGACATAGCGATGGGGAGCCACGTCACGGCTTCGACCGACATCCTGGCGAATGAGTTTGTGAACTCGCCCTATATCACTCCGGGTTGCCAGACCATTCCGGCGTCGTCGGTAACTATTTCCACCCCTGTTTGCGGCGCCACGTCGAGCAACACACCGGGGGCCCTCACGCAAACGCTCGTCACGCTTAACCAGTCCACGGTCACCTATACGACCGCGAACTTCAGCGGCGGCTTGAAATGGAAACCGTTCCCGGGACATGGAAGTGCAAGCAGGCTCATCGTCTACGGCAACGTTCTGGTCCAGATGAATAATGTGGGTCTGCGCAGCGATCCGTCTCCCTCGGGAGGCATCTCGTGGAGCTTCTTTGCGCCGTTGAAGTAAGCAGGGACCATAGCCCTATTGGATAAGAGACGCCGTTTGTCGCCGCCCAAGGCACAAACGGCGTGTTTGTTGTCGATTTCCAGGAGAGCGGGCGCGGAAGCGGTACAGTTCAGGTATATGAGTTGGAAGCATTACCTTGCCGGGCTGTGCGGCTTTGTGCTGGGGTTCTGGTTCTGCATGCCCCGCAACGTCGTGCTGATGCCGCGATACGAGGTGCTGGTCGAGGACTCCTCCGGCAAAGGCCTGGCATCGGCGCAGGTCGAGCAAGTGCGGCACGATTACGCCATTTCCGGAACAACATCGTTCTCGTTCTCAACCGCAGACAGCTGGGGCCGCGCCGCGTTTCCGGCGGTGAGCGGACGGACCAGCCCGTTGCGCCGAGTGATCCTCTGCGGACGCCAGATGGCGGCGCACGGCGTTCATGCTCCGTGTGGGTATCTGCATGGCTTTGAGGTGGAATTCCCTGGCTACGTGGAGGCCAGCCGTTCCGAGAGCGGTCTTCCGCTCAAGAGCCGCGGACGGCTGGTGCGCATCACAATGCGTGCTGTGCCGCCGCTATGAGGCGAACGGCGCCAGCTTCTCGGCGCTTGGCGGTGGGGTCGCCATGCTGACGATAAACAGGCACAGCAGCGATGCCAGCAGCGCCGGAAGAATGGCGTCCTGTTCGCCGATGATCTGCGGCAGATGCGGCGCGATCATGTCCCATCCGATGGTGACGACGGTCCCTGCCGCTATGCTGGCCACGGCAGCGGATGCCGTGGCGCGGCGCCAGAAGAATGCGGCCAGGACTACAGGGGTAATCGCCGCCGCATAGATGGTGTAGGCGTAAACCGACTTCGCCAGCACGGACTTGGTCCCCAGCGATTGCCACAGCGCCCAGATGCCGAGGGCTGCGACCATCAGCCGCGAGACCAGCAGCACTTGTTTGTTGCTCGCCTCCGGCTTGATATAGCGCACGAAGACATCGTTGACCAGGTTCGTCGCCGGCGAGAACAGGTAGTTGTTGGCGGTCGAAACGACCTTGGCGAAGATTGCGCCGACGAGCAGCGCGCCGAGAATGCTGAGGACTTTCGAGCCTCCAAAGCCGTGGACTGCGGTGTAGGCGAGAATCTCGCGGGGGCGATCATGGACTTCGCCGGTCGGGTACAGCGCCGATCCTACCACTGCGAGCGCCACGATCACTGTTTCGAGGATCACCGTGCCGATGACCCAGCCGACGGTGGCGCGGGTGGCGTCCTTTTCGCTCTTGGCGGAAAAGAACTTCTGGTACATCGACTGGTTGCCGAGCATCAGCAGGCAGGTGGGAAGGAAGATTTCGAGGGCCGACTGGACCTTTTCTCGCGACCCATCGGCGAGGACAGGACCGGTGAAGTAACTCTGGAACGGGTGAATGTCGCCGAAGACCTTGAAGTGGCTTGCGGGAAGGAGGGCGTGAACATTGCTCCAGCCACCGGCCAGGTGGATCAGCACTGGCAACGCCGCAATCATCGTGACCGTCGCGAGCAGGCCGATGACGACGTCCATGTAAGCGACCGAGCCCATGCCCGCGATCGCCGTGAAGACGATAACAAAACCGGCGAGAGTGTATTGGCCCTCGACGGCTGTGACTTGGGGGAAGATGAGGTGGAGTATGTCGCCGCCGCCGATGAACTGGTAGCTGGTGATGGCGGTATAGGCGAACAAAATGGCGATGACGCCGAGGACGCGCGCGGTCTGGTTGTAGCGCGACTCCAGCAGGTCGGGGATGGTGAACTGCGCGAACTTGCGGGCGCGCGGGGCGATGAAGTAGATCAGGGCAAGGCCGGCCCAACCTCCGCCGCCCTGCCACAACGCGGCGAAACCGTGTTTGTAGGCGTTTTCCGCGCCGCCGAGCAGGGAGCCCGAGCCGATCCAACTCGACAGCAGCGTGAAGACCAGCACGAATGCGGGCAGGGAGCGGCCTGCGACGAGATAATCGGCTTTGGTTTTTACTTTGCCCAGGCGCGCGAGAGAGACGCCAAGCAGCGTAAGGACGATGATGCCGAGAACAACGACGTAGAGATTCATGGACGTGCCCGATTGTAGCTGAGCGGAGGCTGCGCACGGGGGTTTATCCTTTTCTCGACCGCCTGGAGCACATATGCAGAAGCTGTATCCCCTGCTGTTGACTTCTGCCTTCGCCGCCACCGCGATGGGAGCGCAGAGCTACAAGGCCCGCGACGACAGGTGGCGCGCGGAAATTCGTCACCAGCTTTATGTTCCCGATCATCTGCCTGCGCTCGATGCCAAGGTTTGGAGCACGTTTTCTCCTACGCCGGGAGTTCTCGCCGAACGCGTTACGTATGCGACGGCGGACGGCATGATCGTCCCGGCTGTCGTTTATCGCCCTGATCCGAAGGTGATGCATTGGAAGGGCAAGCTGCCCGGGATCGTCATCGTCAACGGCCACGGTTCCGACAAGTTCGGCTGGTATGCCTTCTACAGTGGCATGATGTTCGCGAAGGCCGGCGCAGTCGTCGTCACGTACGACCCTATCGGGGAGGGCGAGCGCAATATCGACCGCAAAAGCCGCGCCGGATCGCACGATAAGGACGTGGCGCCGCCCGCGCCGCTGCCACATGACGACTGGGGGCGGAGACTGGCGGGTTTGATGCAGGTCGACCTGATGCAGGCGGTCGGCTATCTCGACGCGCAGCCTGAGGTGGATGCGAAACGCATTGCGGTTGCGGGTTACTCGATGGGCGCGTTCGTCGCGGGGATCGAGGGTGCGTATGACAGCCGCGTACACGCTGTGCTGCTTTCTGGCGGGGGCGTTTTCGATGGGCCGGGGCAGTATTACGACTCGAATAAACTGCCGTGCCAGGGGCCTCCATACCGGGCGCTGATCGGGCTGGGAGACCGTGGCGCGGTGCTGTACGACCTGCACGCCGATCGCGGGCCGTTGCTGGTGATGAATGGCGACGCGGACACCGTGATGGACATTCCGCACCACACCGCCGCGTGGTTCAATGACGTTCAGGCGCGGGCCATCGCGCTGCGCGGGACGGACAAAGACATGTTCACTACGATTTTTTATCCGGGCATCAGCCACCGGCCGTCGTGGGTCGATGAGGACGGCGTGCGGTGGGTGAACCGGCAGCTTCATTTCGCGTTCTGGAATACGGATGCGAAGATCGCCGCCGCAGGGACGACGCACATCAGCACATGGGCCAAGGCGAATGGCGTGGACATCGCGCGGAACTACATTCGCGAAGATCGCGAGGGCGGCTTGGACGCTGTCGGTATGGGACTGCCGGGGATTTCGCGGGGTGACCTGATGGTGCTGCCGGAGGCCGAATGGCTGCGGCTGAGAGACTCGCTGACGTACGAAGCGTGGGCTGCGAAAACACTTGCCGCGGAGGCTGCGGCGGCGAAAGCGCTTGGTCGCTAGAATCCCATTTACACTTGTCCCACAAGTTTTCTTCGAGGTTCGCGCATGCGTTTGTTCTCTTTCGCTCTTGTCGCCGTCTTTTCGCTTACGGTCGCGTCCCCAGCGCAAACGCCTATTACGCTTCACGTAGATCTAACCGACGCGCCCCGCAAAATTCTCCATGCGACCGAGACGATCCCCGTGCAGCCGGGGCCGATGACTCTGGTTTATCCCAAGTGGATTCCAGGGGAGCATATGCCGTCGGGACCGATCGACAATCAGGCTGGGTTCACGATCTCCGCTAACGGCCAGCCGGTGAAGTGGGAGCGCGACAAGGTCGATATGTTCGCGTATCGCGTCACTGTTCCGGCGGGCGTGACGAAGCTCGATATCAAGATGGACTTTCTGGCGACGGCGGCTGCGGCCGGCTTCTCGTCTGGAGCGTCGACCAGCGCGAACTTGGCGCTTCTGAGTTGGAATTCCGTGATGGTGTATCCGTTTACGGAAGGCATGCACGCGAGCGATGTGATGGTCACTCCGTCAATCAATTTGCCGACGGATTGGAAGTTTGGCACTGCGCTTGAGCCCCTCGGAAAATTGGATAAGAAGGCTGGCCACAACGAAGCCAGCTTTAAGACTGTCTCCCTAGAACAACTCATCGATTCCCCTGTCCTCGCTGGCCGCTGGTTCCGCGAGATTCCTCTGGCCACCGACGTTACGCCGAAGCATTTCCTCGACCTCGCCGGCGACGGCCCCGAGGACATTGCCCTCTCGCAGGAACACATCGACGAGTTCTCCAAACTCATCCATGAGACGGGCGCACTATACAAGTCGCGCCACTACGGTTCCTATCACTTCCTCGTCACGTTGTCCGACCAAGTCGCGCACTTTGGCCTTGAGCATCATCAGTCCTCCGACGATCGCGTGGCGCACAACACTTTCTCCGACGACAATGAGTTCATCGCCAATGGCCTGCTGCTGCCGCATGAATTTACGCACTCGTGGAATGGCAAGTATCGCCGTCCCGCGGGACTTGCGACGCCGAACTATCAGAAGCCGATGGAAGGCGATCTGCTGTGGGTGTACGAGGGCTTGACGGAGTATCTCGGCGACGTGCTGGCGGCGCGTTGCGGTATCTGGTCGCCTGAAATCTATCGCAGCCGGCTCGCCACGGTCGCTGGATACTTGAACGATGTGCGTCCCGGACGCACATGGCGCGACTTGCAGGACACGGCGACGATGGCGCAGGTGCTCTACATGACCGGCGGCGCGTACGACAACTGGCGGCGCAATACGGACTATTACGACGAGGGCGAGTTGCTGTGGCTGGAGGCCGATCTCGTCATTCGCGACAAGACCAATGGCAAGAAGAGCCTCAACGATTTTGCCGCGGCTTTCGAAGGTCTCGGCGGCAACACGCCTCCCAAGGTTGTGCCGTATACCTTCGAGGACATCGTCGCCGGACTCAACGCTGTGGTGCCGTACGACTGGGCGGGCTTTCTGCGTAAGCGCCTGGACTCGAACGAATTTCATGCGCCGGAAATTGGCGGCATCGATGCGCTCAGCGGCTACAAGCTGGCGTATCTCGACCATCCGAACTACTGGTCGCAGTTGGGCGAATCGGAGAGCGGCAGCATCGACACGCGCTTCTCGCTCGGTCTTCAAGTGACAGGCGATGGTCATATCGCAGACGTTATCGTCGGTGGCGTGGGCGACAAAGCGGGTTTCGGTCCCGGCATGAAGATCGTTGCCGTCAATGGCCGCGCGTTCAGTCCCGCGTTGTTGCGCGCCGCGATCAAGGAAGCGAAGGGTAAAGGACCGGCGATGGAGTTCATCGTGGAAAACACCGGCTACTACAAGCTCATAAAGCTGGATTACCACGACGGCGAAAAGTATCCCGACCTGCAACGCGTCGACGGCACATCGGCGAGGCTGGACGACATCCTGCAACCGATGACGAAGTAGCTCCGCTCACGCTGCCGGGCTTGGGTCCACGACGACCGGGTGCGCGGCGTCGGTGGTCGCTTCGACCGGCAATATGCCGCTTTCCTTCAGCTTCTTTTCCGCGACGGCTGCCTGGATTTCGGCGTTGATCTCGGCGCCGGTGAGCAGCATCAGGCCGGTGATGTAGAACCATGTCAGCAGGATGATGACCGCGCCAAGCGAGCCGTAGGTTTCGGAGAAGCTGTTGAAGTAATGCAGATACACGCGCAGGCCGATGGACGCGGCGAACCAGCCCGCGATCCCGACGGCTGCCCCCGGCGAGAGCCAGTTCCAGCAGTGGTTCTTCACGTCCGGCGCGTAGTAGTAGATCAGCGCGAAGATGAGCATCAGCATGGCCAACACGACGACCCACGCGAAGGCTTCCACCGCAACGACCTCGCTGACGACGAGGAAGTGGCGGGTCCCGGTGAGGTGGACGAGCTTCACGATGTAGTCGGCGCCGAGCAGGACGGCGAGCGTCACCGAAACCACCAGGCTCAACAGCAGCGTGACGAGGATCGCCTGACCCTTGGCCAGCCAGTAGGGGCGCGTCTCCTTCACTTTGTAGACGGTGTTGGCGGTGTCCTGGATGGCGGCGAAGCCCACGCTCGCCGACCACAGCGCGGCGGCCAGGCCGAAGGTGATCTTGCCTCCGGTTGCGGCTTGAGTGGTCTGGTTGAAGGTTTCCATGACCATCTGAAACGCGGAGTGCGGAATGACGATGGCGAGATAGTGCAGCAGCGCTACGTAGAACGTGTCGGCGCGTTTGGCGACCAGCCCGAGGATGCTCGACGCAAACAGCAACGTCGGAAACAGCGCGAACAGGAAGTAGAACCCTAGTTCCGCGGCGCGAGACAGCAGGTTGTCTTCCATGAACGACTTGAAGGTGCGCTCCATGACGACCCAGGCCGACGCGCCCTGAAAGTCCCAAAGATTATGCAATGGCGAGCCCGAGACGTAGTCCCAAATGGTTTGGCGCACTGGGTCGATGTGGGTGACCGTGTGGTCTTTGGGGTCCAGCTTCGCGCCGGGTTGGACCGGCGGCGGCTGGGGGATTCCGGTGATGGGTTCTACGCCTGGCATTGCGACACCTTTCGGTGTCAGATGCGCGCGAAGGCTGTCGAGGCTAGAAGCGGCGGCCTGTTCCGCGCATGGCTTTCGCCAGGGCTTCGAGCGTGCGCTCCGGATTGCCTTCCGGCAGCGGGACCTTCATCTTCGCGGCCATGCGCGCGGCGATGCGGGCAGCCATCGCGGCGCGCGTCTGCAGGTCGAGGTCGAGCGCGCGGGTGAAGAAGGTCTCCATCACATGCAGGTCCGCGGGTTCGAGGCGAGCGATGGCGTCGGCCGGCAGAGCGCCTTCGGGCTTGGGCTGCTGCTTGGCGAAGAAGGTCTCTCCGCTCAGGAAGGCGTCCGACGCGCGGTCGTCCGGCGGCAGTTCGTGTACGACGATGGTCCCGGCAGCAAGATCGCCGAGCCGCTTGTTCTTGCGGTTGCAGAGCATCGTGATTACGCCGGCAAAATAGAAGCCGGGGAGAAGGTCGATGAAGCGCAGGAGGTTGCGCGCGAGGGCTTCGAAGAGGCTGATTTGCCGGCCACTGTCCTTGATGACGCGCAGCTTCATGACGTGCTTGCCGGGCGTCTGGCCATGCCAGAACGCCTCAAAGAGCGCGAAGTAGCCCACGATGAGGCAGAAGACGATGAACGTGACGGCCGCGAGGAACCACTTTGTAGCGGTGTCGAACTCCGCGGCCTTGGCCGCATGGTTGTCGCCGGGCAGCAGCGCAAGCGCGAGGACGATGATGATCAACGTGGCGATCTGGATCAGGTGATCGATCAACAACGCCACAAAACGGCTGCCGATTCCGGCGACCGGAAAGCGCAGGTCTACCTGCTCGGGCGTTTCGATGTTAAGCTGGTCGGCGAAGCCTGTTTGCTGAAACTCCATGATCTCGAACCTTTGGATTGATCTCCGCAAGGATAACTGGAATCGTCTCGACGCGCTAACCCGGCGCGTGGAAACCGATGGCGTGAAGTCGCTGGACCGCGATGACCTACGCGATTTCGGGCTGCTCTATCGGCAGTCCGCTGCGGATCTGAGCGCGGCGCGGGCCGACGGCGCGGCGCGCAATCTGGAGCAGTACCTGAACCGGCTGGTGGGCCGCGCGCACAACTTCGTTTACTCCGGGCGGCAGCTCGGGTTCCGCAGCCTGTGGGACTTTTTCGCGCATGGATATCCGCGCCTGTTGCGGCGCATGAGCGGATACGTGGTGCTGGCGGTTGCCGTCACGGTGGGGGCGGCCGCGCTGGGCGCTATTGTCACCATTGTCCGTCCGGACTTCGGCACGTCGTACTTCCTCATGCACTTTGGACCGCAGAACTACGCCAACCTCGACAAGCACAAGATGTGGACCGACAGCATCCTCAGCGTCAAGCCGCAGGAGTCGTCCGCCATTATGACCAACAATATCTTCGTCTGCTTTATGACCTTCGCCGGCGGCATTACCGC
>DASRLB010000268.1:0-10657 GCA_035648695.1 Acidobacteriaceae bacterium | reverse complement strand
GGGCGGTATCGGACCGGGACGCCGGGGATCGACCGGCTGGCGGCGTTGCAGGCTTCGGGTGAGTTCTCGGTGATTGCCGACCGGAAGGTGCGGTTCACGGTCGTGCCGATGGGAGTGTGCCTGAACTCGGGCGTGCTGGATACGTCGAGTGGGACGCGGGGGACGCAGCCGGTACTCGGGACGCTGCCGGGGAATGCGATCAATCCTCCACAGCAGCAGTTCGCGACCGGCGTTGGCGGCGAGTTGCAGATGGTGACGAACACCTTCTCGGCGGCTGCGGGATATACGCCTTACGAGTTCCTGGTGTCGAACCTGATTGGGCGGGCGCGGTGGAAGCCGGGGAATGGGCACTTTACGATGTATGGCGGGCGCGACTCGGTGAAGGAGACGCAGCTATCGTGGGCTGGGTTGCGCGATCCGGGGAGTTCGTTTACCAATGGCAATATCTGGGGCGGCGTTGTCGAGACGGGAGGCGGTGTGAGGCTCGACTTCGGGAGCGAGAAGTCGGCGATATATGTACAGGCTGAGGGCGCCGACCTGACCGGGTTCCATGTGCTGGAGAACCGGAAGTTCGATGGGACCGCCGGCGCAACTTTCCGGGCGAAGACGTGGAAGGACGAGGGGTCGCTGAACGTTGGGGCGACGATGTTCGGCGAGCACTTCAACCACAATGAGCGCGGAGAGACGTACGGCCTCGGCGGATACTTCAGCCCCAATGCGTACTTCCTGGCAGCGGTCCCGGTGACCTTCAGCGGGCACCAGGGGACGTATTTCCACTACACGGTTTCGGGCGGCGCGGGGATACAGACGTTCCAGGAAGCCAGCCAGGCTTACTTCCCGCTCGATCTGCCGATCCAGACCGAGTTTGCGTCGGGTTGCACGACGGCTGTGGCGAGCGCCTGCGCGGTGTTTCCGGTGAACTCGATGACCGAGGCGAACTATTCGCTGGATGCGCGGGCAGCTTTCCAGGCGACCGATCACTGGTTTCTGGGGGCGTTTGTAAGTGCGAACAATGCGAACCACTACAACACGGTCTCGGCGGGATTTTTTGTAAGGGTTACGTTCAAGAAGGAATTTCCGACGGCGGATTATCCTACCGGGCTATTTCCGGTGGAGGGTTTTAGGCCGGTGAAGGTGCCGTAGGCCCTCGCCCGGTTTTGGGTCTGGGTTTTTGCAGAGGCTGGGAGCTTTTGAGCTTGCCCTCAAATCGCTTCGGCAAACGGCTCGGTACGGACGAAGGCTTTCATCGTGACGCACTCGGTCCCAACAGCCAGGCCGTAAGGGCGGATGGTATATGCGCCCACGGCCGCCGGGACGATAAACGTTTCGGCGTAGTGGACGACGAACGGCTCGAATGCGCCGGTGGGGCTCTCGACGATGGCCTCTTCGCCTTCCACCAGGTTGAGCACGTTGACACCGCCGTGGGTGCGATGCGGCACCCTTTCCGTGAACCAGTGGCGGCGAGTCTCGATGAACTCCCGCGAGTGCAGGCCGGTGGACTCCTCTCGCCACCCCCGGCCCGAAGCAATGGTGCGAAAAACATTGACGAGGTTGGTGCGCGACCATTCCGTGGTGCGGTCCCACTGAATGTTGGCCAGGCCGTGGTCGATGTGGATCGGCCGCGGACGCCCATCCAGGCCGAGACGGCCCCAGTCCCACAGCTTGAAGGTGAAGATGTACGGGGTTGCGCTGATCTCGAGCACCATGCTGCCGGCGCCGGAGCAGTGTATCGTCCCGGCGGGAATCAGGAAGTGGTCGTGCGGCTTGGCGGGGAACCGGTTGACGTATAGCTCGGCGGGAAAGTCGCCGCCCTCATTCTGTGCGGCCCGCAGATCGCCGGCCATCGCCCCGCGGTCGATGTCATCCTTGAGGCCGAGATAGACGACTGCTCCGGGCTCGGCGTCCAGCAGGTAGTAGCTCTCGTCCTGGGTGTAGTTCATGCCGAACTTGTCCTGGATGTACTCGGTCAGCGGATGCACCTGTAGCGAAAGGTTGCCGCCGCCCATGGTGTCGAGGAAGTCGAAGCGGATGGGGAACTCGGTACCGAAACGCCCGTGGACGGCGTCGCCAAGCAACTCGCGCGGATGCATAAACACGAGGTCGATGGCCGGAATCTCGACGCGCACATCCCCGAAGCCAAGCAGCAGGCTGTTCTCCTCGGGGACGCAGTCGAAGCACCAGGCGTAGTTGGGCGCGCCCTTGGGCAGGTCGCAGACCCGCTCCATCCAATGGCCCCCCCACGGCCCCGGATCGAAGTAAGGCACCACCCGAAATGGCCGTCGCGCCGCATTTTCGAGAGCGTCGCGGAAGGCTTCGCCGGAGATCATTTTGGGGTGCAGCGCGTCGTTGGTGTCGAGGAGAAGATCGAGCGAGGGCAGCAGTGTTTTCTTCAGGCGGTCGGCGGCGCGCCACTCGGCGAAGAAACCGCACTTGTATTTCTCCGCGAAGCTCGCTTCGTTGTTGTCGCAACCCAGGTTGCCCAGCTCGAAGCGGCGATAACGCAGTTGGATTTCCCAGCGCTCCATGTCGGCGTAGACCAGCACGTCGTGTTGCGGCGTTAGCAAGGCAGCGCCGGAGCCGACGACGAGGACCGCTCCACGCGCGGCTGCGGCGACGATGTTTGCGCGCATCCGCTCCGTTGCGTCGGTGTCAAACCAGTCGTCGAGCGTGAGGCCGTTCATGTGGCCGAAGACGCGGTCGGCGCCAAGATGCGGCGCGAGCATCCCCTGAATTGCGTCGGCCGATTTGTATGCGTCTGCGGCCAGGAACAGCGTTGTGGGTTGGAGGCGACGCGCCAATTCGGCAGCCACTTCGATGGTGTCGGCGCCGGGATAACATTCCACGCACACCACGGCTGCGCCCGCGAGCAGAGGCGCGATCGCGTCCCATCCGGCGGCGCATTCGTCGCTCGATCCGGAGGCGACGAACGGGAACTTATCGTAGTTGGATCGGCGCGACATGCATCTCCTCCGTGAGTAATGGGACAGCTCCCAGCAAGGCGGCCGAGTTGCCGAGTTCGGCGGCTCGCACCTGGGCCTTGCCCCAGCTCGACCATGTGTGTTGGTCGATGTACTCCTGCATGGCGGGGACGATGATCGCGCCGCTCTTCATGGCGCCGCCGCCGACAAGGACGATCTCCGGGTCGTAGGCATGGACCAGCGAAACGGCGTTCGCCGACCATACGCGGATGCAACGATCGCGCACGGCGAGGGCAACCGCGTCGCCGGCTTCGGCGTGGGTAAAGAGTTCGCGGAAGCCGAGCTTGTCGATGGTGGCGAGGATGCTGTTCTGGAAGCCCGGCCAGTTGCGCGCGGTCAGCGGCATCGACCATCCCGACGCTTCCGCCTCGGCGCAGCCGATGTTGCCGCAGTGGCACAGACGGCCGTCGAACTTCGTTGTAAGGTGTCCGCCGAGACAGCCCGCATGAGCATGAACCCCGCGCAGGATGCGGCCGCCGAGAATGGTTGCGCTGCCGATTCCCGTGCCGAGCGTCATCATGACCACGTCGGCGACGCCGCGACCGGCCCCGGCATACTGCTCGCCGAGCAGCGCCATGCGCGCGTCGTTCTCGACGCGGAGCGGCAGCCCGAAGGACTCAAATGCCCACGCGGTGAGGTCGATATTCGGTGCGTCCTCATACTTCTTCAGCGTGGAGTGGATATTGTTGTCGCGCGCATCGACGATACCCGGATAGCCGATCGCCAGGCCGCCGCATTGGACCGCGGTGATGCCGGCTTCACGCAGCAGGCGGCGAAGCGTTTCCGCCAGCACCGGCAGCAGAGATGCAAGACTGGAAGCGCCCTCGGACTCGACCGACGTTTCAGCCAGCAGACGATGGTCGTCCACCACGCCGCAGCCGATGTGGGTGCCGCCTATATCCAGTGCCAGAGCCCGCATCTACTTTTCCTCCTCGTCGATTATGTTACCGAGTTCAGAGATTCTGCCCGGCCGCTTCCGTCATCGTACCGCGTCGATGTCTTTGCCGAGAGAGGGTGGTTGGCGGACTGCGGGCGACGCTTCCGATGTTAACCCTTTATATTGTTGAGCTTCCGTGCATTTGGGGGAGAGTGGATCGTCGAATTTCCCCTGTTCGGAACAGGAGAATGGAGATCTTTTTGTATGCCACATAGCGACCGAAAATGGCGTTTTTCAACCAAATGATGTCTTTGTGGGGCACTTAGCGACATTTTCGCGAAATTAGTGGACTTCGTGTCCTTTTGCGCCCTTTTTGCGGAAAAATGCGACTTTGTGGCGGTTGACATACTGACGGCCTCCTGGCCGGTCGTTTTCGTCGTCTTGCCCCTCAGAGAAGATAGGATTGGTGTTTCGTATGCAGGGGATTTAATGGTAACGTTATCGACGAATTCTGCCGTCCACGCTTTTGGGAGATGAACGATGAAACGAATCCTGGGTAGCTTCGCCGCCGTAGTCATCTTTTTTGCAGCAACAGCGGGTGCGCAGAACGCGCAAGAGATGGCGCAGATCATGGAGTCGCTGCCGAAGCCGGCTGTGGCGGTGGTGGACCAGCTTGCAGAGTTGAATAACCTGCCTGCCGGTCAATGGCGCGTCCATACCGGCGACATTGCGCACGGAGAAAGCACCAGCCTGGACGATGCGGCATGGCCTCTGACAGGGACCAACAAGAATTTTCCGGCGGAAGCGGTATGGTTTCGGCAATGGGTTGAGGTGCCGGCGAGCCTGCATGGTTATGACCTGACGGGCGCGCGCATCTGGTTCGATTTTTCTGCCTCGGCCAATGGGGCCGTGCCGGAGATTATCTACTTCAATGGGCGGCGCGTGGCTCTGGGCGATGCGATGGAGTCTATCGTGCTCTTCGAAAACGCGAAGCCCGGTGACAAGGTGCTGGTGGCCGTGAAACTGCTGGCGACGGCGGATGCAAAGCACTTCGGCAACGCGACAATGAAGATCGATTTTGCCGATGGCCGGCCGAGTCCCGAAGATTTGCGCCAGGAGTTTCTCTCGGCGGCTGCGCTGCTGCCGGTTGTGTCGACCGATCTCAAGTCCGACCAGGCGACGCTGGACCGCGCCATCGATGCGGTGAATTTGAAGGCGCTCGATAGTGGCAATCAGCAGGATTTCGATAACTCACTTAAGGCTGCGCAGGCAACGCTCGAACCGTTGCGGCCGACGATGCAGAAGGTGACGGTGCATCTCACCGGGAATTCGCACATCGATGCGGCGTGGCTGTGGCCGTGGACCGAGACGGTGGATGTTGTGAAGCGGACATTTTCCACCGCGCTGCAATTGATGAACGAATATCCGGCCTATACCTATACGCAGTCGGCGGCGGCTTATAACGAGTGGATGGCGCAGAAGTATCCGGCGATGAATGACGAGATCAAGAAACGTATTAAAGAAGGCCGCTGGGAAATTGTCGGCGGGATGTGGGTTGAGCCGGACCTGAATATGCCGGATGGAGAATCGACCGCGCGGTCGATCCTGATTGGCAAGCGCTGGTACAAGCAGAACTACGGCGTCGATGTTCATATCGGCTGGAATCCAGACTCGTTTGGCTATAACTGGCAATTGCCTCAGATATATAAGAAGTCGGGGATCGATTATTTTGTTACGCAGAAGATGTCATGGAACGATACCAATCAACTTCCGTTCAAACTGTTCTGGTGGGAGTCTCCTGACGGAAGCAAGGTGCTGACTTATTTCCCGCATGGATATGGCAATCGAAATCTAAGTCCGGCGCGGCTGTCCGCGGATTTTGAGCAGGCACGCACCTATACGCCGGGGCTGCCGGAGATGATGGACCTGTATGGGGTGGGGGACCACGGCGGCGGGCCGACGCGCGTGATGCTGGACGAAGGGATGCACTGGCTGCACACGGACAAGGTGGTGCCGCCGACGGAGTTCGGGACCGCGGCGCCGTTCTTTGCGTCGGTGGAGAAGGAGATCGCGCCGGCCTCTCCAACGTGGGACTACAAGAAGATTGCGCAGGGTTATGAAGCGCCAACGACGACTACGCCGGGGCAGTTCGCGGTCCCGACGTGGAAGGACGAGCTGTATCTCGAGTATCATCGCGGCGTTTTTACGACGCAGGCGAATCACAAGCGGAACATGCGTGAGAGCTCGGAGTGGGCGCTGAATGCGGAGAAGTATGCGTCGCTGGCGTGGCTCGATGGCGATGCTTATCCCGGTGAACAATTTACCGATGCGTGGAAGAAGATTACGTTCAACCAGTTTCACGATCTGGCTGCCGGGTCGGGGATCGGCGTGATCTATAAGGACGCGCAGAAAGATTACGACTCGGTGCGGTTGAACACGGATGAGATATCGGCGAAGGCGCTGGGTACTTTGGCGGCGCGCATCGATACACGTGCAGCCGGTGCGGTGCCTGTGCTGGTTTTCAATCCGCTGGGATGGGCGCGATCGGGCGATGTGACGGTGGATGTGCAGATGCCGCGGCCCGCGGAGAGTGTGTCGGTGATGGATGCGGCGGGCCATGTTCTGCCATCCGAGGTGCTGCACAGCGACAAGACGACCAATACGTTTCATCTGCTGGTCCATACGAACGATGTGCCGTCGATGGGATATGAGGTGCTGCATGTTGCGGCGGAGCATCGCAGCTTTGCGAGCGATTTGCAGGTGAAGGGAACGACGCTGGAGAACGCGGCGCTGCGGGTGGTTGTGGACCCGAAGACCGGATGCATCACGAGCCTCTACGACAAGAAGGCGAACTTCGAGACACTGGCTGCCGGCGCTTGCGGGAATGTGTTGCAGACGTTTAAGGACACGCCGAAGAAGTTCGACGCATGGAACATCGACCCCGGAACGCTGGACCATCCGCTGGCCGAGCTGACGAAGGCCGACTCTGTTGAAGTGGTCGAACGGGACCCGATGCGCGGCGTCATTCGGGTTACGCGGACGTGGCAGAAGTCGAAGTTTGTGCAGCAGATCGTGCTTGAAAGCGGAGCGGATGAAGTTGAGGTCGTCAACGACATCGACTGGCATGAGACGCATGTTCTGTTGAAGACGGCGTTCGCGCTTTCGGCTTCGGGGCCGTCGGCGACCTATGAGATTCCTTACGGAACGATCGAGCGGCCGACCACGCGCGCGAACACCTGGGAGCAGGCGCGGTTTGAAGTGCCGGCGCTGCGCTGGGCGGACCTTGGCGACGCGAGCCATGGGTTCAGCCTGATCAATGAATCGAAGTACGGCTACGATGCGGTCGGCAATCTGATGCGGCTTAGCTTGTTGCGTTCTCCCGTGTCTCCGGACCCGGATGCGGACCGCGGGCATCATCACTTCAGTTATGCGCTGTATCCACATGCGGGCGACTGGAAGCAGGCGATGACGGTGCGGCGAGGATACGAGTTCAACTACAAGCTGAAGGCCATGCAGGTGGAGTCGCATCCGGGTGCGATGCCGCAGGAACATTCGTTCGTTTCCGTTTCGGCGAACAACGTGGTGCTGACGGCGATGAAAAAAGCTGAGGACAGCGATGGGTTGATCTTCCATATGTATGAGTGGGCGGGCAAGGGAGGCAATGTGGAGTTGAAGCTGCCAGCGGGTGCGACGGGCGCGGTCGAGACTAATTTGCTGGAGACGCCGCAAGGGGCGGCCCTTGGTGTAACGGGCGACCGTGTGACCGTGCCGATTGGGCCGTATGAGATCAAGAGTGTGAGGGTTGAGTACGCGCCGAAGAAGCGGTGATTGCGTCAGTGGTGAGTTGAATGTTGAGGTGACAATTTGATGTTGCGAGTTTCTGCCAGTCTCCTGAGTCATTAGTTTGTTGCACTATATGTCGGGCCTTCAGCCCTCTGTTCTCTTGCGACACGATACCTAGGGCTTCGCCCTAGGCTGGTATATGTCGGGCCGTTGGCCCTAGAATACTCGAACCAATTACTGACTCACCGCACTGGCATATGTCGGGCCGTTGGCCCAAGAGTACTCGAACCAATTACCGATTCACCGCACTGGTATATGTCGGGCCGTTGGCCCTAGAGTACTCGAACCAATTACCGATTCACCGCACTCGCACCAAAGCACAGCCTGCGAAATTACGATTGGGAGCGCCGACTTGTCATTGAATAAATACATTTTGCGCAGTACGTTTGTAGGCGCGCTCGGCGGCCTGTTGTTTGGGTTCGACACGGCTGTGATTTCCGGCACCACCGCCGGTCTGACGCATACGTTCGGGCTGACGAACCTTCACTGGATGCTTCCGCTGTTTGGAGATGTGACGGTCTCACAGCTTGGCATCACGGTCTCCATCGCGCTTGTCGGGACTGTGATCGGCGCGTTGACCGCGGGATCGCTCGGGCAGAAATTCGGCTCACGCGAAATGTTGCGGCTGACGGCGGTCCTCTATCTGGTGTCCTCCATCGGTTGCGCGTTTGCGCCGAACTGGGACCTGCTTTTATTCGCCCGTTTTCTGGGCGGGCTGGGGATCGGCGGATCGTCGGTGCTCGGTCCGGTGTACATCGCGGAGCTTGCGCCGGGACATCTGCGGGGGCGTCTCGTCGGCACGTTCCAGATCAACATCGTGGTCGGCATTCTGCTGGCTTACCTTTCCAACTACCTGATCGGTCTTGCCAACCTCGGAGCGGTTGAGTGGCGCTGGGATTTAGGTGTTGCAGCGTTTCCTGCGCTGCTGTTCTTCATCCTTCTCTTCACCATTCCTCATTCGTCCCGGTGGCTGACCACGCAGGGCCGCTTCGAGGAAGCGCGGCAGGTGCTGGTGATGATGGGATCTCCGAACCCTGAGGCGGAACTTCAGGAAGTGCGCGATTCGCTGCATCTTGAACTGAGCCAGAAGAGCGCATCCGTGTTCGAGAGAATGAATGGGCGGTTCCGTTATGGCAAGCCGATCATGCTGGCGATCGCTATCGGCGCGTTCAATCAACTCAGCGGCATCAATGCGATTCTTTATTATCTGAACTACATTTTTACGGCTGCCGGTTTCAGCCATGCTTCCGCGAACCTTCAGGCGGTGGCGATCGGCTTGATGAACCTGCTGGCTACGTTTGTGGGCATGGCGCTGATCGACCGGCTGGGGCGCAAGAAGCTGCTGCTGATCGGGGCCGCGGGGACGGCTGTGTGTTTGTCCTGCGTGGCTGCGATCTTCTATCTGCATCGTCATCAGGCGTTGCTGGTTGTGGCGCTGGTGGCGTATATCGGGTTCTTTGCCATCTCGCAGGGCGCTGTGATCTGGGTGTATATCGCCGAGGTGTTTCCGACGCGGGTGCGCAATAAGGGGCAGAGCGTCGGCTCCGGAACGCATTGGGTGATGAACGCCATTCTGAGTTATGCGTTTCCGGTGATCGCGCTGCGTTCGGGCGCTTCTCCGTTCGTGTTCTTCGCGGCGATGATGGTGGTGCAGTTCGTCGTTGTGTTGTTCTTCTTTCCCGAGACGAAACAGGTCTCGCTGGAGGAGTTGCAGAAGCAGTTGAAGATCGTATGAAGAAGCCGGAGACGCGAAGTCCCACGATCCGCGAAGTGGCCAAGCTCGCCCAGGTGGGTGTGATGACGGTGTCGCGCGTTATCAACAACCATCCGTCGGTGCGGACTTCTACGCGCAAGCGCGTGGAAGCGGCGATCGTTCAACTCGGGTACCGGCAGAACGAAGCGGCGCGGTTGCTGAAGGGTGGACGGGCCAGGATCATCGGGCTTATCGTTCCAGACCTTTCGGACGCGTTCTTCGCATCGTGCGCGCATACGGTGCAGCATCTTGCCCGCGCCAGCGGGTACATGACGCTGGTGGCGTCCTCCGAGCGCGACGAGGAACTGGAAGTGCAGGAAGCCGAGCTAATGGCCAGCCGTCAGATTTCAGGCCTGCTGATTGTGACCTCCGTGCATAACGGTTCCGAGCGACTGCGTGCATTGCAGAGTCCGGATTTTCCGATCGTTGGCTTCGACCGTCCTATTCCGGGCCTCGAAACCGATGCGGTGCTGGTAGAGAACCGGAGCGGGGCGGAGGGCGCTGTCCGGCACCTGGTGGAGCATGGGCACAGGCGGATTGCGTGCGTCGGCTACGACTCGAATGTCTATACAGTGAGCGAGCGGGTGCTGGGGTACCTCGACGAGATGCGGTCGGCCGGGCTCGAAGCGGACATTTCACTGGATATGGTCAGCATCGACGATGTCCGCCGGTGGGTCGCTTCGACCATGGCCAAACCGGACCGTCCTACAGCGATTTTCTCGCTCAATCATCGGACGTCGTCGTTTCTGTTGCAGGCGCTGTCGGAAAAGAAAGTGAAGATCCCCGACGAGATCGCGATGGTGGGCTTCGACGACTTCGAGCTGGCTTCGGTGGTGACGCCGGGTTTGACTACCGTGTCTCAGTCGCCGGTCGACCTCGCGCGGCGCTCGATGACGCTGTTGATCGAGCGTATTCGCAGGGCGAAGGACGCGGTGCAGGAGCCTGCCGCGAAAATGATGCTGCCGACACGGCTGGTTATTCGGGGGTCGTGTGGGGTGCATCCGGTGGCTTAGGTTCCGGGGTGCGAGCTAGAGGTTTTGGCTTACAGGTGCCAGTTGTGAGTTTCCAGTTGCCAGTTTGGTGGACCCATCCAAGGGTGGTTGACGGTACCGGCACCGTTTGGTTTGAACGAGCTTAGCCCGCATTTCTCACGAGAGGTAAGCATGTGATGTTTTTTGCTGATGAGAGTGGGGTAGCTGTGTGTGC
>DASRLB010000267.1:0-16872 GCA_035648695.1 Acidobacteriaceae bacterium | reverse complement strand
CTCCGGCGCGGTGTATTCCTTGCCCTGCGCGACCACCGCCACGTTGTCGCCCTTGGCCACAACCTTGTACGGCACCATCTTCAACTCGTCGCCAACTTCATTCAGCCGGCGTCCCATAAACCGCTTGATCGAATACACGGTGTTTTCGGGGTTCGTAATCGCCTGCCGCTTGGCCACCGTGCCCACCAGCCGCTCCCCGCTCTTGGTAAACGCCACGATAGAAGGCGTCGTACGCCCACCCTCTTCATTGGGGATCACCTTCGGCTCGCCGCCTTCCATGACGGCGACGCAGCTGTTGGTTGTGCCTAAATCAATACCGATAATCTTTCCCATAACCTGTTTTCCTCTGTCCCAGGGCCTTAGCCCGGTGTCTTGACTCTCACTAAGCTACTATGTGAGTGACTTACTGTCAACGTATATGATGCAAGCCATCACCTTTGGGATGCAAGGTACCCATCACATCTCCTGCTGAAACAATTTTGACGAAACCATGACATCAACCCGCGGGGTTGACAGTAGACTCCGTTCTACGGAATGACATGAGCTACCTAAATTCCAGCCCCTCAGCTTCCCTCCAGATTCTCGCGCTGGCGCTTCCGCTTCTTGTTGGATGCGGCGGCAGCGCCCCAGCGCCTCCGGCCACGGTTTTCCCCAACGTCACCGGCAATTGGCAGTTCGAGGTAGGAAACGCCGGGCCTGGTATCCCGGTGCTGATCGGCAGTCCCATCGCGGACCTGTCCGGCAGCCTCTCTTCCACCGATGGCAAAGTTACGGGCACCCTCACATCGTTGAGCATCAGCATTACGCCCTGCATTTCCAGCAACACCGACATACAGGTGAGCGGAACCATCGACAGCGCCGGCAATCTCAGCCTCACCGCGCCTATCGCGGGTGGCGTCGCCACGATAACAGCGCTGGTGACGACCAACCCAACCCCGATCTTCGAAGGAACCTACCAGGTGATCGGCGGCCCCTGCGCTCAAACATCTGTCCCGCTCGCTGCCATGGAAGTCCCAAACATCAGCGGCACCTACGCCGGGACCTTGACGCAGGTTGCTCCACAGGGGACCGGTTCGCTCACCGTCAAAGCAACGCTGATGGAATCGGCCACCCCAAACGTCGATGGGAAATACCCTCTCAGCGGCTCTGTCACCTATTCCGGCGACTGTAGCGGGACACTTTCGCTAAATAACTATCTTGTCTTCGGAGTCAACATCGAAGGCGTTCCTTCATTGAGCGGGCAAATATTCTCAGGTGCCGTTGCGCTGGGGCCGACAAAGCCTCTCCTTGCGTTCATTACCGAACCCACGGGCTGCCCAGGCATTGTCTACAACGGAAACCTGACCCTTCAGTAAGCCGGGGCCGGTCCGGCTGCGCGATCGTCGCAGAAGCGATACATCGGCGCACCGCTATTCAAGAAGCGGGAATTGGGGCTAAACTAATCGAGCGGCAGTTGCAACTCACACAGTAGCAACAACGCAGTCCTCGAACCGTCCCTGAACATGGCCAACCAAAAGCGAATCTGGCGTCTCGTACTCCCCATGGCGATCCTTGCGCTATTGCTGGGGACGACGCTCAGCATGGTCTGGCATCATCACGCCGATTCGACCGCTTCCTCCGACAACTGCCCCATCTGCCATATCAGCCATCAGGCGGTCGACACACCCGCGGTCGCGGTCCGCCTTTGCGCCCCCGTTCCCACCGGCCCGGGCGTCGAACCGCAATACCTCACTTCGCCCTCTGCTTCTACCCCCCGCTTCGTCCCCGCCCGCGGTCCTCCCGCAGCATAGTTGCATGTCTTCCGTGCCTCCGGGCACGACCATCAGCGCACCTCTACTGACAGAAGGCCGACTGCTATGCGCTTCCCACGCTTGCATTTTGCTGTTTTGCTTGTCACGGCGGTTGTTTTCGGACTTGCACATGCGCAAGCTCCGCCAGCGCAATCGCCGCCGCCCCCGCAAGCTCATACCCTCGCCCAGGCACCTGCGGCGGTCACCATTTCGCTCGACGACGCCATTCAGATGGCGCTCCAGCACAACCACACCCTGCTCGCGCTGCGGACGACCATCCAGCAGAACCAGGCTTCCGAAGTCACCGCGAACCTTCGCCCCAACCCCGTCCTTATCGGCGATTCGCAGTTCCTTCCGCTCTTCAACCTGAACCAGTTCAACACCGATTACCTCGACAACACCGCGCAGTTCGACCTCGGCGTCGGCTATCTCTTCGAGCGCGGCAAAAAGCGTCAGGCCCGCCTCGCCGCCGCCAAGGCCCAGACCGCCGTCACCCGTTCCCAGGTCGCCGACAGCGAACGCACCACCACCTTCGCCGTGGCCACGCAGTTCATCAACATCGAGCTCGCCGAGTCCACCCTCGCACTCGCGGAACAGGACCTCAAGAGCTTCCAGAACACCGTCGACATCGGCGAGGTCCGCTACAAAGACGGCGATATCGGCGAGGGCGACCTGCTGAAGATCAAGCTGCAGATGCTCCAGTTCCAGACCGATGTCTCCACCGCGAAACTGGCGCGCCTGCAAGGCCTCTCCGACCTCCGCCAGTTGCTCGGCTACGAGTCCATCGTCGCCGACTACGACGTGGCCGGCTCCTTCGACTACACGCCCGTCAAAGGCATCGTCGAAGACTTCCAGTCCGCCGCCCTCAAGAACCGCCCCGACCTGCTCGCCGCCCAGCAGGGCATCGCCCTGGCCGACAGCCAGTACCGGGTCCAGAAGTCCATCGCCAAGCGCGACATCACCGGCCAGCTCAGCTACACCCACATCACCGCGATGAACGATGTCTCCCTATTCGGCCAGATGGAGATTCCCATCTTCGACCGCAACCAGGGCGAAATCGCCCGCACCGGCTTCGCCATCACCCAGGCGCAGGAGCAGGCCAAGCTCACCACCGGACAGGTCCTCACCGACGTCCGCGACGCCTACGAAAACCTCCGCAGCAATAACGACATCATCGACCTCTATCGCGGCGGCTATCTCGACCAGGCCAAGCAGTCCCGCGACATCGACGAGTACGCCTACCGCCATGGCGCCGCCAGCCTGCTCGACTTCCTCGATTCGGAACGCAGCTTTCGCGCCACCCAACTCGCCTACCGCCAGGCGCTCGCCACATATCTGCTCGCGATCGAACAGCTTCGCGAAGCCGTAGGAACCAGGAGCCTCCCATGACGATTGCACGCACCCGCAGGCTTCACTGCACGACGGCGCTCGCCCTTACGCTCGCCCTAGCCGGCTGCCATTCGGATTCTGACGATGGCGCCGGCAAGATGACCTCCTTCTCCGCGAAAGCCGCGGCGTCGGCCACCCCCACCCTCTTCACCATCCCGCAGGACCAGATGTCGCACGTCCAGGTGGTGACGGTCGTTCCCACACAGCTCACGCGCACGTTGCGCCTCACTGGAAACGTCGCCTACGACGCGTTCAAGACCACGCCGGTCATCACCCAAGTTGGCGGCCCTGTAAGCCGCATCCTCGTCGTCCCCGGCCAGCACGTCACCGCCGGCCAGCCGATGCTCGACATCAGCAGCCCCGACTACTCGCAACTCCTCGACGGCTACCTCAAGGCCTCCGACTCCTTTCGCCTCGCCGACAAAAACTACAACCGCGCCAAGGACCTCTACGCCCACCACGCCAACGCCGAGAAAGATGTCGAGCAGGCCGAATCCGACCGCACCCAGGCCCAGGCCGACCTCAACGCCGCAGAGCAGGGCATGAAGATCCTCGGCATCAAGAACCCCTCCGCCCTCGCCAACGCCCCGTCGTCCGCGCTCATCCCCGTGCTTGCACCCATCAGCGGCGAAGTCGTCGAGCGCCTCGTCTCACCGGGACAGGTCGTGCAGGCCGGCTCGACGCAGGCGTTTACCATCTCCGACCTCAGCGATGTCTGGGTGCTCGCCAACGTCTACCAGGCCGACCTCGCCGCCGTCCGCAGCGGACAGGACGTCACCGTCACCACCGACGCGTACCCCGAGGTCTTCCACGGCCGCATCTCCTACGTCTCCCCCGCTGTCGACCCCACCACGCGCACGCTGCAAGCTCGCATCGTGGTCGAAAACCCCGGCGAAAAGTTGAAGAAGGACATGTATTGCACCGTCACCGTTACGGCGGGAGTCATGTCGAACGTCCTCGCCGTTCCCGACTCTGCGATCCTCCGCGACGACAACAACCAACCCTTCGTCTACGTCGCCTCCGGCTCCAACCAGTTCGGACGCCGCGACGTGGAGACCGGCAATAGTCAGAGCGGTCAGACGCAGATCCTGAAGGGCATTTCCATCGGAGAAAGGGTTGTAGGTGATGGCAGCCTGTTCCTCCAGTTTGCCAACTCCATACAGCACTAGGAGGCGACTTAAATGATTCACCACGTCGTCCAGTTTGCGCTGCGGCAAAAACTATTGGTCCTGCTCATGGTGGTATTCATCACCGTCGGTGGAGCGATCTCGTTCCACCACATGCCGGTGGACGCCTACCCCGACCTCGCGCCCCCGATGGTCGAAGTCATCACTCAGTGGCCCGGTCACGCCGCCGAAGAGATCGAGCGCCTCGTCACCGTGCCCGTCGAAGTGGAAATGAACGGCGTGCCCAAGATGCAGGTCATGCGTTCGATTTCGCTCTACGGACTCTCCGACGTCATCCTCACCTTCGACGACGGCACCGACGATTATTTCGCGCGCAACATCGTCTTCCAGCGGCTCAGCGAAGTCACGTTCCCCACCGGCGTCACACCCACACTCTCGCCGCTCGCCAGCCCGTCCGGCCTGGTCTACCGCTACGTCATCCAAAGCCCCGACCGCACAGCGCAGGAACTCAAAGTCTACGAGGACTGGGTCGTCGAGCGCGAGTACAAACAGGTCCCCGGCGTGGCCGACGACTCCGGTTTCGGCGGCACGACGATGCAGTATCAGGTGCTGCTCGACCCCGCAAAACTCTACGCCTACCACATCACCGTTCCCACCATCATCCAGCAGCTCTCCGTCAATAACTCCAACGCCGGCGGCGGCTTCTACGCGCAGGGCGGGCAGACCTACAACGTCCGCGGCCTCGGCCTGATGCGCGACACCAACGACATCGGCGATGTCGTCGTCGGCACGCAAAACGGCGTCCCCGTGCGCGTGAAGGACATCGGCGAGGTCACCATCGGCAGCGCGCCGCGACTGGGCGAATTCGGCTTCAATAAAACCGACGACGCCGTCGAAGGCGTCATCATGATGCGCCGTGGCGAGCAGACCCAGGACGTGCTGAAAGGTGTCGAGGCCAAAACCAAAGAACTCAACGAGCACATCCTCCCGCCCGACATAAAAATCCGGCCGTATTACGATCGCAGCGACCTCGTTCAACTCACCATCACCACCGTCGCGCACAACATGATTCTGGGAATGGCCCTGGTTCTCATCGTCCTGATGTGCTTCCTGGTCAGCATTCGCGCGGCCGTCATCGTCGCCCTCACCATCCCCATCGCGCTGCTTTTCTCCTTCATCTTCCTGCACGCGAGCGGCACCGCCGCCAACCTGCTTTCGATCGGCGCCATCGACTTCGGCATCCTCATCGACGGCACGCTCGTCATGGTCGAAAACGTCTTCCGCGAACTGGGCGAGCGCGAGGGCCAGGACTACGACCTGCGGGAAGTCATCCTCGCCGCCGCCAAGGATGTCGACCGCCCCATCTTCTACTCCGTCGCCGTCATCATCGCCGGCTACCTGCCCATCTACGCCCTTGCCGGCCCCTCGGCCAAGCTCTTTAGGCCGATGGCCGACACCGTCTCCATCGCCCTGATCGGCGCGCTGATCCTTACGCTCACCCTCGTTCCGGTCCTCTGCGCGCTGTGGTTCAAAAAGGGCGTACACGAGCGCGAGAACAAGCCTTTCGAGTGGGTCCGCCGCCGCTACGCCGGCTATCTCGACTGGTGCCTCAACCACCCCAAAGCCACGATGGTTGTTGCGACATCGATCTTTGCGGCAACGCTGCTGTTGGTGCCCTTCATCGGCGGAGAGTTCATGCCGCACCTCGACGAAGGCGCGGTATGGGTCCGAGCAACGCTGCCGTACACCGTCTCCTATGAAGAGGCCGCGAAGTTCTCGCCGCAGGTGCGCAACGTGTTGATGCGCTATCCGATGGTCACCGATGTCGGCTCCGAGCTAGGCCGCCCTGACGACGGCACCGACGCCACCGGCTTCTTCAACGACGAGTTCTACGTCGGCCTGAAACCCTACGACGACGCCTCATGGAAGACCGGCCGCATCCACAATAAAGCCGAGCTCGAAGAAGACATCCAGAACCAGTTGAAGGCATTCCCGGGCGTCATCTTCAACTACACGCAGCCCGCCGAAGACGCCGTCGACGAAGCCCTCACCGGCCTCAAGAGCGCGCTGGCCGTAAAAATCTACGGCCCCGACCTCAACGTCCTGCAAGCCAAGGCGCTCGACATCAAGCGCGAACTTGCCAACGTCCCCGGCTTCACGGAGTTGACCGTCGTCCGCGAGCTCGGCCAGCCCAGCCTGCTGATCGACGTTGATCGCGACAAGATCGCCCGCTACGGCATCAACGTCGCCGATGTCGAAGCCATCGTTCAGGCCGCAGTCGGCGGACAAGCTGCCACGCAGGTCATCCAGGGCGAAAAACTCTTCGACCTCGTCGTCCGCATGCAGCCCCAGTTCCGCCAAAACGCCCAGCAGATCGGCAACCTGCTCGTCGGCACACCCGGCGGCCAGCAAATCCCGCTCTCCGAGCTGGCGAACATCCACGAAGCCTCCGGCGCGTCCTTCATCTACCGCGAAAACAACTCGCGCTACATCGGCGTGCAGTACAGCATCGAGGGCCGCGACCTCGAAAGCGGCGTCAAGGCCGGCCAGAAAGCCATCCGCAATATCGAGAAATCGCTGCCCCCCGGCTACCGCCTGACGTGGGGCGGCGAGTACGGCGAGTTCCTCGAAGCCAAGCACCAGATGGAGTTCATCGGCCCGCTGGCGTTGCTGATCATCTTCATGATCCTGTTCGCCCTGTACGGCAACTTCAAATTCCCCATCACGATCGCCCTCGGCGTCATCCTCACCGAGCCGGTCGGCGCGCTGATCGCGCTGAAACTTACGCACACGCCCTTCAGCGTCTCGTCGGGCCTCGGCCTGCTGGCGCTGATGGGAGTCTCGGTCGAAACCGCCGTCATCCTCGTTTCCTACATCAATAAGCTGCGGCTCGAAAACATGGACATCCGCACAGCAACGCGCGAAGCTTCGCTGCTTCGTCTGCGCCCGATCATGATGACGGCGCTGGTCGCCTGCCTCGGCCTGTTGCCCGCCGCAGTCTCCACCGGCATCGGCTCCGACACGCAGAAACCCTTCGCCATCGTCATCGTCGCAGGCCTGGTTTCGCGGCTCTTTATCGGATTCTTCGTCAATCCAGTGCTGTACGAAATGGTCGCCCGCGACGGAGACGTGTTGCAGGTCTAACTCCGCTTTCACGGAGTATGGCCCGTACGACGATAATCGCTACCGACAAGCCGACTTATCGTTACAAAATCGTTCGGTTGGGATGGCGCGTATTTTCGCCCGGGAGGTCGTGAGGAGTTGAGATGCCTCTAGTTCCAACGTGGCACTCTGCCCCCTGAACTATCTCGCGTTTCCCACAGCTATTTTCTGAAACTGTAAATTCAAACCCCGTGATTTTGAATATATAGAGGTACATTCAAGGCATCTGGCATCAGCGGAGCGGCACAGAGAGGTTGAATCGCGTAAGGGTGTCCGTTCAGTGTGAGAAAGAGCACGGAGAAATAGAGCACGATTGAAAATCACCATTCATAAGGGCAGTCACGAAATTGGTGGAAACTGTATTCAGATCTCATCAGGAAAGACAACGATTCTTCTTGATGCCGGCCTTCCCCTCAACCCTGACAGTCAGCCCGTAGACCTCTCGCGCCTTATCGTTGACGCCCTTCTGGTCAGCCATCCTCACCAAGACCACTTCGGTCTGATGGCTACACTGCCGCCCGGCACTCCGGTCTACATCGGCAGGCTGGCCCGCAGTCTGATCGACGCTCCGCAGGTGTTCATCGGTGGAGATAGATATGCGCTCGACTTCCACGACTTCAAGGCCTGGCAGCCGTTTACCATTGGTGAGTTCACCATCACGCCTTATCTCGTCGACCACTCCGCTACCGATGCCTACGCTTTCCTTATCGAAGCGGAAGGCAAGCGCCTGTTCTACAGTGGCGATCTTCGCTCGCACGGCCGGAAGGGAAAGCTTTTCGACAATCTCATACAGCGCCCTGTTCGCGACATCGATCTCCTCTTCCTCGAAGGCACGATGCTGCGCCGCAATAACGATCTTTTCCCTGACGAGACGGCGGTCGAAAACCTAATCTTCGAGACAATTCGACAACAGAAGAACATCTCGTTCTTGCTTGCGTCCTCGCAAAACATCGACCGCATCGTCTCCGCCTACCGGGCTTGCAAACGTGCCGGCAAATTCCTCGTCATCGACATCTACACCGCATGGGTGCTCGAACAACTCCGGCAGATCACTCAAAATACGCCTGCCATGGATTGGCCCGAGATAAGAGTTTTCGCCGCCTACAGCCAGGACCAAAAACTCAAGGCCAACCCAGACTACTTTGGAGACTTCAGAAAGCGACTCTATCGTTACAGGGTCAAGCGTGAGGAACTACACGCAACTCCTGAAGCTTTCCTCTACTTCGGCAAGATGTCCAGCTTTCGTCTCATCAATGCGTTCAAGAACGCCGCAACTCCTGTCAACGTTATCTACTCGCAGTGGCTCGGCTATCTCGACGGAACCCACGCCGACTACTTCGGGAGTGACAAAATCTCCGCCTTCCGCAGCGACCCGGAGGTCAAGTTCATCTACGCGCATTCGAGCGGACATGCGCCATTGAAGGACCTGCAAAGACTGGCTGCGGCTTTGAAACCGAAAATGCTGGTTCCGATTCATACCGAAGACGCGGAGGGTTTCAGAAGCAAATTCGAGAATGTAACGACACTCATGGACGGAAAAACGTTCGTCCTGGACTAACAATCTGTTCACGAACCTGTATACCGCCAATGCGGTGAAAGAGGAGAAGAAATGGCCGTCTGCCCAAAGTGTCATAGCTGCGGAGGAAATTGGAAGCATTGCAAGGCGTGTGGGATGTTTTTTTGTGCCAATTGCAAACGAAAAGAAGGATTCTTTAGCTCCAACAAATGCCCACTCTGTGGCGTTAACGACAAGTTAGAGAACAAGGAACCGAAATAGAAAGCACGGAGTGCACATAATGCCGAAAGTCCAAAACTGGATTGCAGAACACATTGAGAGTCGAATTTTGCGTGGCAAGCAGTGGCGCGAGAAACTCCCCGAGCACGCGAGACTAGCGAAGGATTTCCGTTATGTTCGGATCCTCGGGAATGGATTTCGCCCCGTGTCCATCAGCGTCATTAACCCTTGTGGGCATCTAAAAGACATAGACGGTAGACAAATCAAGAAGTGCAACGGGCTCGCCGAAGCTATGGAAAGGGCGAAGAGCGCAAACCGCAAGGAATATACACCCGGCGCGGGCAAGCCAGAGCACAGGGTTCAGGCGTCTCTTATTCGAGAGGCCTTGCTAGGAGGACTTCGACTTCATCAGGCATTCCAGGGCTTCGACCACGAGTTCGATGAGCTTATCTTCGTCATGGATGAACTCTCCTTGGAGGCCGGGGAAAACAAATTGCGGGCCGACATGATCGCGGTCGGACATAAAAACGGCACATATTTTCCAGTATTCATCGAACTTAAGAACAGTCGACAACTCACCACGCTAAAACGTCAACTCAATAAAGCCAACGAGATGCTTTGGGAAAACGAGGAGGCGCGCAGCATGTTTGCCAAGTTCCTAAATGCTGTGGCTGGCGTAAATGTCGACACAGCGGCGGAAGCAAAGCGGATGATCATTTGGCCGAAGGCACCGAGTGGCAATGAGTCAGAAAGTGTGAAACAAACGCGGAGAGAAGGTTTCCTCATTGCAGACTTTGAACCATCGTCTTCATCTGAGCGATCGTACGTCTTCCGGACCCTTCGGTAGGCTCATAACGCCTGGAAACTGGGATGACGCTTTGTGCCAAATGCTGCTTGATAAATAACGATAACGCTCTTGTGTTATTCATCAGGTATGCCGGATCAAGGGGATTCATCGAAACCCCAAATCTGCTACCGTGTCTATGACCTGAACTTATGACTTCCGGACCGTATCTACCAATCGTCGTTCTGCTGCTGGGGGCCATCGGATTCGCCGTCGCTCCCCTCGCACTGGCGTGGATATGGGCGAAAAAGTTCTCTCCCGCCAAACCCGGCCCATCGAAAAACGCAGTCTACGAGTGCGGCCTTGAGGCCTCTGGCGATGCCTGGGTGCAGTTCAAGCCGGGCTACTATCTCTACGCCATCATCTTCCTGGTCTTCGATGTCGAAGTCGTTTTCCTGCTGCCCTTTGCCACCGCGTTCACCGGATTCGGCATGGCCGAATGCCTCGGCATGGCCGTCTTCCTCTTACTATTGATCGAAGGCCTCGCATGGGCCTGGTGCAAGAACGTACTCACATGGTCCTGATCGCACGTCAAAAGGTATAGCGATGGATGAAGCACTCAAAACCGAGCTCGGCAAGCAGGGCATCTTCGCGACCTCGCTGCAGGAGCTCTACAACTGGGGCCGCCGCAGTTCGCTGTGGCCGCTGAACTTCGGGCTCGCCTGCTGCGCCATCGAAATGATCGCCACCACCATGGCGCGCTACGACCTCGCCCGCTTCGGCGCCGAAGTCTTTCGCCCATCGCCGCGCCAGGCCGACCTGATGATCATCGCCGGCACCATCACCAAAAAAATGGCGCCACAGGTCGTCCGCCTCTACAACCAGATGCCCGAGCCCAAGTACGTCATCTCGATGGGCGCGTGCGCCATCTCCGGCGGGCCGTTCAAGCAAGGCTACAACGTGCTCAAGGGCATCGACCGCTACATCCCCGTCGACATCTATATTCCCGGCTGCCCGCCGCGTCCCGAGGCGTTGATCGACGGCTTTATGGCGCTGCAAAAAATCATCGACGAGCAGGCCCTCACCGGCGCCACTCGCCCGCGCCACCTCAACGCAGCCGAGCCGAGCGAGTTCATCATCCCCAAATTCGGCGCGCACGATCTCGAACCACCGCAAAACCCCGAGGTATGGCGCGCGCCTCTCGTCAACATCACTCTCCCCGCCGAGGACACCCCTGGAAACGCTTAAGGCAGATATCGAAGCAAACGTTCCTGGCTGCGCGATCGAGATCGTCTCGAACCCCAGCCCATCGGCGCAGCACTCGCTGCTGTTGTCGCCGGAACACGCGTTCGCCGTCGCCACTTTTCTCCGCGACCAGCGCGGCTTTGACTACTGCTCCAACGTCACAGGCGTCGACTGGCCCGTCAAAGAAGTCTCGCAAAAAGTGAAGGTGAAGAAGCTTGTCGACGGTGTAGAAACCGAAGTCGAAGAAGTCCAGAAATCTCTCACCGGCGGATACCTCGAAGTCGTCTACCACCTTTATTCGATGGAGCAGAAGACCGGCCCCGTCATCCTCCGCATGAGGACACAGGACCGCGCCGAAGGCGTCCATCTGCCCTCGCTCACCCCCATCTGGCGCAGCGCCGACTTCCAGGAGCGCGAAATCTTCGACCTCTACGGCGTCATCTTCGATGGCCACCCCGACCTCCGCCGCATCCTCATGTGGGACGAGTTCACCGACCACCCCATGCGCCGCGACTACGTCGAGCCCGACGACTACGAATACGAGCCGACAGCGCACGACGAAGTCCTCCGCAAAACCGAGGCTCACTACGCCAACAAGTTCGGAGACAGCGCCGTATGAGCACAACCGCCATCGCGCTCCCACCCGGCGCTTCGCTCACCGACAACCTCCTCGAAGTCTCCATGGGCCCGCAGCACCCGTCCACCCACGGCGTCTTCCGCATGGACGTCGCGCTCGACGGCGAGACCGTCGTCAAGCTCAAGCCCATCTTCGGCTATCTGCACCGCAACCACGAAAAAATCGCCGAGGACGAAACCTACCTCGGCTCCATGCCCTACACCGACCGCCTCGACTACTTCTGCTCCCTCACCAACAACTGGGCGTACGCGCTCGCAGTCGAAACCCTCGCGGGCATCACCGTCCCCGAGCGCGCCGAGTACCTCCGCGTCATCACCGCCGAGCTGACGCGACTGCAAAACCACGCCTGCCTCATCGGCTTTCTCATGCAGGACATGGGCGCCAGCGGCACGCCGTTGATGTACGCCTTCCGCGAGCGCGAAAAAATTCTCGACCTCTTCGAATCCCTCACCGGCGCGCGCATGATGTGCAACTACATGCGCTTCGGCGGCTGCCGCGTCGACCCACCCGCGGGCTGGCTCGCGCAAACGCAGCAGGTCGTCGACGCCTTCCCCCGCTTCCTCGACGAGTTCGAAAACCTGCTCTCCAGCAACGAAATCCTGATGGCCCGGACGCAGGGCATCGGTATCGTCTCGCGCGAACTGGCGATCAACGCCGGCATCACCGGCCCGCTGCTCCGCGCCGCCGGCGTGAACTACGACCTGCGCAAAGTCGACAAGTACGGCATCTACGACCGCTTCTCCTTCCGCATCCCGCTCGGCGACCACGGCGACGTGTACGACCGCTACATGATCCGACTGCTCGAAATGCGCGAGTCCTGCAAGATCCTGCAGCAGGCCCTCCGCGACATCCCCGAAGGCCCGTTCACCGACCCCAAAACCAAGATCCGCAACTTCCGCCCCAAACCCGGCGAAGCCTACGGCCGCATCGAGGCCCCCAAGGGCGAGCTTGGTTTCTACCTCATCAGCGACGGCTCGCCCAACCCGTACCGCTACCGCGTCCGCCCGTCGAGCCTCATCAACCTCACCATCCTCGAAGACATGTGCCTCGGCCATAACATTGCGGATGTCGTCATCATCCTCGGCAGCATCGACATCGTCATGGGCGAGGTTGACAGATAGCGCCCGCAACCCGGGAGTAGCATCAGGCATTTCGGAGTAGCAGCGGGCATTTCGGAGTAGCAGCTCGGAGTAGCAGCGGGCTTCAGCCCGCGGAAACAACGCACAACCACGAAAGGGCTTTAGCCCCGGCCTGCGCGCCACAACGAATGCGGTAAAGTGTATTGACCGAACTTAGCGCTTTCGAAAAGGATTCAAAGAATCATGCTGGGTGAAGGACTCCTCAAGGGCCTCGCAGAAACAGCTCGAAACTTCTTCGGCAGCTACGCCGGAAAAGATCGACTGACCACCCTTCAATTCCCCGAAGAGCGCGCCCCCCGCATCGAAGCCTCCCGCAATTTTCCCTTCCTGGTCTACGACGGCACCGACCCCGAAGCCGGCCTGCGCTGCGTCTCCTGCTTTATCTGCGAAAAAGAGTGCCCACCCCAATGCATCTTCATCGAAAAGAGCACCGACAAAAAGCCGGACGCGGTAGGCAAGCAGCAGTTCTACCCCGCCCGCTTCAACATCGATGTATCCGTTTGCATGAGCTGCCAGATCTGCGTCGAAGTTTGCCCCTTCGACGCCATCAAGATGGATGTGGCCTTTGAAGAAGCCTCCACCGGCCGCTTCAGCGACCTGCTGTGGCCCAAGCAACGCCTGGCAAAATCGAACGACTACTACCACGAGATCCACCCCACGGAAGCCGCCACCGTCGACGCCGACCTAGCCGCCGTACGAGCCAAGGCCGCCGCGCCGAAACCTGCACCCGCCGCGCCTCCGGCAGCAGCTCCAGCAAGCGGGGTCGCCGCAGAAAAATGAGCGCACAGACGGTCGATCAAGTTTTCGTTCTGACCAAGGCCTGGCTGATGGGCCACGTCCCCGCCGCGTTCCAACCCATCGCATCGGCCGTCCTCTCGGTAGTCCCAGTCCTTCTCGTCTTCCCTCTGCTCTTCGCGATCACCACCGTGCTGGAGCGCAAAGGATTAGGTCGCATGCAGAACCGCTACGGCCCCAATCGCGTCGGCCCGTACGGCTTTTTGCAGCCGATGGCCGACGGAATCAAGTCGCTCACCAAAGAAGACATCATCCCCCGCTCCGCCGACGCGGTCGTCCACTTCCTCGCGCCGCTGCTGCTGGTGCTGGCGTCGTTTCTCGCTTACGCCGTGCTGCCCATCGGCCGCAACATGGTCATCACCGACCTCAACTCCGGCGTCCTCTTCTTCTTCGCCATCGGCTCCATGATCGAGCTCGCCGTCTTCATGGCCGGCTGGTCGAGCCGCAGCAAATATTCGCTGCTCGGAGCCATGCGCGCCGTCGCGCAAATGATCAGCTACGAAATCCCACTCGTCCTTTCCGCCATCGTCGTCATCATGGCCGCGGGCACGCTCTCGACCGTCGCCATCGTCAACATGCAGGCGGTCTACACGCACTGGCTGCCGCATTGGTTCGTCTTCACGCCCTGGGGATTCTGCGGCTTTATCCTCTTCATGATCGCGGCGACAGCGGAATCCAACCGCTCACCCTTCGATCTTCCCGAAGGCGAGTCGGAAATCATCGCCGGCTATTACATCGAATACTCCGGCTTCAAATTCGCGCTGTTCTTCCTCGGCGAATACCTCGGCATGTTCGCCACCTCCGGCCTCGCCATCACGCTGTTTCTCGGCGGCTGGTCCGCGCCGTTCTCATTCCTCACCTGGATTCCCTCCTACATCTGGTTCTTCCTCAAGCTCCTGGCCTTCATCGCCGCCTTCATTTGGGTCCGCGGAACCTTCCCACGCCTGCGCATGGACCAGCTCATGGGACTGGCCTGGAAGTTCATGCTGCCGATGACGCTGCTCAACGTCTTCGACGTCGGCATCTGGCACCTGATGCCGCACGGTATTCTCCGCTGGATCGTCTGCACCGCGCTTCTCGTCATTCCCGCCCTTCTATTAGGCCGCGCGCTAACGCGCAAACAAAAACTCCAGGTCCGCACCTACCGCTACGCCGACTAACGCATGTCGATCATCTTCCTCATCCTCGCCGCCATCACCATCACCGGAGCCTCCGCGGCGATGGGTCTGCGCAACCTGATCCACTGCGTGCTCGCGCTCACGCTCGGCTTCGTCGGACTCGCAATGCTATACCTCGAACTCGGCGCGCAGTTCGTCGGCTTCACCCAGATTCTCGTCTACGTCGGAGCCGTCGCCATCCTCTCGGTCTTCGCCATCATGATGACCCGCAGCGCCGGCCCCGACGCCGAAGCCGAAGCCGCACTCTCAGCTTCATGGATCTCCGGCCTCGTCGTCGCCGGAGCCACCTTCGCCGTCCTCGCCTGGGCGATCATCACCAGCAACATCACCGCCGCAGCAAGCGCCCAGCCGGAAGTCTCTGTGAAAGACATCGGCAACGCCCTCATGCACAACTACGCGGTCCCACTCGAAATCATGGGCCTCCTCTTAACCGCCGCGCTCATCGGCGCCGTCATCGTCGCAATGCCACAGGAGAAAGCCCCATGACCCCCCTCACCGGCTACCTCCTGCTCTCCGCGATGATCTTCTCCGTCGGACTCGCCGGCGCGCTCTCCCGCCGCAACGCCATCCTCGTCCTCATCGGCATCGAGCTGATGCTCAACGCCGCCAACCTCAACTTCATCGCCTTCTGGCGCTATGGGCCGAACCCCGCCGCGCTCACCGGCATCATGTTCACCATCTTCTCCATCGGCATTGCCGCGGCCGAAGCCGCAGTCGGCCTCGGCATCATCCTCGCCGTCTACCGCCATACAAAGAACACTGACCTCGACCAGATGAACTCGATGAAAGGCTGACCCGCGTACTGATGAACATCGTCCAAAACCTTTGGCTGATACCCGCCGTGCCCATCGTGGCCGCCGGCATCATCGCCCTCGCGAAGCAGCGACAGCGCAAGCTGGCCGCCTCGCTCGCCATCGGGTCCATGGCCATCGCGTTCCTCCTCTCCGTCGTCGCGTTCCTGCACGTCCTGCACAACTTTCCCGGCGAGAACTTCCGCCAGGCCGTCAACCTCAACTGGTTCCAGTTCGGCGCGGACTGGGTGAAGGTCGGCTGGCTCCTAGACCCGCTCACCGCCGTCATGCTGCTGATGGTCACCTTCGTCGGCACGCTGATCTTCATTTACAGCGCCGGCTACATGGAGCACGACGAAAACTTCACGCGCTTTTTCTGCTTCCTCGCCCTGTTTGCGGGGGCCATGCTCGGCGTCGTCATCGCCAACAGCCTCCTCCTGCTCTTCATGTGCTGGGAGATCATGGGGCTCACCTCCTACCTCCTGATCGGCTTCTGGTTCTTCAACCCCGCCGCCGCCAACGCCGCGAAGAAAGCCTTCCTTGTCACCCGCATCGGAGACCTCGGCCTCTTCCTCGGCATGGCCTGGCTCTACTACCAGTCCGGCACGCTGCTCTTCTTCGACAATGGCGCCGGTTGCCTGGAACACACCGCCCTCACCGCGATGGTGCTCCACACAACGATTTGCGGCCTGACGGTTTCGACCGGCATCGGCCTGCTCATCTTCTGCGGAGCGGCTGGCAAATCCGGCCAGGTTCCGCTCCACGTCTGGCTGCCGGACGCGATGGAAGGCCCCACCCCGGTCAGCGCCCTCATCCACGCGGCCACCATGGTCGCCGCCGGAGTCTTCCTCATCGCGCGGGTCTATCCACTGATGAGCGCGCAGTTCGCCGGCGCTCTCACCCCGACCATCGCCCTCCAGGTCATCACCTGGATCGGAGCCATCACCGCCCTCTTCGGCGCCCTCGTGGCCGTCGCGCAGTTCGACATCAAGCGCATCCTCGCCTACTCCACCGTCTCTCAGCTCGGATACATGATGATGGGCCTCGGCGTCGGCGGCGTCGCCGTCGGCATGTTCCACCTCATCACCCACGCCTTCTTC
>DASRLB010000266.1:0-5566 GCA_035648695.1 Acidobacteriaceae bacterium | reverse complement strand
GGCTTACCTCGATGGGCAGCGCGACCTCGAGAAACTTCGCGCCGCAGAGCAAAACGCATCGGCGCATTAAGGCTGCCGATTTTATCCTGTCGATTACGCGCTTGCAATCCGCAGAAGAACGTCCGCGAGTTGGTCTGGCGCGGAAAAGAATGGCGAATGATCGGTGTCGATGGAAAACGTCTGCCGGCATGGCGAACGCCTCTGCATCTCCCGCTGCAGCTTGAGCGTTATCGCGCGGTCGCGGTAGCACTCAATGTAATACCGCGGGGTTCGACCCCAGCGCTCTGCCGATGTTTGGACCGGCGTTCCAAAAGGCGCGCCAGACTGGGCAACGAGGCGCGACTGAGCGAACGCTACGTCTTCATCCGCGCAGTTTCCGTAGAAGGTCTCGCGGATATATTCCGGCTTGAACCCAATGGTCCCATCCGCCTGCGGATCGATGGTTGAGGGATTGACCATGCTCTCCCGGTCCTGCGAGGCCCAGGTCGCCAGCGATTCGCCGTTGCACGGCAAGAACGCGGACAAATATACGAGCGCTCCAATTCGTTCGTGGCAATTTTCAGCGGCCTGCGTAATGGCGATGCCACCCATACTGTGGCCCACCAAAATCATCGGCTCAGCCTGCGCGCAGGCGATTTCGCAAATGCGGCCGGTGTAACTCTCAAGCGTGACCATCGCGGTAGCCGTTTTGTCGTCTCCATGCCCCGGCAAATCCGGCGCGAGGACTCTGTGACCCCCAGCTTCGAGCAGGGGCACGATCTTTCGCCAGCACCAACCTCCGTGCCAAGCGCCATGAATCAGGATATAGGTTGCCGACATGATGACGAGCATTTTATCAGAACCCGACGCGCCCTGGTTTCGATACGAGTGGCCTCCAGACAGGACATCTGGATGAATCCGGGCATTGAGTCCTGGGATAGACGGCACCCGAAGTCATCGGAAGATAACTCCTCATAACCGCGCTTGTGTTGACCGATCACCCTTCGTTTCCCAAAAGTCGTATTTTTGGAAACTTCAGTCATTCATTTCAAATTGACCTGCTACCGATCCGGTGCCGCCTTTGGCCGCGACTGCCTGCTGTGATAAAGTTGTGTCTGTCTGCCCGTGCAAGCGGATGGGCGTTTCTTCGCGGTGTGGGCTGGCGTAGCTCAGCTGGTAGAGCACCTGATTTGTAATCAGGCGGTCGGGGGTTCAAATCCCTTCGCCAGCTCCAGTTTTAACCCCGCCTCGCGAAGGGTTTAAGTTTGGTTGTAACTGCGTGTCGTTCCCGCCTTGCAGTGTCCACCAGCAACTCCGCGCAGTTCGCCCGCAGATGCTTTCCGCGAGCGGCTTTCGCATGGGGCGTTGGGCATTGGAGATGGGGCTAACGCAGACGAAATGCACAGGTGGCCGAGTGGTTAATGGCAGCAGACTGTAAATCTGCCGCGTTATGCGCTACGGAGGTTCGAATCCTCCCCTGTGCACCATTTTTGTTGTCAATTGTTAGCGGTGAATGACGATGGGTGAGGACGGGCGATCACTCAATCCGGCGGCCAGCAGGAGCCGGATGTACATTGCCCTGGCAATTTTGTTAGTCTTGGGCCTGTTGTCGTGGTTCACGATCGATGCTTCGTCGGTCATACATGTGCGTGGCTATTCCAGCCGGTTTGTGTCGTACGATGATCGTGATGTACAGCTTCGATGGATGCCGATCTTGTTTCTCGGCCTCTTCGCTTTCCGGGTCGTCACCGCCAACATGCGAGCGCGGCTTGAAGAGCAAAAATCGAAGGAACGCTGATGTAGCTCAGTGGTAGAGCACTCCCTTGGTAAGGGAGAGGTCATGGGTTCAAGCCCCATCATCAGCTCCAGAATTCAGCCGTTAGCTTTTAGCCCTTAGCTCTTAGCGACGGCAAGGGCGAAGCGGAAGGCAATAGCTAGAAGCTAGCGGCTAATAGCTGTTTTCAAGCGGGAGTAACTCAGTGGTAGAGTCACAGCCTTCCAAGCTGTTGGTCGCGGGTCCGATTCCCGTCTCCCGCTCCATAACTTTGAAGGCTTCCGAGGCAGGTTCCTAACTCATGGCGCAGCACACCCCCTCCGCAGGCTCCGCGAACCCCGTCGACCGCAGCACGGCGCTTTACGAGCGCGTACCGATGGCGATCGGCGACCAGCGCACCTTCGCCGAAGTCAGGACCGCTGTCGAGTCTTCGTTTGCGGCCAGCAATGTGGCGACTTTCCTGAAATCGGTGCAGCGCGCCGCGCTGCGGATTCGCGACTTCGAGTCGGTGCTGCAATCGGGCAAGCTGGGCACGCAGACCGCCGCGCTGTATGCGAAGCTCACCAGCGGCGACCAGGGGCAAATCCGCGAGTTTTATCTCGCGTCGCTGGAGCAGATCGATCTGGCGTTAAGGAATAAATTCTTCAAGCTGTACGCTTATTACTGAGGAGAAGCGCATGAGCTTTGAGGTCGTTCCGTCGACGGTTCCCGTGACTACCGATGAGTGGCTGCGCGCGAAGAACCTTCCGGTTGCCGAACTACCTCCGCTGGATGAACGGCAGCGGGTGAGTGCGGAGCAATTGCGCGTTGGGGAAGAAAATTATCGGCGGTTTCATGTTTATCTGCGCGATCAGGTGCGCGAGCGTCAACGCAAGCAAGGCGAAGCGTTTGGACGAGTCATTGAAGAAATGATTAAGCCTCTGGGCGGGGGCTTTGCCGTCGCCAAAGTGAGCCGCGTGGCGCCACCCGACGCATGGAAGGTCGTCATTCGCGATCAGGATGGCCGCATAGTGGATTTCTGGTCTTTGTTCGAAGTTGTCGAGGCCCTTATCGAAGGCAGGGCAGGCAGCGCGGATGTTGCGTATTTTCGCTCGCAGCTGTGGGCGAAGCTCGGACAGGAAGTTTCTGTCGGAGTCACTGGTTGACCTACTGGAATCAGCGCAGGGCAGTCCTCTATCTTTCTCCCGAAGGTGCGAATGCTTTTGGTGTAAATGTGAAAGATTCAGCGATTGAAGTTGTCGTTGAATGGGCGGACGAACTGGGTCTATGGATATTCTATGAACAGGTGGATGACGATACCCGCAGTGTGCGGTTGCTAAAGTGGTCTCACTTTGAAACGGCGACCCTGGATATCGTGAGCGCAGAGCCGGAACGAAAAGACGCGATCGGCTTCATGCCGTACCTCGTCAAAGACCCTAAAATTAGGTAGATATAAACGGAGAACATCATGGCGAAGGAAAAATTCGATCGCAGTAAGCCTCACGTAAACATCGGTACGATCGGGCACATCGATCACGGCAAGACGACGCTGACCGCGGCGATCACGAAGGTCCTGGCGAAGCACAACCCAAAGAACACGTTCCGCTCGTTCGACACGATCGACAACGCTCCCGAAGAGCGCGAGCGCGGCATCACGATCTCGACCTCGCACGTTGAGTACGAGACCAAGAACCGCCACTACGCGCACGTCGACTGCCCGGGCCACGCCGATTACATCAAGAACATGATCACCGGCGCCGCGCAGATGGACGGTGCGATCCTGGTGGTCGCAGCGACCGACGGCCCGATGCCTCAGACCAAAGAGCACGTTCTGCTGGCTCGCCAGGTTGGCGTTCCGTACATCGTCGTGTTCCTGAACAAGTGCGATGCGGTTGAAGACGAAGAGCTGATTGAACTGGTCGAGATGGAAGTGCGCGAGTTGCTCTCGAAGTACGACTACCCGGGCGACGACACACCGATCATCCGCGGTTCGGCTCTCGGCGCGCTCAATGGCGAAGCCCAGTGGGAAGCCAAGATCGACGAGTTGATGGAAGCTGTCGACAAGTACATTCCGCAGCCTGAGCGCGCTGTCGACCTGCCGTTCCTGATGCCGATCGAAGATATTTTCTCGATCAGCGGACGTGGAACTGTTGTGACCGGCCGTATCGAACGCGGCAAGATCAAGGTTGGCGAGGCTTGCTCGATCGTCGGTTTCCGCGACACGCAGCAGACGGTTTGCACGGGCGTTGAAATGTTCAAGAAGCAGCTGGATGAAGGTCTGGCGGGCGACAATGCTGGGCTGTTGCTCCGCGGCGTTGCGAAGGAAGATGTCGAGCGTGGCATGGTCCTTGCGAAGCCGGGTTCGATTACGCCGCACACCGACTTCAGGGGCACCGTGTACGTGCTGTCGAAGGAAGAAGGCGGACGTCATACGCCGTTCTTCAACGGCTATCGTCCGCAGTTTTATTTCCGGACCACGGACGTGACGGGTTCGGCGAAGCTGCCGGAAGGCACCGAAATGTGCATGCCCGGCGACAATATCGAGTTGACGATCACGCTGCATACACCGGTCGCGATGGAGAAGGGCCTGCGGTTTGCTATTCGCGAGGGCGGCAGGACCGTCGGCGCGGGTACGATCAGCGAGATCATCAAGTAAGCATTTTGGGGTGCGGCGGAGGAGAAGCAGGTCCTTCGCTGCGCTCAGGATGACATATTTTTAGGTACGAGGGCTGCCGGTTCGCCAAGATTTACGACGGCCGGCAGTCACTCCAAACGATCTTTGATTTGAGAAAGAGATATACATGGCACAGCAACGCATTCGTATCCGCCTGAAGGCTTATGACTACCGCGTTCTCGACCAGTCCACCGGCGAGATCGTTGAGACCGCAAAGCGCACAGGCGCGCAGGTCGCCGGCCCGATTCCTTTGCCCACGATGAAGAACAAGTATTGCGTTCTGCGCTCGCCCCACGTCGACAAGAAGTCGCGCGAGGCTTTCGAGATCCGCACGCACAAGCGCTTGATCGACATTCTCGAGCCCACGCAGCAGACCGTCGACGCGCTGATGAAGCTCGACCTTCCGGCGGGTGTCGACGTTGAGATTAAGACGGTAACGAAGTAGTACAGACGCAGATCCCCTCCGGGGATGACAACAAGAAAAGCAATACCTACAGTGCCGCGGTCAACGCAGCATGATGAGGAAAGGGAAGTATGTCAGTCACAGGAATTCTCGGTAAGAAAATCGGTATGACGCAGGTGTTCGACGACAACGGCGTGGTTCATCCCGTCACCGTTCTCAAAGTCGGCCCATGCGTCATCACGCAGCTCAAGACGATGGCGAAGGATGGCTACGATGCCGCGCAGATCGGGCTTGTCGAGTTCGTCAAGGCAACCAAGGTGAACAAGGCCATGACCGGCCACTTCGCCAAGACTAACGTTCCGCCCGTTCGCGAGATCCGCGAAGTGCAGCTTGAGTCTGTCACTGGTAACGACGACGATCAGGGCGCGAAGGCAGGCGACCGTATTCTCGTCGATATCTTCGATGGTACGAAGTTCGTCGACGTGATTGGCAATTCGAAGGGCCGCGGTTTTGCGGGCGTCATTCGTCGCCACGGTTTCGGCGGCGGTCCCAAGTCGCACGGTCATATGTTTCAGGTGCAGGGCTCGATCGGCGCATCGTCGTTCCCCTCGCGCGTTTTCCCCGGCCAGCGTATGCCCGGCCATATGGGGACCAACCAGGTGACGGTCCGCAACCTCCGCATCCGCGGAGTCGACGCGGAGGAGAACCTTCTGCTCGTCGAGGGCGCAGTACCGGGAGCGCGCGATGGTTACGTGCT
>DASRLB010000265.1:0-5433 GCA_035648695.1 Acidobacteriaceae bacterium | reverse complement strand
GATCAGACCCCCGCTGTTCGCGTGGGAGATGATGGAGCGCCCGATCATCTTGCCCGAGGAGCTGGTCTTGCCTGAACCCGATCGCCCGAATATCGCAATGCCGCCATTGAGCAGATCGCGCTCGGTGAATGGATCGGGCGGCGTCCAGTTAAACAGGACGGTATCCCGTGCATCTATCGCTTTTTGACGGCGAAATCCGAACATGTTCTTACCTGCCTTTCCGTTTGAGTTCATCGAGGTGTCGGCGCATCGCTGCGGTCTTTTTCATCATGCAAGCCATCCAGATGAGCAGGAGGACGAGAACGACCGACAGGAGGACCATCAGCGGCTGATACGCCCCTGACGATTTCAGGCCGGCGGTGATCGGATCGTCAGGCCCGGTGCGAAGCGCCGCGCCGGCCAACGCGAAGAGAAAGATCAACCAGCCCGCCTTGGAAGCTGCGTTATTCATGGGAATTGCTCGCTTTCTTTGGGTTAGTTCGAGTCGGAATCGTTCGGGGTGTCTCCGCTTTCCGACCGAAAGCGAAGGTTAAACATCCGCTTCGACAGGCGAGCTTGGCGAAGGGCAGCGACGCCACTCATGAACAATCCCAAGCTTGCCATCAGACACATTGCGACCGTAGCAATAACAACTAAACCAGCCATGATTGCCTTCCTTTCTGTTTGGGTTCGTGCATTTAATGGAATCAGGTCGTGGACTTCGCCCGCTGTTTCATGATCCGGGCAGCGGTGACAATGTCCCAAGAGTCGGCCTGGCCCTTCTTGAGCACTCGTAGCGTTTGGAGCATGGCCTCGATGGCGCCGGAGAGGTCCATCTTCGGACCCTGAACCGTGACCATGACGCCCTTGGGCAGAGCGAAGCGGGCCACGGCCGTCTTCAGCGCCACCGGCTCGCCCTTGCTTCGCGCCTTCTGCCGAAGCTGCTCGCGCGAAAGATCGCCGGCCTGCTTCAGCAACTCCCGCTGTTTGTCGTGGTCCGGCTCTTGGCAGATGGTGTACGCCTTGTCCTGGTCCGCCCGGCCATCACGCAATGCGGCGCGCAGTTCCTCGCAGCCGTCCTGGAACTTCAGCAGCTTGCTGACTAGCGGCTGTTTCATATTGAGCTTGAGCGCCAACTCGCTGATCGACCAGTTGTTCTCCCGCATGATGCGGGCCAAGGCGTCCGAGCGTTCCATTGGTGTAAGGCTTGTCCGATGCACGTCGATGCTCAGTTGCAGGAGCCTTAACTCGGTTTCCGTTGGACGGGCGTCCAACTCGATGACATCGAGAAACTCGATGTTGGCGATGCCAGCGGCGAGATAGCGCCGGTGCCCGTCGAGTATCTGGTTGTCGAAGACGATGAGCGGCACCTGCTGACCGTGCTGTTTCAAGCTCTCGGTGAGCGCCAGTATCTCGGCCTCGGAGTTGCTCTTTCGAGGATTGTCCGGATCGGGGCGCAGGTCCTTGCGCGCCTTCTTCTTAAGCTGACGCATTCCATCCCTCCTTTCTCGATTCGGACGCCTGCCTCTTCTTCATGAATTGTCGGTACCCCCACACGCTCGCGCAGATGAAGAGCACCGCCCAGCCCAACGTAATCCAGCCTGGGCAGAGGATCAGCGGCAGGAGGAGCGCGGCGAGCCAGGCCAGTGTCACCCCGAGAAACTTGCAGAAGTGATAGCCAAGACGGCAGGCGGAGATTGCCATCTTGTTCAGCTCCGCGAATTCTTCCCGCAGAATCTCCGGAAGACGCTTCGTGAAGAATCCCGGGACTCCACAAAGCGTCCCCCATATCTCGTTGGCGGCATCGCTAAACCATTTCGACCACGAGCAATCCTTCGGATTACTGACGGATTTCCAACTATCGCGACTCATGAAATGCTCCTTTCGATCGCTTGATCGATCGAAAAACGGTGAAGATTTCTCCGGCTCAATGGCCAGGGCCGATTCGTCACGAGCGTGGGTGAGGCTTTGTCACCCGTTTCGCCTCATGACCGACCCATGGTAAGAATTGCCGTTGATCCGTTCGACGGGATCTTGGCGGGTTGTGGCGGGTGTTTGGCGTTACTCAACACAACGTAGGAGCCCGGGCGTTACTCAACACAACGTAGGAGCCCGGTCGAGTCCCTCGCACCGAAATCGAGCCGCCGCATGTCTCTCTCGCTGGTTTTTGAGCGCATGGCGGCACTTGCGCGATTGGGCGCCTGGGCAGCTCTTGCTAGGCGGGCCAGCTTTCCTTGGCCGCAGAACGCCGCCGGCGCTACAAAACGGCCGTTGCACGCAACTCACAGACGTGTAATAGTTGGGTCGACAAAGGGGGAGGCGAAGGTGGAATCACCGAGGACGGAGGAGCAGGAGCAGGGGCGTTGGCAGTCGGTTTTCCGGACCATGCTTGTCGATTCATTGCCCCCATCATACGAGGATGGGTATTCGCGGTCGGTCCGGATGCTTCGTACATTCCGCGAGGCAACCGCCGGTTTCCTGGAGCAGAGACTGAACGAGCACCTGAAAACAATGGCGCAGGACACGCTGGCTGAAAAGCAAACTCTAGCCACATGGGTGAACGAGCAACTTCGCGCGGTTGGACTGGCGGTAAAATGCCCGAAGACCAGCCTGCCGGGCATTCTCAAGGCGGACTTCAAGGACGGTGCCAACGACAGCCTGAGCCGTTTCCGGGTTAAAGTGTGGGATCCGCGCAGGGGACGTTATCAATCCTTCTCATCCAACACGCTTTGGGATTTGACGCTCGTGGAGGCTCCTCCACGGCGGGAATCCCTTTCACGCGGGTTCAGGCGACCGGGATGTGAAGACCGCCCGCGCTGACCGGCCATCGTGGGGGATGTCGAAACCATCGTGCGAGGCTGGGATGAATTGTGCAGATCATCTGGCAATCGTGGCCCTGGCTGCTTCGGGCACCGTGCTGGTATCGGCCTGTCATCGTATTTCCGGACTGACATTGGCCTTGAAGCATCGCCCTCCGTGGTACCCACCGCGACCGGGATCAAGCAGGTCGTGAACGAGAGTCGGAAATGAGTCAACAACGTCTTTCACGTAGTCCTGGTGTTCTTTTTTTGTTTTCAAGACGTCCGGGCGGCTGAGAAGCTCATCGTATTTGAAGCGACGGCGGGGATTTTTCATCATCTTCCGTAGCACCTGAACCGCGTTCGGCGTGACGGTCCCCACATCCTGCTCATTCACATACACACGCCGCTCCGAAACGACTAGGCGAAGTCTCACGACCTCGTCGGGATATTGCTTGTCTTGCCCAGATTTCAACAACGAGGTGGTACGCCGGCCCTCTTTGCTCGGTCTCTCACTGTCCAACGGGCTGCCCTTTTTGAATAGTTCTGACGGATGGGTTTGCCAGCGTTCTACCACCAATGAATCCCCTTCGCGCGGTTCACTCAGGCTCGCTTGGTGTGGAGGCGACAATTGCCCGACAATCTGCTCGCGCCAGCGGCAAGCCTCGTCGATCGTTCCGCCACGAACTGCCACGTCAATCCGACTCTCAACAACGTCGATTTGCACCAGCGCTTCGCACGGCCCGGTGCGGATACATACTTCGTTTCTGAACATACCCATGGGGCGGATCGGCACACGTGCCTCGGCCTCGGTCAATTTCAAGGGCACGATCAGTTCCTTGTGAGTGGAGAGAAACTCGAAGAAGTGTGGCTCACCCAGGAATATACCGACAAACCGCAACATTGCGCCACAAACGCAATCATCCCACGTCGCCGGTTTCTCTCTTTCCAGAAGAAGATCGGGTACCAGCAGTCCCTCTTCATCCTCGTTGTTCCACTCAAAGACGACGAGATATCGTTTGAGCAGCTTCAGCAGTGCGCCGCGTTGGGCTTCGGTCAAGCGCGTGGTTCCATCGCGAAAATCCGACTCTGTCATAAATCCGTCGTTTCGCCGCACGCGTTGGCTCATCAATAGTCCGTACACGTACTGGTTGACGTATCGCGGGTTAAAAATCTCAGCCACGACCGAATCGACCCTTTTGACATCCGCGCCAACTGTGTTTTCCACGCCGGGCGCGATTGCTACGCCTAAACTCGCCATGTGTCGCAGGTAGTCGCCATGCAACGATTCGTCCATTATGCCATTGTCGATGCAAAGGTCGCTGAACTCCCTGGGACTCAATGAGGGCTGTTTAATCCGAACCTCGCGCGGGTCGGAAGGCAACGGCTCATCCAATTCAAACACCGTTCGCATGGCCTCCCGGAGTTTCAGCGTCCCCTTCGGCAACTTGGCTCGAATCTCCGGCATGTTCGCCAGAAAATCGGCGATTGCACCCTGGACCTGCTCAATCTCCTTTCCGACGTCGCCAAGATACGGATCGATCGTCGTGATACGGAGCAGCGGATACCGGTCTCGCAGGTCCTTCGGGATACTCAGCATTCTTGCGGGGGTACCTGTAAGTTCGCCGTGCGTTACGACGATCAACACGGGCAGATTGCCTTCCCGGCTTCCGCGGTAGTTTTGTAGCATACGCAAGTAATAGTCGGCTCGGTTGCCCCGCCGCGATCGGAAATCCTTTCCGGCATGCAGACAGAGGATGAACAGGGACCTGCCCGACGCCTTGTAGATCATGTTGTGATGGCTTTGCAGTTGCTCTTGCTGCCCGCCACAATCGAGCACCGTCAGGATGACCTCACCCAAATCGGGACGAGCGAATTGGTTTCCGACTATGCGCGTTTCGAGTGGCTCGACTCCGACCGTGCGCTCATGGGAGTAAATCGGATCTCTTTTCTTTGGATGGTCAACGAGCCAACGGCTCAGCCGGGTCTTCCCGCTCATTCCCAACCCAGTCATCGTCGCGCGCGCAACCGTCAAATCTTCGCCTACATCCGGTCGCGAATCCAGCAACAGCCGTAGAAGCTTCGCCGGGTCACGTTGTTTCAGAGTTTCTTCGGAGATTATCGAATCCGTTCCTGACCAGCGCAAGGGATTCCCATAGAGACCGATGAACTGAAGCCGCCCTTCCCTCGGTTTGCGGAGTAATGAAACGATAACGTCCGCATCGCAGATGCTGTTGCTACCGAGTTCCAGGATCCTCAACGCCGTGAGGTGCTCCGCGATGGCGACCGCGCCCGCATCGCCGATCTTGTTTTCCTGGAGGTCCAGGTCCGTCAACGCCGTTAGGTGCTCCGCGATGGCAACCGCGCCCACATCTCCAATCTTGTTGGTCCCGACGTCCATGAGGACGAGGTTCCCGAGGTTCAGGCCCGTCAGCGCCGTTAGGTGCTCCGCGATGGCGACCGCGCCCGCATCGCCGATGTAATTGTTCAAGAGATCCAGGCGCGTCAAGGAAGTTACTGACCGTTGCGCAATGAAGTTTAAACTTTTGGTATGTTCAATCCGGCCTGTTTAAAGAATGCGTGGACTAGCCAGCACTTGTTTCTGAGGCGGTTTACCGCCATATGGAGCTGCTCGTGAAGCTGTTCGGCATCTTTG
>DASRLB010000264.1:0-4200 GCA_035648695.1 Acidobacteriaceae bacterium | reverse complement strand
GTCGAAGTCTCCGGGCCCGATGGGGCCTTCGGATTGCGGCGGCATGTTGTAGGGCTGCTGTAGCGCGCCGGCGGCGCCGGGGAGCGGGCTGACGTCGACTAGCAGCGACGCGGAGGCGGTGGGCGCGGAGTTGAGCGCGTCGTAAAAGCTGGCGGCGGGGCGGGCCTTCATCAGCGCCGTGCGGACGGAGTCGCGGACGAAGTCGTGGACGAAACTCTGCTGGCGGAAACGGACTTCGGTCTTCGCCGGGTGTACGTTGACGTCGACCTCCTGTGGCGGGAGTTCGAGGAACAGCAGCACCACGGGGAACGATGTCGGCGGAATGATGTTCCGGTAGGCCTCCGAAAGCGCGTGCAGAATGAGGCGGTCGCGGATGAGGCGGCCGTTGGCGAAGATATACGTGGAGTTGCGGTTGAGCTTCTGCAACTCGGGCTTGGATACGAACCCTGACAGCCGCACGAAACCCGGCTCCGGCGCCTCGTAATCCTGCTCGCGCTTCCACGGTGGAGGCTCGGGGAGGCCGGCGCGGGAGAAGTCCATCTCGGCCGCGACGGGGATCATGCTGTCGAAGACTTCGCGGCCGAAGATCTGGTAGAGGCGCTCTCCGGCATTGGCAACCGCGGGCGCGACCAGGAGGGCCTGCGTTGCCGAGTGCAACTCGAAGTGCTTGCCCGGATGCGCGAGCGCGTAGTGCGTGACGAGGGCGGCGACATGGCCGAGCTCGGTCTGCTCGGAGCGCAGGAATTTGCGGCGGGCGGGGGTGTTGAAGAAGAGGTCTTTGACGGCGATGGTGGTGCCGGTGGGCAGGCCGGCGTCTTCGACGCGGAGGATGTTTCCTCCGGCGATTTCGATTGCGGTGCCGACGGCGTCTTCTTCGGCGCGGGTTTCGAGGCTCACGCGGGCTACCGAAGCGATCGACGGCAGAGCTTCTCCGCGGAAGCCGAGGGTGGCGATGGAGAGCAGATCATCGGAGCTGCGGAGCTTGGAGGTGGCGTGGCGCTCGAAGGCGAGCAGCGCGTCGTCGCGGCCCATGCCGTGTCCGTTGTCGACGATGCGGATCAGCTTGCGGCCACCGGCTTCGATCTCAACGCGGATGCGTGTGGCGCCGGCGTCGAGGGCGTTTTCGAGCAGCTCCTTGACCACTGATGCGGGGCGCTCGACCACTTCGCCGGCGGCGATCTGGTTGGCGACCTGGTCGGAAAGAACGCGGATTTTTCCCATATAGGCTGCTCCGATCAGCTTCGAACTCACGGGTTACAAACCCTTGGAACCTATCGGTTGTAAAAGCCATGCACAACGCCGCCATCAGCATCGAAGCATTTGGACATCACGTCATAAAAACATGCGTCTTCGTGCTCGAACCTGCGAAAAATCGCGTACGTCACCAGATCGGCGAGTTGAATAAGTCGGGAGGCCTGAGAGTCGATGAAAACCGGCACTTCAGCGTAGTTTCTGGTCCTCCCAAAAGAGTGACCCGCCGTCTTGAATTCCTTTGCGAGCGTCTGGATCCGCTTTTCTGTAGAACTCTTATCGAACAGGATAAGACCGCGTTGCGTGTTGCCCTTCTGATGGAGTCTGCCGAGAAATTGATCGAAGCGGCTGCTCAGTTGTTCAAATGCAACCTGAGCGATGTCTTGACCAGCGAAGTTTTTCTTTTCGAGAACGGCTGCAAACAAACGAACTTTATCAGGGTGGCGCTTACATACTCCGATTGTCAGGGCATCGATAATTGCTTGTTCGCGGTCCAGCTTCGGAAAGTGTCTCCATTTGCCTTTACCCGCTCGCATGGGACTTCCATGAAGCTCGACGGACTGAGGATCGTTTGGGTCAAAACGCCTGGCAATCTGCTCCAATTCTTGATCCAGCCAATGCGGCTCGCGCTCGGAAACTGAGATACCTGCCAGGACAAAATATCGTTCCGTGGGATCACCGATTGAACCCGACTCGTCCGCGTAAAGCAGATACATAAGTCTCCAAAAGTGAAAGGGCTGCATCCGCAGCCCTTTCAAATAGGTGAGCCGAGAGAACCATTCGTTCTGCGCACCGCTTATAGGCAGCACTCTCGACCTGTTTCAAGGTTATCAACCCTCATTGGCTTCGTCAATGACTCACATCTTCCTACAGGTCCCCAATCACATGCAGCCGCATGAAGTTCGTCGCGCCGGTTCGAGTTGCGGTGCCGGCGACGATGCCGACAATATCCTGCGCACTAACGTAGTTGCCTTCCTGCAAAATGGTCTCGGCGAGCGCGACAAGCTGGTCAGTGTCCTTGAAGCGCGTGCAGTGGATGGGATACGTCCCCCACAGCAAATTAGTCCGGTAGACCACCTGTGGGTCGGGCGACAAGGCGTAGATCGGCGCGTCGGGGCGGTACTTTGAGAGCAGGCGGACGGTGTTGCCGCTTTCGCTGAAGATGGCGATAGCGGCGAGATTCAGGTCCTGCGCGGAGTGCGCCATGCACTCGCAAATGGTCTCGGGGACGGTGAGCGAGCGCAGCTTTCCGATGACCGGTTCTTTTTTGCCTTCAAGGCGCATGTGGGCTTCGGTTGCGAGGATGATCTTGTTCATCATGGCGACGGCTTCGACCGGATACTTGCCGGCCGCGCTTTCCGCCGACAGCATAACAGCGTCCGTTCCGTCGTAGACGGCGTTCGCCACATCGCTGGCTTCGGCGCGCGTCGGACGCGGGTTGTCGATCATCGATTCCAGCATTTGAGTCGCCGTGATGACCGGTTTGCGACGCTCGGCGGCGCGGCGAATGATGTGCTTCTGGATCGCCGGCACCTGCTCCGGCGGCACTTCCACGCCAAGGTCGCCGCGCGCCACCATGATGGCGTCGGCGGCTTCGAGGATGGGGTCGAGCTGGTCGACGGCCTGCGGCTTTTCGAGCTTCGCAATCACCCACGCATCGAAGCCCAGCGCGGCGATGCGGCCTTTGACGTAACGCACGTCGTCGGCGGTCTGCACGAACGAGACGGCGACCATATCGACGCCGGCCTTCAACGCAAACTCGAGGTCTTCTTCGTCCTTGGGCGTAAGCGATGGCACCTTGATGGAGACGCCGGGGAGGTTGATGCCCTTCTTCTCGCCCAGCTTGCCGCCGTTGATGATTTCGCAAACCACGTCCGCGCCCTGGAGTTCGACAACGCGAAGCTCGATGAGGCCGTCCGAGAGCAGGATCTGGTCGCCGGTCTTGAGGTTCTCGGCGAGCGTGGTGAACACCGTGCTGACGCGGCTGGCGGTGCCTTCGATCTGCTCCGGCGTGATGGTCAGCAACTTGCCCGCTTCGAGCATCACGGGCTCGTGGTTGACCAGCGACCCGGTGCGGATCTTTGGCCCCTGCAGGTCGGCGAGGATGCAGACCGGCTTGCTCTCCTCCTTCGCGATCTTGCGCACCATGGCGATGAGTTCCAGCTTCTGCTGGTGCGAGCCGTGGGAAAAATTCAGACGCGCGACATCGAGGCCGGCGCGCACAAGCTGGCGAAATACATCTTCGCTGCTGGAAGTAGGGCCCAGAGTTGCGACAATCTTGGCTCGCCGTGCCGGCGCCTTGCTACGCCCACTGGCGCCGCGTTCGTTCGTGTCCATCGGTCAATCCTCGCGATGACCGCCTTACCCACGGCGCGGTCAATCGTTTATCTTCTTTAGTTACTGCCCGGGAGCAATTCTACCTGTCTCGCAGCACGATGCGTTTCAGGGGACTTTGGGGATGGCTGGCGGGTCGGGAATTTTGCCCCTGCGGCGACGGTTTGCGCCCAGTTGGGCGTTGAATTCCGCGCCGCACAGCACGCTCAACGCGATCAGGTAGAGCCAGAACATCAGCGCGATGGCCGCGCCCAGCGAGCCGTATACCCGCGAGTAATTCGCAAAGCGCGTAACGTAGTAGCCAAATCCCAGCGTGGTGACGAACCACATGGCCGTGGCGAGCGCGGCGCCAGGGAGGCTGCTGCGCCACGTCCAGTCCATATGGAAGGCGAGGAACGGCTCCATGTGCTCGCGCATGTGCTTGCTGACGTCGGTGCCGAGGTGGTAGATGACGGCGATGATGCCGACGCTGCCGGCCAGGGCGATGCTCCAGCGCACAACAAAGGCAAGGATGTAGAACGGCGTGCGGGCCTCGATCGCGAAATGGTTCGCCATCCATTGCGTCATGATGTGGCCGAAGACGACCAGCGCGCTGGCCGCGCACATCGGCAGCAG
>DASRLB010000263.1:0-17429 GCA_035648695.1 Acidobacteriaceae bacterium | reverse complement strand
TTCTAATTGGAGCCGCCTCTTTCTGGGCCGACACATTAAACTCTATCTGTTTAGACGCGTTTTCAGAGGCGATGCCGTCACCCGGCGGATGACGATGCTGTCATCTGAATGTGGGACGTCCGCGAACATGGCCCAAGTGTGATGCGGCGCAGGCAGAAGGCGAACCACCGCACGCTGGTATGTCGCATCCTGCTGGTGCGGCAATGTCTCAAGGGCGGTCAGCCACGACGGGTGGTGAGTTCGTGCCAGCTGAGGCCAAGCTCCACGATCAGCAGCGAGGCCAGTGTGAAGGCGATGACGCCCACAGCGGCGAAGCTGTCGCCGAGGTGGCTCCAATAGCGGGGCCAGAGGTTGAGCACACGGCTGGAAACGAAGGTAAAGGTGACGGCATAGGAGCGGGCCATCCACTGGCGATGCTGGACGATTTGGCGGTTACGCGCGGTGATGAAGGCGGCGGTGGTGCAGACGATCCAGGCGGCGGCCTGCATGGAGGTTCCGGGCAGGCCGGGGCGGCCGGCGGCGAGGGCGATCCCGGTGAAGGCGCCGACAAACACGGAGATGACATAGACCCGGCCGAGGACGCGATGGAATTGCAGGTGACGCCGGCGAAATCGCGACGAGAACTGGATGGGTCCGCTCAGGAGAGCGATGCTGCTAAAGAGCACATGCGGGATGAGGAGATGGCGGTCGGCGATGACCTGCAGACGGTAGGCGTGGTACATGGGGTAATCGGCGACCAGAAGAACTTCTGAGGTGATGAAGACGAAGAGCACAATGAGACCAAGGGAGATCCAGAGAAAGGATTTGAATCTGGAACGGCTGGGGCTGGGCGGGAGCAGCGCGGAAGTTGCCATTCTTCTCCTCTCAGTTGGTTAGACGCGATGAGGGGCGCCCCAAGGTTAAGGGACACGAATGGTTTCATATTCGACTTGCGATGCCGGGATACTGCGCGCCTGGCGGCACCCCTCCCCTCCCCCCCCTCTTTGTGGTAAAGTGCCTTATCGATTGAACTTAGCTCCGTACCTCCTGGATGGTCCGCGGTGTCGGTGGCGGTTAATGGTTGAAGCCCGGCGGGTGACCGGGCTGCTGGAGTTTCTGCTGCTTCTATTGTAGTGGGTGTGTCAAGGGGTTGGTTTTTGAGGCGGCGCGGAAGAAGGCAATTATGTCGCTCCGGCCTCCGGCAGGGCGGAAGCACCTTCGGCGCGGCTTTTGATGGCGGTTAGAAACCCGGCCCTCCAGGATTTTGCCGTCCTATAATGGACTTGGCGGTTTGGGAGCAGGTCAGTCGGGTACGTCGGCAATCACCTCTGTAAACCCATGTCTCCTAAGCAACATGACAATGTCATGTTGCTTTCCAACTCCGCCGGCCGAAGCCGGTACCTTGCTCAAAAGCGAGACATGGGGCACCCCATTTTGGGGTAGTTCAGATGTGGGCCACCCGCCACAGCTATCTACAACTGTAGTACTAGATGCCCAACACGCAAACTTCGTCGCTAGACTCTAGCATCTCCCGAATCAAAGCGATCAGGGTACGCATCATATCAGCAACACCCTGGCGGCAGTCTTGGAAGTTGGCACGGATGTCCTGTGCAATCTCCGCTGGGATCGTAACCGCTCGACAGATAACCTCAGGAACTTCTGCAGTCTCAGCAATTTTTCCCAGCTTCTCCCAATCTTCGATGATCAATTGCCACGACTCGCGGTTGATTGCCGTCACACCCCAGTGTCCAAAGTTGCGATACCGCGGCCATCGCGCCGCTATACTCGGTTCGAGTAAGGCGAAGGCGTCCTCCGTTACATAGATACCCTTTCGCCGAGACTCCTTTCCCAGATAGGGGCCAACACAAAACCCGAGGTTCAGCCCTCCTACCTTTTCGTCGGCTGACTTAATGCGAAAGTCAATCATCTAGTTCTCTGCCCTTTGGTCCTAAGTAAACAACGCTCTGATAGGTCACTGCTTGCCAAACGAGATAATCTTGCCGTCGCGTGTCAAATCTATATATTTGCCGTTCTTGTAATAGCGCGTTACGTTTTCCGTGACGCCTTCAATCGCTTTCTTCGTGGCTCCACCTTGCTTTACATAATCCTTGAATGCCTCCGCTTTTCTCAAGTAATCTTGTTCCGACTTTGCTCCAACTTCCTCGCCATGTGCTTTATAGTGATCTAATAATGAATCTACGGCAGAATCGTAACCTCCTTGGTGCCAGTTACCAGTGTCCAAGCTTGGCGCCGCCCCGATCGGGGCGGACACCGCCCCCAGTAGTTGAAAGGGATCGGGGGCGGCATCATTTGCGAACGCGCCATTTTTGTAGGCGTTTAACACTTGGGTATCGGAGAGCTTCGAGGGATCAAACCCCTTATGGTTTTGAGCATAGAGGTTTGCGTAGAAGCGGGCGTCGGCGGTCTGCTCTTTCTGAGTTTCGACGAAGCCTATCTTGTGAAAGAAGCACCAAGTTCCGCCATGAGTTTCGCCGTCGACAACACAGTGACCATCGGGATCCGACTTGCTAAGTGGATTATTCAGGGCATACCCGTATAGATTCAGGCTTTGTGGATTAGCCAGTTTAGCGTAAGGTACGGCTTCAGGGCTTTCGGCCCAGTCCGGCGACATCCAACGCCCCATGTTGCTGGCGTAGTACCTCGCGCCGAAGTAGTCGAGCCCTGACTCTGCATCTCTTTCTTTGCCGGTATAACGAGGCCAGATGCGATTGAGTTGCGCGCTTGCGCGTATCCCTATTGCAGCCGTGGAGTTACGCTCGTCGATGCCCTGATGCAGTGCAAGATTCCAGCTCGGAACCCCCTGATGCGGTTTTTCTCTTAGCAGCGCGTTCGCCGCCAAGAGACCGTCCGGGATTTGCACGTCGAAGCTGAGTTGCATTTGCATTCGATTGTACGGTTCGGCGGCGGGTCAGCGGGATATTTGTGGGGAGATTCGGTGCGTGTTCCCGCGTGGATTCCGGGCGAGATTGGCACCCTCTTTAGCAGCTAAAAGAACTGCTTAAGAAGAACGCGCGCGCGTGGTTATTCGCGGTCGTCTTCGGCGTCGGCGGCGAGCATTTGGAGCAACGGTTCGGCGTCGGGACTCGTGGCTTTTGTGGAGGGGTTTTCGCCGCGTTCGAGCATCGCTCCGGGATGAGTCGCCGCGTGGATTTGCTGCAACGCCCGGATTGCAACCTGCGTGTATATCTGGGTCGTCTTGATGTCCTCGTGGCCGAGCATCTGCTGGATGTATCGGATGTCCGCGCCGCCCTCGTGCATGAGCGTGGCCATCGTGTGGCGGAAGAGATGGCATGAACCTACCTTCCCCAGCTTCGCTGCGACGACGCGCTCCCGCACCGCCCATGACAGATGATCGCGGCTGAACGGCTCGCCTTGCGCCGTGAGGAACACGGTCATATCGTCCGGCTCGATGGCGAGCTGCGGACGGCCCTCTTCGATGTATTTGCGCAGCCATGCGATGGCTCGCGGGCCGATGGGGACATAACGCTCCTTGTTGCCCTTGCCGTGTCAACATTCATCCCATGCGCAGCATCTAGTACCAGCGACGGATTCCATGGATGGCGAGGACGCTTCTGCCAAGGCTTTAGCGCGGCGATGGAGCGCCCGATGGCCCTCCGACGCCTGCGAGGACCTCCCAGCGCGTCTACGGGCCAGCCACACGCAGCGAAGCCGCCTCTGGACGGTCCAGTTCCTCAAGCGGAATAGGTCTTGGCTCCTCTACAAGAGGAGCGCAAGTCCGGCGTCAACATAAGGGGATCTCCACACGAAATCGCCCTGTTGATTGATATAACCGATTTCCTTAGTTGTCTCGACATAAGCTAAGCCGTTCTGAAAATCACTTGCCATGCGGAATTGCTCCTCGATGCACAGTTTCCCGGACTTATCGATAAAACCAATGAGTCCTCGTGATTGAACCTTCGCAAATCCATCAGAAAATCTGCCGGTAAGTGAAAATGAAGGAGGTATCTCAAACTCGCCGCGTTGATTAATGAAACCCCATTTCCCGGCTCTCTCAACCTCTGCCAATCCCTCACTAAACTCCCGGGCTCCATCGAAGGAACTCGCAATTCGATGCACTCCACTGTGATCGATGTAGCCCCAGACGCTTCCTGATTTGACCCGAGCTAGACCTTCGGACAAACGAATCGCAGCTCCAAAACTAGCGGGTATTGCCATTGTTCCGCCAGGTTCGATAAAGCCCCATTTACCGTTCAATTTGACCGCCGCAAGACCCTCATGAAAGCTTCTCGCATCATCGAAGAAGAAGGGGATTTTCACACTTCCATCGGAGGCTAAAAAGCCGTGAGACCCTGGCTGGTCTGTTGACGCCCCGAAGTCGGCCATCCAAGCCAATCCCTCAGTGAAGTCGCTCACGATGTAATACTGCGGCGAAACGACCACTTTTCCAGACCGATCAATGACTCCAACCTTCCCATTTTTGCTAAACGTCCCTTTCCCCTCAGAGAAGGACACGCTGCGTTCAGAAAATGGCTCTATCGTCATCTGACCTTCTTCATCAAGCACCCCCCATTCCGCACCAACTTGAACTGAACCAAGTCCCTCATGGAATCTATCGGCGGAGTCGAAAACTGGATCGATGACGACGTTCCCTGATTCATCAATAAAGCCCGCACGAAATTGGTCCCGGCGCTTGCCGGATTTTACGAAGATAGGGAAAAGATGTCGTGTGTTTTGGTTCATAGCGGCGGTATGCAAGGCGCGCCGGCCTCACACTCCTCAATTGTTTCTTCAATAGCTTGGCCAGCATTCTCGCCAAGCGTCTTTATTCCATCCCTCAGAGCCTCATCCATGTTGCGAAGCGTCGGACTTTCGTCGGCATTGAGCCTATTGTTAAATTCTTCGATCTCACCACCAGCAGCTTTCATCTTTTGCACAATGGCTTTGATGTCGGACGTACTCAGTTGCTTCATATTCTTTCCCGTATCCCGCAGGTACTGCTGGATGATTGCCCTCACTCTGTCGTTATAGGCACGATGCAATGCGTCGTAATAGTTCTTGGTCTTGTCAACAAGAGGGCCGCTCGTAATACTGTTAGAAAATCTCTGCGTCATGCTGTTGAAGCCGTTCGATATCGACTGGGGGATGTAATGATGCCCGAAACCGCCCAAGAGAAGACCAGCAAACATGAAATCGGGAACTTCAGTGCAGTGCTCTCGCACAGTCACATGGATGTTTCCGTCAGAATCCGTAGACGATGAACTCGTATGCTGACACTCTTGATGATGCCCATCTCCATCTCTACGGCTTAGGGGATTGTTGCCGACATATGCGTAGAGGTTGAGGCTCTGCGGATCATCCATCCTTGCATACGGCACAGGGTCAGCAGTCGCACTCCAATCAGGAGACATGAACCGGCCCATTGAGCTGCTCATGTAGCGAGCCCCGAAGTAGTCGAGTCCTGACTCTGCATCTCTTTCTTTGCCGGTGAACTTGTAGTGCATGGAAGTCGTCTGGGTATCAAGTTCCTGACCAAACGGCGCAAACTGTCCCTGCCACAGCGGCCATCCACCCGCGCTCAATTCCATCTGCGCCGTACCCAGATGGTCGTCCAGGTAGTAGTGTGCCGTCACCGACGCGCTCCCGCCAGTCGGATCGCTGGCAGCCGGTACCGTCTCCACAACGGCTTGCGGCGTCCCGATCCATCCGCCACCTTGGAAGTCACCATAGACTGGGGTCGGAGGCTGCGCGGTAATGATCGGTATTACCGAACCATCGGCACGCGTGATCGACATGTCCGCATACCAGATGTCCCACGTACCCGGCCCCGTAGCCACATCCGTCACCAGCGCCAGCCAGCCAATCTGCGTTCCAGTAGTCCGTCCGCCCAGCGTCATGTCCGCGCAACGCTGGTACCACGCGCCTTGATGGAACAGCTGGTTCATCGTGTTGCCGCTTGTGTCCTGCCAGATCCAGGCACTATTTAGGCCGTTGCTGAAGTAGATTGCGGGGCCGCCTACCGCACCTGGACCCTGATACTGCCGAAAGCACAGCATGTCTCCCGCTTGCGCCGTGTACGGCGAACCGTCCGCGTTGGTCGGAGTCGGCAGGTTCCAACGCAACTCGTTCCCGTTGGTCGTAAAGACACCGGATGTATGAATGCGGGTATCGCTGCTGGCCACCTTCGCGATCTTCTGCCCGTTCGCGTAGATGTAGTCGCTCCAGGTGCCGTCGGAGTTCAACTCCGCCAACGGCTGCCCGCCGGAGTAAACGTACTCCGTGAAAGTGCCGCTGGCGTTGCTCTTGAGGATGCGGTTGCCGTTAGGGTCATAGGTGTAGGTTACGTAAGGACTGCCCGCATAACCCAGCAAGGCGATCTGGCCGATCTGGCCGTCGGCGTTGTAACTATACTGGCTGACGGCCCCGTTCGCGTCCGTGGAGCAGAGTTGATTGCCCGCCGCGTCATAGGGCAGCAAGGGGGGCGGCAAGGCAGCCGCACAGGGAAGGTTGCTGATCCGGTTGGTCGCGGAATCAAAGTTGGTAACCGCTGTGCCCCCCACCACACCGCTCAGGTTGCCAAACGAGTCGATGGCGTATTGCCGATTGAGAACACCACCCAGCGAAAAACTACCGATTCGATTGAGTGAATCGTAGGTAAATCCTTGATTGTTAGCGGCCCTAAGCGAGTCCGTGATCCCCCAGATGTTGCCGTTGTTTGCAGTACCGCCAGTAGTGCATCCCGTGTAGCAGTAGGTATGAGAAAGCAACGCGGCACTGTTCAATGGCCCACCCGGTGCATTGACCGTCAAGCTCTGCACCTCAAGCCGGTTGTTCTCCGCCGTCGTCTCCTGCACGCCATTGCCAAGCGTGAGCGCGTTGGGCGATCCATCTGGATTGTAGGTCGCAGAGGTTAGATAACTTTGGCTCTGAGGAACTCCCCCAATATCCACTAGAGCGGAACTGGAGAGACGGCCCGCGCCATCCCACGTCTGTTTTAGATGGTGCCCATCAGGATAGGTAAGATCGGTCGCGTTTCCCGCCAGATCGTAACCAGTCGAGACAACGGACTTCGTCCAGGGCGGCATGTAATTCGATGGCAGGCCGACACTATGCCCCGTCACCCTGCCCATCGAGTCGTAGGAGTAAATCTCGGTAGCGTTCACATTATTGCTAGTCCAAGCAAGCCTGCCGATCAGATTCGGTTCGGTTGTTGGAGATATCTTATCGTACCCATACGCATAGTTGAACCCGGCGACTCCGCTGCCGCCTGCGGACCGCTTCGCTATCAGCCGGTTCAGCGCGTCGTAGGTATAGTTGACCGCAACACCCCGAGCGTCCGTCTTGTATTGAAGATTGCCATTCGCATCGTAGCCATTGGCGCAATTGCTGCCACTCCATAGCCCATAGCAGATGGTGCCCGTCTCTGGGTTCGTCGATGAGAGTAACCGCGAGAGCGAATCGTAGGTAAAGGTGCGCAGCTTCGAGCTCGAACAGGCCGCACCTACCATTGTCGTTCCCCATTGATCAACACACTTCAAATTGTTCAGGGTGTCGTATGAGTAACCTGTTTTCAGAGAGCCCGGCTCGATGACCTGGATCAGCCGTCCGAAAGCATCTGCCGCGCTGGTCCATGCATTGCGCCGTTCATCGTAGGATGTAGTCGCATTCGCAGAGTATGACCACTGCAGATAGTTGTTTCCCGGTACGCAACTGCCGGTCGTTCCATTGTCCGGTTGACACTGGAGGACCTTGCGGCCAAGGCCATCATAGGCATAACTCGTGACACCGTAGGTACTATCACTCGGGGAGAAATATGGATTCGTGACTGAGTTTACTCTTCCCATCGAATTGTAGGTCGTCACGACCAGTGCCCCATTGGGCGCAGTGGTTGTTGCAACTCTGCCGTACGGGTCGAGCACCGTGGTAGAAATCTGGTCTGGGCTTGGCGTCGCCGTTACAGTAGTGGTTATGGTTTCAGGCAACGACCCTCCGCTGAAAATTGTAGTTGTTTTAGCTGCTAGACCGTTTACACCGGTAACGGTCGTCCCAGTACTACGCAGCACCGAATCATAGGAATACGCGGTTGTGACATCGTTTGGATCGGTAGTAGTGCTGACGAGGCCGGTATGAGTGTCACAGCTTTGTAAAGATACAATTGAGACCCCGCTTGAGGGTGTTGGCAAAGTGGTGCTATTGAGGCAACTATCCGTAGCCGGATCGTAACTGAACAATGTTGGATTGCCTCGGCCGTCTTTTGTGGACATCAGCTGGCCCGCATCATCGTATGTATTGTAGGTGTCAATCGTGGTATTGGTCGTATTAACCCAACGGTGCGTGCTCGTCAGATTGCCGCGAGAACCCGTAATTGGGTGGCTGGGGAGGCCGGACGAGGCGAGTGGAAATTCATCGTAACCGTAGGTCGTTCGGCCTATTTGATTGCCATTACCATCCTGAATTGTCACACTGCTGGGTCGGTCCTGGATATTGTTGCCGAGACTTGCATACATGGTGATGGTTTTGCGCGTTGGATTCGACGCTCCATAGTCGAACTCGTCGAGTTCAGTTGGGAGATTTGCACCATTCAAATACTCGACGGTCTTGCTGGATAGGCCATCCACTGTTGCGGTAGTTGCAATCTGGGAAATAGGAAAAGAAACAGGAGCTGTCGTGCAATCACCAGATGCGCCGTTATAACAACGCATCGTTGACCTCATGAGAGCGCCAGATGAGCTGTACCAGTAATGAGACGTCTCTACATTACCTCCACTGTATGAGAGATTATAGGCGAGCCCGGTAAGTGGGACATTATTGACTGTCTCGGTGCTACTGTCAGCGTGTGCGATAGTAGTTGTCGTACAAGGCAGGTCGTAGTAGCTGGAGTTGCTGTTACAACCGTGGGAAGTTGTGGCGTAGGTCGTAGGGCCATCCGAAGTTGTGCGTGCCAACGTATTAGTTGATCTCTGGCTTGCACTACAGTCACTCATGGTAAGGGAATAGGAGATCAAGCCGCCGGTTGGTAGTTGAACCGATCCCAGGTACCCTATGTTCCCGTTGGGAAGTGTGCCTGAGGAGCAAGTAGGCGCCTGGTAGGTGAAATGATAGGCACTGTTATCAGGAAAGGTTACCGCATCGACCAGAAATACGCCCGAGACGTCTTTTTTGTAGGAAATTGCGATCTGCTGCGGACTGCCATTTGGATCGGTGTAATGAACGATTGTAGGAGCTCTCGACAAGGGAACTCCATATAGATCAGTAGTAACAATACCTCCAGACACGTTAACGCTTATATTGGAATTATCTTGTAGAGACTGATTATTGTTCCCTAGCGGCCCACGGCCGCCATCGGTAGCGCCCCCATTACCATTCGTATCAGCTACCGCCAACCCGGGGACCCAGGAGATGAACGAAAATGTTGTACCCGACCTATCCGTCACATCGGCGTTGGGTCCGCTCGCCGAGATCCTAAATCCGTCAACTGAAGCATTGAGGGAAGTATACTGAAAGTTATTCGGGCAGGATGTGCCCGCGTCCGGATTTGTTGTAGTACCAGGAAATGTGTGACGATAGCCTGATTCATCGGATACATAGTAGGTCCATGCCTGATAGTACACGTTATTATAGTTGGGCGGCGGGCACTCGATAGTCAGATAGTTTGCGGATATACTGCTGCCCTGCCCTGCAGTTGCGCCTGTTATCCTCCAGCCAAAGTCGTAGCCACTTTGGTATCCTGAGTCATATGCTAGGTGAACGGAGACTCCGCTATGAACACCACGTGCTTTGTGGGTGAAGAGGGGAATATCGATATGCAGCCCCCCGTTAGCGAGGTTGACCAAATCAAAGTGTCCCTGATAACTGCCGAAGGGCAATACAACACCCGTAGATTGTGCCTGGGATGGTGCTGCGCACCATAGAAAGCCTCCGAGGAGTGCAAGGTTCGTCAGAATGTGCAGGCGGAAGGCAGCTCTGGGCCAAGTATGTAGACGTCCCGCGTTCATTTCATATCTCCAGAGCAGATATTCGTTCAAAAAACATCTGCCAACAGCAACTTAGAGAGGCCGCAATCAAACGCCGAATGTTAATGGAAACTCTCAACATCCGTCAAGAGCAGTGCTTGCCCCCGGAAAACGTCTCTCTTAGCGAACTGTTGTAATTGCTTAGAGGAGAGTGTGATGGAGAAGTTGAAGCGTCGGCGTTTTACGTTGGAGTACAAGCAGGAGGCGGTTCGGCCGGTGGCGTCTGGGCAGAAGGTGGCGGCTGCTGCGAAGACCCTGGGGATCGTCGAACAGACGCTGTCCAACTGGGTCAAGGCCGACCGGGCCGGCTAGTTGCGCGGCCTGTCGAGCGAGCAACTGAGCGCGGAGCGGATCGAGAACATCCGTCTGCGGGTGGGGCTGCCCAGGATCATCTAACGCACATGCCGAGCGCAGCGCTTCTTATCAAGTTCAAATGCGCAGCAAATCATTCTGCATCGGCCCGCTCACGACGGCGGCACCGGGTTTGGTGATCATGTTGACTTCGCTGCGGACGCCGAACTCGCCGGGGAAGTAGATGCCGGGTTCTACGGAGAAGCAGGTGTGGGGGAGGATGAGGCGCTCGTCGTGGGTTTCGAGGTTGTCGAGGTGGGCGCCGTTGCCGTGGAGCTCGGTGGCGATGTTGTGGCCGGTGCGGTGGGTGAACTGGGCTCCGAAACCGGCCGCGCGGATAAGGTTGCGGGAGGCGTCGTCGGCTTGCCAGCCGGCGATGGGCTGGTTGGCGGCGTAGGCGGCCTGGATGACGGATATCGCCGCGTCGCGGGCGTCGCGGACGGTGTTGAAGATGAGGGTTTCGCGGCCGGTGGGTTCGCGGTCGACGACGCCGGTCCAGGTGATGTCGTACCAGACGGCTTCGGGGCGGTTGGCCAGCTTGGCCCAGATGTCGATGAGGACAAAGTCGCCGGACTTGATGGGGCGGGACGAGGCGGCGGTCGGCTCGTAGTGGGAGTCGGCGGAGTTGGAACCGACGCTGCAGTTGGGGCCGTGGTCGGTGAAGAGGCCCTCGCGGGAGATGCCGGCGAGAAGGAACTCGACGACGTCGTGTTCGCCGATGCCGCGGCCGGAGCGGACGGCTTCGCCGATGCGCTTCCAGCCGGCGGCGAGGACGCGGTCAAGGCGGACTTGAGCGTCATAGTGCGTCTGGATTTGCGCTTCGGTGAGGACGGCTTCGAACTGGCTGACGAGATCGGCGGAGCTGACGATTTGCTTGCCGAAGGCGCGGAGGACTTCGACGGTCCCCGCATCGACCATGGAGACGTACATGATGGCGTTACGCGGAGAATATTGCATCGCGATTTTGCTTGAGCCTTCGAGCATCGTTTGCAGGCTGGCTTCGAGCTCCTGCCAGGAGGAGTACTCGTGCTTATCGCCCGGCAGCGCATCCAGCTTTCCGGCTTCGATGCGGTGGACGAGCTTTTGCGGCTCGCCGTGCGCGGGGACGAAGTAGTACCAGCGGCGGGAGACGAAGCTCTGCGGGTCGAGGCCGAGGATGCGGTAGGCGATGGGGTCGCGGTGGTGGTGGTCGTAGAAGAGCCAGCCGTCGAGTTGGGCGTCGCGGATTGCGGTTTGGATTGCGTCGAGGTTCATGTGGCATCCAGTGTAACGGCTGGATGCGTTTTCGCCTTTCGCGGTGGTACCCCTCCCCCTAAGAAGATGCAAAGTCCCTTATCGAAACGACTTAGGTCCGTACTTCGTTTGCAAACGCCGGAACCGCCGGTCGAAAGCGAGTTGACTGCTCATGCGGGTGTTAAAGAGAAGAGCCCGGCGCATGTCCGAGCGTTTCTTCGACTGAGTCAATTGTATAGCGGGTGTCAAGAGGGCCGGTGGAAAAAGGCAATTGCCTCTGTGGCTAAGGTTTAGAAATTCACTGATTGTCCCTTCAGCACTTCTTCTACGATGTTGTGGATTTGGATGAGGGGCCAGGCGCTTGAGTTGGTTTTGGATTGGGTCTGGCCGGGTTGGTGTACCAGAAGTGCGGGGCGTGGGTCGAAGACTCCGCGTGATGCTGCCTGGTCTTCGTCTGTCCAGGCTGGCGACGAGTTCCATAGATCGATGCGCCAGCCGTGGTCTCCCTCGACGATCAGGGTGGTGTCTTTCCAGCGCGGAGAAGCTTCGAGGGTGTGTAACAAATTGCCGAGCGTTCGATCGGCGAGGGCGAGGTTGTCGAGGTATGAACTGCCGCAGGTGTCTGTGTATTGGTGTTTGCTACGGTTCCAGATATTTGGAGTGTGCGGTACGGCCATGTGGAGGAAGACGAAGTCAGCCTGGTCGGTCTGTAGCAGTTGCACTGCGTGTTGTTGGAGATCGATGTACGAATTGCGGTGGTGGAGAACATCGTCGCGACAGGCGTCCTGAGCGGCTCGCGCAGGAGACTCGGCCTCGCGAGCGATTTGCTGTAGCGGCAAAGAGACGTTGCGCCAGAACGGGTCGCGCTGGGCCATGACGCCGGTGACGCTGTCCAGATTCATCCAGTAGCACTGGTCGATCGCGTCTCCGTAGATGCCGCAATACGGGTTGTACCAGCCGACGACGGCCGTTCGCCAACCGTTCTGCTGGGCGTCGTGGAAGACGGTCTGGGCGCCGGACACTTTGTGCCAGCCATGTTGGCCGGTGTCGTGGACCAGAAAGGTGTTGTCGAAGCGGTAACGGAAATCGTCCACAGCCCGACCGGTGAGTAACGACGGGATGATTTTCACTGTTTTGTAGCCGATGGGCTGCACGTTGGCGAAAACCGTGCTTTGATTGCGGAGAGCGTCGAAATTTGGGAGTTCAAGGTCGTGGGCTCGGTGTTCGAAAGCCTGATTGTAGGAGAGTTCGTCGAAGACGATCCAGACCAGGCGGGGATGGTTGCGCTGCGGCTGAGGCGAAGTCGTCCAGAGGGCTGTGCGCTGTTGCGGGGCGGGCTTCCAATGCGCAACCCAAAGCAGTTGGACGATGCTGAGCAGAGCGAAGGCGGCGGTGAAGACGCCGGTCATATCGCCGGCGCGGAGCAGTATGCGGTACCAAGGTGGGAATTTCGTACGAAGAAGCAGGACCGATAGTGTCCAGATCGCTGTCAGCAAGATGAGAACACCGGGCCGCATGACGAACGGAAAGAGCGGCTGCGTTCGGAAGATCAGATAAGGCGGAACGGCGATGACGATGAGGAGCTTTAGCCAACGGTAGAAGCGCGTACGCTGGAATGCCGCGAGAATGATGAAGATGACGACGGCGACGATGAGAATGTCGGCGATCTGTGCGAACGCGATGCCGCGGAGCGCGAACGGCGCGTGCAGGCGGACGTTGTCGCCGCCGCCGAGCAGGTCGACGTAGTTCGCGACCAGCACGAGCGATGAGAGGCCAAGGCACTGGGCGAATTTCTTTAGCACGAAGCGCCTGCCGGGGGATCTTTTTCGAGGAGCAGGAGGAGGCGTCCGTTGCCCAGTGTGTGGCGACGGAGGACGGTGAACAGGCCGTTGCAGGCGGCGAGGAAATCGTCTTCGTGCAGAGAGCCGTACAGAGCTTCTCTTCCGCGCATCAGTTCCTGAAACATGGGGTCGGAGACGGGCACCCACTCCAGCAGCAAGTACCGGCGAGTGAGGCGGTGGCATAAAGCGGCGATGGCAGTTAGCGGAATCTGCTCCAGTAGCAGGAGGTGATGGACGACGGCGAGCATGAGTACGAGATCGAATTGGCCTTCCAGCCTTGTGAGCAATGCGCTGGATTCGTTGTTATCCCAGCCGACGGCTGGAGTGGGACGCGCGAGGTCCGCATGAATGGTTTGGATGGGAAGCTTGCGGGACTGGCTGATGCGGAAGATTTTGTCGGCGGACGCTACGTCCCGCTCCAATGCAATGACCTCTGCGCCCGTTTCCGCGACCAGTACGCTGTACTCGCCGGTATTGGCGCCTATGTCCAAAGTGCGCGCGGGGCAAAGGTTTTCGATTGCTTCGCGCACCCATGCGCGCTTGTTGCCGCTTTGCTCCGCGGTGTAGTGACTGAGTTGGGCCGGGTACTCGCTCCAGTCCGATCTCTTTAGATCGGGAGCGGCGCGATGGGTCTGTCGGCGCAACTTGTTGAGCGTGGATTCGAGTATGTGCAACGCCAGATCGGGGTCGCCGCCGCGTTGCAATGCTTCTGGAGGGCGAGCGGCTGGCTTACTCTTCGAGCTTCCCGATCTCTCCAGCCACGCCGGTAATGTGATGGGCCAGAATGCATTGCGCGAGAACCGCTGCCGCCAGTCGAGGACGGCGAAGAGCTCCGCAGGTTCGTACCCGTCGCGCCGAAAGAGGCTGAGGGCCAGCGGCCAATGCAGTAATCGATTCATCAGCAAAGGCAGCAGAAAGGTGCGGATGTACTGGCCGTAGGGGAGCCAGATGGAGGTTGCAGGGTCGTGCTCGTCGAATGAGAGCACGTCGACGAGGACCGGGCGCTGGCCCATAAAGAGAATGTTCAGCGGGGTCGCATCTTTGAGTATCCAGCCTTCTCGCAGAGCTTCCTGGCAGAGATTCAGCGTAAGGTCGGCGGCCGCAATCCACTGCGAGGGTGTCCATTCCCAGGGATAGGTGGGTACGGGGATTCTGGGGTGAAACAGGACCAATCCTGCGGGGGAATCGTCGATGGTAGTGGCGACTATGTCTCCACGCTGTTGGAGACGCTGGTATAGCGGCGACTCGATAAATCGAAGCACCGCGAGTCTGGCGGAATCGCGTATCGTGCGAACCGCATGCTCGTCCTCGAGGACAAGCGATCCGTCCGGATCACGAAATGTCGGTGCGGGATAGGAGGACGTCACGAGGCGTCGTGTGGGGCTTCCGGCATCGGCCGGGCTTTCGCGGCGGGATTCTCTTTGTGACCAAACAGCGAGCGAATCTGGCGGCGCAGGTAATATCCGGTGGCGACCACTACGGACGTGATGCATTGCAGTGCGAGCAGGCCGGAGCCGGGATCGATATAGCCAGAAAAGCCGTACGCCCTGCGCTCTGTTGCCGTGAGAAAGCAAAGAACGATAAAAATGAAGAAGGAATGGGACCCAATACGCTTCATAGCCACGAACTCCTTGGCGTGAAAACTCGCCTCGCGCATCGTGCGGCGTAGACGGTGGTGAAACATTCCAATGGAGACGTTGGCGCGTAAAAATAGTTGCGTGAAAAATGGCTGCGCTGTAATAAAAGACAACACATGCAAGCGCAGGCTTCGTATTTTTTTGTGTCAATAACAAAGGCCGGGAGCAAATGCTCCCGGCCTTGTTGTTGACTGGCTTAGGTTTAGGCGCTGGCGGCGTCGGCTTCGGCGGCTGCGGCGGCTGCGGCGACTTCGTTCTCGATCTGCTTGGCCCTTGCGAGTTCGGCCATCTGGGCCTTCTTGACTTCGGCGGAGTTGGCGCCAAGTTCGGCGGCCAGCTTCTCGGTGGTGAAGGTTTCGATGATGTCGCCGGCCTTGATGTCCTTGAAGCCGGCGAGGTCGATACCGCACTCGACGCCCGAACGGACTTCGGCGACGTCGTCCTTGACGCGCTTGAGCGAGGCGATCTTGCCCTTCCAGACTTCCTCGCCGTCGCGCAGCACACGGACCTGCGCGTCGCGGCGGATGAGGCCGTCGGTGACCTGGCAACCGGCGATCTGGCCGACCTTGGTGATCTTGAAGACCTGCAGGACCGTGGCGCGGCCAGCGTAGTTCTCCTTGTAGACCGGATCGAGCAGGCCGTACATGGCCTTGGTCATCTCGTCCTGCAACTCGTAGATGATGGAGTGCATGCGGACATCGACGTTCTCGCGGGCGGCAAGGTCTTGCGCCTTGCGTTCCGGACGGACGTTGAAGCCGATGACCACAGCATTTGAGGCAGAGGCGAGCAGGATGTCGGATTCCGTGATGGCGCCGACGCCGGAGTGGAGGACCTTGACGCGGACCTTTTCGGTGGACATGCGGGCGAGCGAATCGGCGAGGACTTCGACCGAACCCTGCACGTCGCCCTTGAGGATGACGTTGAGGTCTTTGACTCCGGCCTGCTTGATCTGCTCGGCGAGGCCTTCGAGCGAGACGCGCGAAGTCTTGGCGAGCTGGGCTTCGCGCTCCTTCATCTTGCGGTACTGCGCAATGCCCTTGGCCTTGTCGCGGTCCGCCATGACGAGGAACGTGTCGCCGGCATCGGGCATCGATTCGAGGCCGAGGATTTCGACGGGTGTTGACGGGCCGGCTTCCTTGATTTCTCTGCCGCGATCGTCGAACATGGCGCGGACCTTGCCGAAGGTGTTGCCGACCACGTAGCTGTCGCCAACTTTGAGTGTGCCGTTCTGGACAAGCACCGAAGCGACAGCGCCGCGACCGCGGTCCAGCTTGGCTTCGATGACCGTGCCGACCGCGGGACGCTCGGGCTGGGCCTTCTGCTCGTTGGTGTCGGCGACGAGGCAGATCATTTCTTCGAGGCCGTCGAGGTTGGTGTGCTTCTTGGCCGAGACCAGGACGAACTCGGTGTCGCCGCCTATGGAGGTGGCCTGCACGCCGCGCGCGGCGAGCTGCTGCATGACCTTTTCGGGGTTGGCGTCGGGCTTGTCGATCTTGTTGACGGCGACGATGATTGGGACCTTGGCGGCGCGAGCATGGTCGATGGCCTCGATGGTCTGAGGCATGACGCCGTCGTCGGCTGCGACGACGATGACGACGATGTCGGTGACTTTGGCTCCGCGGGCCCTCATGCGGGTGAAGGCCTCGTGGCCCGGGGTGTCGAGGAAGACGATTTCGCGGCCGAAGGCAGGGGAGTCGGGCTTGGTGATCTTCACCTTGTACGCGCCGATATGCTGCGTGATGCCGCCGGCTTCGCCGGCAGCGACTTCGGTGGTGCGGATGGCGTCGAGCAGCGACGTTTTACCGTGATCGACGTGGCCCATGATCGTGACGACCGGGGCGCGGACGACTTCGATCATGTTGGACGTGTCTTCGAGGAAGCCTTCGATGGCCTCGTTTTCGAGCTGCTCTTCGACCGTGATGACGGTGGCGTCGGCGCCGAACTGGCGCGAGACTTCCTTGACGAGTTCGCCGTCGAGGGTCTGGTTGACAGTGACGAAGACGCCCTTCATCAGCAGGGTGGCGATGAGGTCCTTGCCGCGGATGTCGAGCTTTTCGGCGAGGTCCTTTACGGAGATGCCCTCGGTCACGGTGATGGTGCGGGTGATGGGGAGGGGTTCGGAGGGGATCTGCGCGCCGCCAAAGCGAGATGGCGGAGCGAAGCCCTTCATCGGGCCTTCTTTGGTCTTCTCGTAACGCTGGTTGCCGCGGCGCTGGCCGGGACGTGCCGGGCGCGGCGCGGACGGTGGCGCTCCACCCTCGACGGGCGCGCCGCCGGGGCCGCCGGGACGGGCACCGAAGCCGGGGCGGGCAGGGAAGCCGGGGCGTCCGCCGGGAGCGAAGCCCGGGCGTGCGCCGGGGCCTCCGGGACCTCCGCCGGGTCCGCCGGGGAAGGTG
>DASRLB010000262.1:0-7176 GCA_035648695.1 Acidobacteriaceae bacterium | reverse complement strand
GTCGTCGAACTCTGCGGAGTAAGTGGAGGCGACCATGGCCTGGTCGGACGACTTGGGGGCGGCGGAGTCGGACTCGGCTGGCTCCCGCAGCGCGAGGGGGACAAAGAAGTAGGTGTTGGCCTTGAGGGCGGCGGTGATGGCCGGGGGAACGGCTTCGATCATGCTCTGGAGGTCGGGGGCGGGGACGCCGGTCTCGCCGAACGTGGCAAAACGCAGCCCGTTGACGGAACTTCGCTCCTCGACATCGCGAGCAACCTGCACCGCCCGTATCAGTCCCGTCTGCATGCTTTCGGCCATCCGTCTATTCTAATTGAGATGACGAATTTACATGGAGTAGACCGCGCCCGGCAAGAGGGAATGTTGCTGGGGATACCGCTGGGGGAACTGGGCCTGTTCCAGACCCTGCTGATGAGCTTTGCGACGGGCTTTGCGGCGTTCTTCGCCGCGACGTTCCTGGCGATCGTCGCGATGCTGGTGTACATGATGGCGACGAGCAAGCATCCGGACTTTGCGCAGACGTATGAATACGCGGGATTGCCGGTGGGTTTGGTGGTGTTGGTGGTGGCGCTGGGGTACCTGGGGACGCTGTGGATCAGGCGGAAGCTGCGCAAGGGGTGAGGCGCGGGCGAGACTAATTGGGGGGCTGGAGCGTATTCTTAGCACCCGTAATCCAAGATTCTCCTGAGGAGTCCTCGCATGACATTCGCACGTACTCTGCTGCGTTGTAGCGTGGCCACGACCGTGGCCGCAGCACTGCTTTCCGCTTGTATCCCAACCGCGGCGGCGCAGAAGAAGAAGGCCGCTGCCGCGCCCGCAGTAAAGACCGATGCGCAGGTGGAGCATAAGGGCGAGCAGCCGGGTGGGTATTATGGCGCGCAGCCGGCTACCGAGAATATCGACCTGACGATGTACTCGCGCATCCGCACCGAAGGGCTGACGCATGGCAAGGTGATGCAGTTTGGGGCGGCGCTGGCCGATGGGATTGGGCCGCGGCTGACGGGGTCTCCGAATATGGCGAAGGCCAATGCGTGGACGCGGGACACGCTGACCAAGATCGGGCTGGAGAATGCGCACCTGGAGGATTGGGGCGAGTTCGGGATGGGGTGGCAGCAGATCAATACGTGGGCGCGGATGGTGTCTCCTGACCCAGAGCCGCTGTGGATGCAGGCCGCTCCGTGGAGCCCGGCGACCAAAGGGCCGGTGAGCGGCGAGGTCGTCTATGTCGACCTGGCGAATGCCGACCTGGACAAGCTCAAGGGGAAGCTGGCGGGGAAGATCGTCCTGCTGGGCGCGATGCGGCCGACGCCGGATATTACCGAACCGCTGTTCCACCGCTATACCGACGCAGAGCTGAAGGACATGGAGAGCGTCGAGGGCGATAACGATGCGCGGCGGAGAGCGTTCCTGGGAAACCAGACGATCGAGCAGTTCATGGCGGCGCGCGCAAAAGCGGCGGCGCTGCGCACGCAGGCGCTGAAGATGATGGAAGAAGAGGGCGTTGCCGCGATCATTACGCCGAGCCGCGATGGCGGAGATGGCGGCGGAACGGGCATCATCTTCGACGACAACGGAGCGAACCTGAGCCGCGGTGCGCAGACGCGTGAGAATGCGGTGAAGATCCCCAACGCCGTGATGATGATCGAGCACTACAACCGGCTGGCGCGGATGGTTTCGGCGGGCGTTCCGGTGACGGTCGAGGTGAATATCGATACGAAGTTCACGGGCGACCACGAGCATGGGTTCGATACGGTCGCGGAGATTCCGGGAAACGATCCGAAGCTGAAGGACCAGGTTGTGATGGTCGGCGGACACCTGGATAGCTGGATATCCGGCACTGGCGCGACCGACAATGGCGCGGGATCGATTGTGGCGATGGAGGCGGTGCGTATTCTGAAGGCGCTCGACCTGCATCCGCGGCGGACGATCCGCATTGCGCTGTGGAGCGGCGAGGAAGAAGGGCTGTTCGGCTCGCAGGGGTATGTAAAGCAGCACTTCGGGACGTTTGCGCCTTCGGCGACGCCCGATCCGGCTGGAACACCCGCGTTCATGAGCCGCAATCGCGGACCGCTACAGACGACCAAGGAGTGGGAGACGCTGGACGCTTACTACAACCTCGACAATGGAACGGGCAAGGTCCGCGGCGTGTATACGCAGGGAAACTGGGCGATTGGGCCGATTTTTGCTCAGTGGATTGTGCCGCTGAAAGATTTGGGCGTGAGCACGATCAGCTATCGCGATACGGGTGGCACCGACCATTTGTCGTTCGACGCCCTGGGGCTGCCGGGGTTCCAGTTCATCCAGGACCCGCTGGACTACGAGACCCGGACGCACCACTCGGACATGGACACCTACGACCGGCTGCACCAGGCCGACCTGGAGCAGGCCGCGATCGTGGAGGCGATCTTTCTGTGGAACACGTCGCAGCGAGATGCCATGATGCCGCGCAAGCCGTTCCCGCATCCGGAGGATGAGCGGAAGCTGAATGCGCCGATTCCGGGGATTTATCCGAATGCGGTGGAGCCGCCGGCTGGGTCGGAGGATGGTGGGCGTCGGGGGCGTCCGCAGTAACTCTTCCGCTTGAATTGTGAAGGCGGGGACTTCGGTCTCCGTCTTTGCTTTTGGTGGGTACCCCTCCCCCCTTGTTTAGTGCAAAGTCCCTTATCGAGAGGACTTAGCTTTGTACCTCCCGGTTCGGTGCCTGGCGGTTTTGATTTCAGCTACGAGCTACCAGCTACGAGTTTTTCGGGCTGACGGTTGCCAGTTGTCAGTTACCGGTTGCCAGTGCTACCCCTCCCCCTTATTTGGTGCAAAGTCCCTTATCGATAGGACTTAGGTTGGTACCTCTGGTTTTGGCGCCGGCGGGTGTTGCTCTCAGCTACGAGCTACCGGCTGCGAGCTTTACGGTTGCCAGGTTCCAGTTGCCAGTTACCAGTTACACCGTCCCTTCTGAATTAAATTGAACTGCCCGGCTGGTTGACCGGGCTGGTTGTTGCTCTGTATTTATTATACCGGGCGTGTCAAGAGCGGCGAAAGCGCGGGACGGTGGCGAGGACACGCATGGTCGGACGGTATCATGCGGTGGGCGAATGGATGTCCGGCCTCATTGCATGTTGCAACTGATGTCGGGTGTTTCCGGATGCTGGCGGTAGCCCCGTAGTGTTGTGAATCCATCAACGATCCATAACGGATATTCGGTCTTGGGAAGTTGGTCACGCTCGGTCAGGTTGACCAGCGTCACGACCTCGTACCCGCAACCTTTCGCGGACGTCATCTTCAAGGTCCAGGAGTTGGCGCCAGTGGAAAGAAGATGAGGGGACCGTGTGGTGCAGCGGCTCCATGTGCTGGTCCAGCGCATCGTCGAACGGGTCAGGTCAAAATGTCCAAGACATGCTCGCGTGTCACCTTGCAGGTGGACGATTGGCGTCTCATTGCCTTTGCGGGGACCTGCCTGGGGCGCAGCGCCGAGCGTGAGCGATGCCAGCGCTCCGACCACAAGGACCTTCGGTAGAAATTTCATGGTCGCGCTCCTGCGGCGGAGAAGTTTGGCGATCACATCAAAGTGAGCGCGAACTTTACCTTGGCGGTGTAGTTGGGGTCACCGCCGCCGTTATAGAGACCCGCGACCGAGCCGGAGTCGATGGGTCGCCAATCAAAAATTCCGAGCTTCTTTTTTGGCTGGGCAGGGTGCTTTGAGGTTGTATGCGTCGCGACATGCGATGCGACGCCGGGAGCGGGTTGCATGAGGAAGGCAGGACTAAAGCCACCGCCGAAATTGAAAAATGGGATTGTGGACCATGCGGACTTGATCCCGAGAGATTCAAGAAGAGGTTGAATCCCGATGGTGCGAGGCGGAAGTGAAAGCTGCGGCACGGTAGAGTCGAGGACGAGAACATTTTTGAACTTCGCCGCACGCTTAAGCAGATAGCCGACGCCCGCCATGATGTTGTACGTAGGATTTTTGGGGACATTCTGAAGCGTGAGCGTAGTGGCGTAGGAGGGTGGGAGAATCAATTTGCTGTGCTCATTCGGGGGCAGGATATCGGGCAAGCCTTTGTCGCGGGGCATCCCAGCCTGCATTGGTGCATAGGTCCAGGCATGGTTCCAGGCTCCGCTTTCTGTCCAGAGCATCGCCTTGATCAGTTGCCAATCGGGCGCGCTATAGTGGGGCGTGGAGCTTAACTTCGTGGTGTAGTCGGCTATGACCGACTTGATCGTGCTGTCATAGGAATTCCATGGAGCGGGGTTCTTCGCGATCTCAGCCTTGAGCCCGCTCTCCCACCCTTTCAGTTTTGTCGCCAGTGTTTCCGCGTCCGCCATCGCAGGATTCCCCCGGGAACCAAATTATGCCATGCCACGCTACCTTCGGTGAAATAAAAATGTCTCTCGATGAAGGATGGGCCACCCAATTTAGTGGAGGGCCACTCGGGGCTTTGGGCTTAGTGGGTGCCAACGAGGAGGATGCCGTTGGGTGCTACGGTGCAGGCGGCGTTATTGGGGGCGGTCCAGGTGGTGCCGTCGGCGTAATCCATGCTGAGGATATGGATGTGGGTGATGCCGGAAGCCGGACCGACGAGGAGGTCGGCGGTGAGGTTGAGGGACGTGTCGTCCGAGGCGGAGATGTGGAACGTCTTCTTCCGCTCGGCGGGTGGTTTGGGCGCTTTCTGGGGGTATTGACTGTATTGGTTGTAAACCGGCAGAGCGCGGGTGGCGGGAGGGACGAAGTAGACGGCGAGGTCGGCCTGGTGAATGGGGGAATTCTCCGGGGCGATGAGGCTGATGCGGAGGCCGGTGCTGCCGGGCTTAGGCGCTTCATCGTGTTTCGGCTTGGCGGCGTCTTCGACGGAGACGATCCACATGGTCTGGCCGGCGTCGCGGCGCTGGGCGATCATGCTGACGGGGCAGGAGCCGTGGGCGGTGGCGCGGGCTTGTACGTTGGTGCGCTGCGGCGCTGGGGTGAGGGCGATGAGTAGCGGGAGAGCGAAGAGAGTGAGACGCATGGCGGGCCTCCTTGCAACCTCTATTTTGCGCTTGCGGCGCAATATTTGCACGGTGATTGAGTAGCATCGAAGTTGACATGCCGACACATTTTCAACCTGAAGCCTTGAAGTTTTTGCGGGGGCTGGCCAAGCATAACGATCGCGAGTGGTTCGAGCCGCGGCGGGCGATCTATGAACGGGCGCTGAAGGGGCCGATGCTGGCGTTGATCGATGAGGTCAATCATGCGATGGTGGAGTTTGCGCCGGAGCATGTGCGGCCTCCGCACAAGATCATGATGCGGATCTATCGCGACATTCGCTTTGCGAAGGACAAGCGGCCGTACAAGCGGCATGTGTCGGCTTGGTGGGCGCGGCGAGGGATGGAAAAGACTTCGGGGGGTGGGTTCTATCTGCATATCCATCCCGAGGAGGTGCTGGTTTCGGCTGGTGTTTACATGCCGGAGCGGGAGCAGTTGCTGGCCATCCGGCGGCATCTTTCGGAACATGCGGAGGAGTATCGCGCGCTGCATACAAAGATTTTGAAGGCGAAGGGAATGTCGATGACGGACATCGACGGGGCGCTGCTGACGCGGATGCCGAAGGGGTTTGCGAAGGACGATCCGGCGGATGAGTTGGTGCGGGCGCGCAACTGGGGCGTTCACGCGACGCTGCCTGCGTCGGTTGCGGAAGAGCCGGGTTTGTTGCGTGAAATTGTGAAGCGGTTCAAGCTGGCGGCGCCGCTGGTGGAGATGCTGAATGCTCCGCTGGTGCGGGAAGAGCGGCGGCCGAATGCGAGATTTTGAAGGATTTGCACAGGAAATTTCGGATTTAAGACCCAAATTTGGAACATTTCCTCAAAAAACCGAAGAAAACAGGTAAAAAACCTAATTTAAGCGTTGACAAAGCTCCGCGAAGGGTTGAAGGTGAATGGCGGCGCGGTTCTCCGCACCCGCATGAACACTGGCGATTTCGTCGGGCGACGATTGAGGGCGAGGGGCGAAAGGCCCATGCCTGGATTTTTGCTTGAAAGCGTTTCAAAGTTTTCCGTTGTTTAATTTTTATCGAAAGAAGGAGTGACACATGGCAAAGGGAATGACCAAGACACAGCTTGTCCGCGCAATGGCGGAAAAGCACGAGCTCACCAACAAGCAGGCGGCAGCTTTCCTCGAAGGCCTGGCCGATACGGCCGTCAAGGAAACGAAGAAGAACGGCGAGTTCACCATCCCCGGCATCGGCAAGCTGGTGAAGGCAGAGCGCAAGGCCCGCACGGGGCGCAACCCGCAGACCGGCGAAGCCATCAAGATCAAGGCGAAGACCGTGGTCAAGTTCCGCGTGGCGAAGGTCGCGAAGGACACGATCGCTCCGCCCAAGAAGTAGGCGGTTTGTAGTGAAGCGAACGCCGGAGACGATGTCTCCGGCGTTGGCTTTTGGTTTGAGGAACGAGGATGCCGGGCGACCGGGGAAATTCTCAGCGGGATGACGGCGTGCTCCCCGAGCCAAGCCATAGCAAGCCGGTCGACCCGCCAAGCCGACCAACCCCAACCCCGCCATCCTCAATACCCCGAAGTAACCCTACAAGCAATCCACCAACAGAAGCAGCGCCGTACACACGCACACTGAAGGCCCCAGTGGTTAAGGCAGCACGAAGCGGGCGACGGCGGGGCATAAGGCGAGCAGGCAGACGACAAGGCCGACCAGCGTTGCCAGCGCCAGCGAATGCAGGATGACGAAGCGCAGGATGCTGCCCTCTTTGCCGTAGCTTCCGGTGGCGGTAGAGGCCACAACGACATTTTGCGGCGAGATCATCTTGCCCATCACACCGCCGCAGGAGTTCGCCGAGGCCATCAGCGTGGCTGAAATACCGAGCTGCTGGGCGGTGAGTTTTTGCAGGCTCCCGAAAAGAACATTGGAAGACGTGTCGGAGCCGGTGGAAGCGGTCCCGAGCCAGCCGATAAAGGTTCCGAAGAATGGATAGAGGAGTCCGGTCTGCGCGAAGGCCAGCCCGAGCGTGGCGTCGAGGCCGCAGAAGCGGGAGATGAAGCCGATGCTCATCATGGCCGCGATGGTGATGAGAGTGAAGCGCGTGGTGACGATGGTGGAGAGGAAGACGCGGAAGATTTCGCGCGCGCGCAGCCCCATCGCCAACGCGGCGACGATGGCGGAGAAGAAGATGCTGGTGCCGGTGGCGGAGAGGATGTTG
>DASRLB010000261.1:0-3216 GCA_035648695.1 Acidobacteriaceae bacterium | reverse complement strand
ACCTCCAACCGCCAATCCAGCCGCTAACTCCTTACGCAGGCATATTTTGCACCGAAGCCATCTGGAATGAGACGTTTGAGAGGGCCTCCCGCCCTGGAGCCCAACATTCTAAAGCCACTTAGCCCCGGGCAATAGAAAGAGGGGGAGGGGGAGGGGGTACCTCTCGCTCACAACTCAAGACTCACCACTCACAACTGAACCAGACCCAAGGTGGTCCAAGATGTCTACGCCGTACTGCCGGCTTACTTTTCATTCACCAGCTCAAGCTGTCCGAAACGCTCAGGAGTGTGGAACGTGTCCGTCATAGGGGCCTGCCAGGCGATGGACTTCTTGCGCTCCGGTGGTCCTTGGCTGCGGAATAAATTAGCCCGAAACCTGTTTCCGGCAGCCGGCGTTCGCTGGTCCAGCGCAGCGAAAGGTATGCGCATGGCGGCGTACCAGATTTTTGCCTTGCGATCGATGCGCGCCGCTACCTGGAAACCGGAGTTCCACGTCCATCCGACTTCGTGATGGGGCAGCGCGAGGTTAACGTCGAGATCGATCCACTCTCCCTGTGGCGAAACTTCAAATTCCTTGTAGCGCCGGATGTTCTGAAAGTCGGAGCCAATGAAAAGCTCTGCAACGTCCCAATTCCAAAGCTCGTAAGTCTCTCGGACCGCATCCGGCGCAGGCTTCAAATTCAGCTCCTCGTACGGGCAGATATAGAGCAGATAAAGATTCTCTTTCGTCCATCGCGAACGCACCTCCGTCCGATGGTTCGGAACAGGCTTTCCATAGTTGTCCGCCTCGGCATAGACCGGCAACGCCGCCCGCCAGAATGCCGACTTCGGGTTTGTGTCCAAAGAAACATCCCGCGCGGCATAGACGCTCTTGAAGGTTGCCGGCGAGGCATTCTGCGCAGAGGCAGCGCCGGTCAGCATCAACAGGCATGTCGTCGCGATCCGCTTCATCGATCACTCTCCATCAGTTAGCGTCAGCCGCTTCACACAGCGACATGCAGTTCGCGAGCGGCGTTGCCGTTATAAACCTTCCGCAGAATCGACTCCGGTAGATCGATGCCGTAGATTTCCCAGCGGCCCTGCGGCGGTGTCTTTGCCGGTGCGTAGTCGAAGTACTCGTCATCCGTCTCCAAAAATCGATAGTAAATCTCATAAAGCTGCTCGTTGAACACCTGTTGCGGGTACTCATCGCCGTGCGGCGTAGCGTCTGTCCCGAACAAAATTCTGTCCTGATACTTATCGAAGAAAGCCCGCGCCGTGCGCGGCTGGCGTCCGAGTTCGCCGATGCGTGCCGCAATGTCCACGGTCATGTTGTCGAAGCGATCCAGATTTTCCGAAACGTTGCCAAGATTTTCCGCGAAGTTGCCCACATGCAGCACAATGAAGCGCGTCTTGGGGTGGCGGGCGATCACCCGGTTGCGCGCTTCGATCAACTCCGCATTGCTGGGAAAGCCATGTCCGTAAAACGACCAGTCGGGATGGTTGCTGAGTTCTTCGTATCTCTCATTGAACCGGTTGGTCGGCGTAAAGAAGGCAACAGGGTCGGAGATATGAATCGCAACCGGCATGTTCAATTGTCCGCAGGCATCCCACATGGGATCGAACCGCGGATCGTCGATTTTGACCAACGTTCCGGTCGTGATGTTCTCCCTCAAATAGAGTCCCAGCGTCTTCAGAATCTTGAGGCCACGCGCGCCGTCCCGGTGAGCTTGTTCGATAGCCTGGGCTTGTAGGTTCGGATAGTTGGGCTCCAGAAACAGCGAGTACGAAGGCTCGGCAAGAGTGTAAAAACGGTCGGGAAAAGCGCGGTCATATTTACCGACAGCTTCTGCGAGGCCGCTGCCGTATCCTCCGGTCAGATTCACCATGGAGCGAATGTTCTTCCGGTCCATTACGGCGAGCAGTTCCGCGGGTGTGCCATAATATTCCCGCTCCGGAGCCAGTTCCACGCCATCCTTCGACTTGACCGACCCGGAGATGTGGGTGTGAACGTCGATCACCGGAAAGCGGGCCCGCTCGACATGCGTCCCTTGCACCTGAAGCATACTTTTCGGCTCGTAACTGGCGAGGCTGAGCGCTTTGGGATCACTGCTGCTGTCTGAGGGTGGGGCAGGAAGCACGCCCGCGTGCGCTATCGCTCCGCCCACCAATCCCAATCCGGTTGTGCAAAGCAGGTCACGGCGGTTCATTTGCTTGTTCTCCCCATTTTGGCGCTTGCGAAGATGGACATTCCGAACGCCCCGCCGGCATCCGCTCCATTCTCCACGTAAACTGTACCACCACGAGTATCTTTTATACTCACTTTTGTTTCGTTTTATACGAAGGCTCGAATTGCGCTGCCAGCGGAGGAAACCCGAAAATTCCGCGCTTGAGCGTGCCTGTCAACCGTCACACCGGAAAGCTGGAGAAAAGATTTGCAAGCATTTTTCTCTCCGAACGCGAGAATCCCGCAAGTATTCCTGTACAAACGAAAGAAGAAATAATAATACGGCAACCAAAGGATGCAAGCGTGGCAGATGTGGTGAAAAGTTCGTCGCACCCGCCGCAGCTTGAGCGCTCGTTGAAGCTGTGGCACCTCATCGTGTACGGCATCATCATCATCCAGCCGACGGCCCCGATGGGCATCTACGGCGTTGTCAGCAACATCGCCCGAGGGCATGTAGTCACAACCATCCTGATCGCGATGGTGGCCATGCTGTTCACCGCCATCAGTTATGGCCGCATGGCGCGTGTGTATCCTCGCGCGGGGTCGGCGTTCACCTATGTCTCCGAGGAGCTCAATCCCAAGCTCGGGTACGTCGTGGGGTGGGCGATGTTGATGGACTACCTGCTCAATCCCATCATCTGCGTCATCTGGTGCAGCCAGGCCGCGCGCAACGTCGTCCCGGACGTCCCCTATGCTTTCTGGGTGGTTGGCTTCGCCCTTCTCTCGACCTACCTGAACACTCGCGGTATTCAAACCTCCAGCCGAGTCAACGCCATTCTCACCATCGCCATGAGCATCGTCGTGATCGTCTTTCTTGGCGAAGGAGCCCGGTATATCTTCTCCACGGTGCATCCTACCGGCCACGATCTCCTGCGTCCGTTCTACGATCCAGCGACCTTTTCGACATCCCTGGTTTTTCGCGGGACGTCTGTTGCCGTCCTTACTTACATCGGCTTCGATGGCATCTCGACCATGGCTGAAGAGGTGGAAAATCCGCGCCGGAACATCCTG
>DASRLB010000260.1:0-15693 GCA_035648695.1 Acidobacteriaceae bacterium | reverse complement strand
GGCGCCGAGAATCTCGAAATCCCGCGCAAACCGAGACCAGCCCATGCAAAAGCGACTCAAATATCTCCATGCCTCAACAAAGCACAAGGCAACGCCGGAGAAAATAGCGAATTGAGTTCCTTCTGCTATTTAGAACTGCTGCTGCTCCTCGGAATCCCTGTACTTCGCGTCAATTCTTGGTGTAGACTGGATTGACACGGTAGAGGTCTCCGGTTCGAATCCGGACGTGCCTACCACTCCCCCGCAGTTCGGCAGACCGGTTTTTGGCAGGCAGAACGGAAAGCAGCATTTGGTGGGGAGTTCGACGCGACATCAAGTTCTGTTTTGGAGTGAAGTCATGGCAAACGTATGTGATCTTTGCGGCAAAGGGCCGCAGTTCGGCAACAATATCTCCCACGCGCACAACGTCACCCGTCGTCGCTGGAACCCGAATCTTCAGTCGGTGAAGGCGCTGGCCAACGGCGTTTCCAAGCGCATGAAGGTCTGCACGGGCTGCATCAAGAACGGCAAGATCGTCAAGGGCTAGGGTCCAGGTTTCAGGGCCAGAAAACGACGGGCGGCTTCGGGCTGTTGCGCGGTCGTGTATCCGCAAGATTCGATCGAAACAAGACGCTCCGCAGGCCGCGGGGCGTTTTGTATTTCTACAGCCCTGAGTCCTTAATTCTACTTTTCTTCAAAGACTAAACGGTCGCCAGCGGGCGCTCCCGGTCCGTCCGCATCGTCGGCGCCGCCGCCAGCAGGCCCCTGGTGTAGAAATGCCGCGGTCGCGCAAAAATCTCACTCGCCGGCGCCTCCTCGACGATCAAACCGCGCTGCATCACGGCGACGCGATCGGCAACCTGCGCCACCACGGCAAGGTCATGCGAAATAAACAGCATCGACAACCCGTGCTTGTCCCGCAACCCTTTCAGCAGCGCGAGGATCTGCGCCTGCACAGTCACGTCGAGCGCCGTCGTCGGCTCGTCGGCAATCAACAGCGCCGGCTTGTTGACGATGGCCATGGCAATCAAAACTCTCTGCCGCTGCCCCCCGGAAAACTGGTGCGGATAGTCGTTTAATCGCCGCTCCGGCTCGGGGAGCGCGACTTCGCGCATGGCATCCAGCACCCGCTCGCGGACCTCCTTCCGCGAAATTTTGGGAGCATGGGCCAGCACCGCCTCCCCAATCTGCCGCCCGACGGTCATTACGGGGTTGAGCGCGGTCATCGGCTCCTGAAAGATCATCGCAATCGACTGCCCGCGATGCGCCCGCATCCGCTCCTCGGGCAGCGTCAGCAATTCCTCGCCCGCATCACGCTCCGGGAGCCACAGCCGTATCGAGCCGCTAACCTCGGCGCTCTCCGGCAACAACCGCAGTATCGCCAGCGACGTCGCCGACTTCCCCGAACCCGACTCGCCCACCAGCCCCAGCGTCTCGCCGCGCCCGATGGCAAACGAGACCCCGCGCACCGCCTCCTGCCCGGAGAATGCAATCCGCAGATCGCGGACTTCCAGGAGCGGCCGTGTATCTGAATTTTCTCGCATCACCTTTGAGAATAGCCGAGCTTCAACGGATGATGTTCAACTCCCGCCACGGACTCAGCTTCACCACGCCGCCCTCGCCGACCGCCCAAACGCGCCAGCGATATTTTCCGGGCGTCTGCGCGAAGTCCGCTCTCACGCGTGTCTGCAACCTCGGGTCGCGGTCCGGCACCAGGAACATCCGCGAATCGGTCCATTCCCCGAACTGCATCTGCCACTCCACGGCCAGCAGCCCGGCGTCGCCGTGGTTGTCCCACCACAATTCAGGTTGCGAAGGACGGTTGTCGCCATCCAGCGGCGCGGCCTGAGAAACTCCCAGCACCTTCGCCGGCCTCCCAGGGCGGGTGTATGTTCGCATCGCCGACCAGGCAGTGCCGCGCACGCCCTGCCGCACGTTCGGCGATATCTGCAACACCTTCCATCGTCCTGCGTCGTCCTTGCGCAGCACAACGTACGCGCGCATTGCGCCGAAGGCCTGCGGTGAAGACGCGATCACCCGCAGCGTCACCAGAGCGAGCCGGTCGTTGGCCGACGCAGCCGTCACGTCGATCTTGAACTCCAGCCCGGCGAGGCTCTCCGGCGGCACCCAGCCCAGCGCCAGTTGCCGTGCCAGCCCGCCTTTGAACTTCGCTGCGTCCGGGTCCGCATCGGCACCCAGTCCATCGCCCGCCAAGACCGTCCCCAACGCCCCGGCCGCCACACGCGCAGGCCCTTCGGCCACCTTGTCCAGAGGCTTTTTCTGTGCGGCGATATCGGGGTCCGAATCGCGCATCCACACCACGAACGCCCGCGCCCGCTCCGGATGCGGCGCACGAGTCAAAATATCGACTTGCTCTCTTTGCCACGCACTCAAAAGCGCCGGATCGGGCATGTCGAGAAGCGTTGGCAAACCCAGCATCGCTACGCCCAGCCCGCTCGTCTCCCATCCCTGCGGCAGCGCGCTCGCGATCACCAGGTCCGGATACTCCGGCTTGCCCTGTACCGCAGCCAGCTTGTCTTCCAGTTCTTCCTCGATCACATCGACGAAGCGCACGTCCAGCCCCGAAAACCCGGGGTTCAAGCTCGCCAACAGCTCCCGCGCGACGGTGCTGACCGGCAGGTTGACGGTCGTCGCGCTCGGCGGAGAAAGATTGATGCCGCCCAGCGTCTGTCCATAGGTACTCGCCGTCTGTCCGAAACTTCCGGCGGTCTGGCCCACGCTTCCGGCCGTTTGTCCATGATTGCTCGCCGCCGTGCCGAAGCTGCCCGCGGTCGTTCCGTAGCTGCTCGCTGTCTGGCCGGTGTCGCTCGCATTTCTGCCGGAGCTTCCAGCGGTCTGCCCATAACTTCCCGCAGTCTGCCCCACGTTGCTCGAAGGCTGGCCAAAACTTCCGGCGGTCTGCTCCTGCACGGTCGTCGGCAAGACCTGCGTGGCCTGCACCCGGGCCTGGATTTTCCGCGCCGTGAGGCGCAGCTTTTCGGCCTTCGTCCCGGGCCTCACCATCCAGATTGTGAGCGGCCCATGCTCCAGCGGCGCGGTCGGCGGCTGCGGCGCCTGCGCGAAGCAAACGCCGGCGCACAACACAGCCATCGCAACAGCCTGCCAGATTCGCCGCATCGAACGCCTCTCCATGCCCATGGGAGTTTCAGTCTATCCGCGTTGGACGGCGTGATGGATGAAAAAGCGAGCCGCCGGCCTGGTTCCACTCGGAATAGGCTGTATGAGCCGTCGCACGTCCGCGCTCATCCAATCCCCATGGGCCTTCGCCTCTCCGTTCTCGACCAGTCTCCCGTGCCCTCCGGCTCGACGCCCTCGGACGCGCTGCAAAACTCCATCTCCCTCGCCCGCCACGTCGACGCGCTCGGCTTCACGCGCCTCTGGTACTCCGAGCACCATGCGATGGACCTGCTAGCCTGCACCGCTCCCGAAATCCTGCTGGCGCGCATCGGCGCGGAGACGAAACGCATCCGCATCGGCTCGGGCGGCATCATGCTGCCGCACTACTCGCCGTTCAAGGGCGCGGAAGTCTTCCGCACGCTCGAAGCCCTTTACCCCGGCCGCATCGACCTCGGCATCGGCCGCGCGCCGGGCGGCGGCCAGCTCGAAACCCACGCCCTGCGCCGCGTCCGGACCGGCCCCCTGCCCGACGACTTCCCACAACAGCTCGCCGAGTTGCTCGCCTTCCTCCACCCCGAGCAGTTTCCGCCGAACCATCCCTTCGCCAACCTTCGGGTCAGCCCCGCATCTGCCGGAGCACCCGATGTCTGGCTGCTCGGCTCGTCGATGTGGTCAGCGGTGACAGCCGCGCAGGAGGGCCTGCCCTACGCCTTCGCGCACTTCTTCTCGCCGGTCCAGACACGCAACGCCATCGAGCATTACCGCGCGAATTTCCAACCCAGCGTCTACCGCCGGCAACCCGAATCGACCCTCGCCATCGGCGTCATCTGCGCGGACACGCAAGCCGAAGCCGAGCGCCTTCACCTGTCCGTTCGCCTGCTACAGCGCCGCATTCGCATGAACGACCGCCGCCCCGTCGCGACGCCCGAAGAAGCCGCGCGCGAGCTCGAAGCTCTCCCCATACCGCCGAACCCGATGATCGGTTTCACCGCCGGCTCGCTCGACGAACCCGACGCAGAATTCCCCCGTTACGTCGTCGGAACAGCCGAAAAAGTCCACGCCGAACTTACTCACATCGCCCGAGAACTTGAACTGAGTGAACTCATCGTCAACACCATCACCCACGATCATCAAGCGCGCCTGCATAGTTACTCGCTGCTCGCCCAGTCATTCGGCCTCGGCGCACAATGAGCGAACGGTAAACTCGAAGCAGCAATGCACTTCGATTACGACATCCTCATCGCCGGTGCCGGCCCAGCGGGTTGCGCCGCAGCCTACGACCTCGCCCGTGCCGGCAAGCGCGTCCTGCTGCTCGACCGCCGCAGCTTTCCACGCCCCAAAGCCTGCGCCTGCGGCCTGACCCGCAAGACCCTCAAAGCCCTGCGCTACTCCGTAGACCCCGTCATCGAGCGCGTCTGCAAGGAGATCGTCCTACAGCGTGCTGCGAATTTAGAGGCCAGCATCGCCGACAAATCCGCCGAAGTCCGCATCCGCTCCCGCAGCGCGATCTGCGCGATGGCCGTCCGCGAGCGGTTCGACGATTTCTGCCTCCAGCAAACTCTCGCCGCAGGCGCGCAACTCCGCAAGATCGAAACCATCGTCACGCTGCGCGAACTCCCGAACTACATCGAGCTAGACATCGTCACAGCCACAGGCACCGAAACCCTCCGCGCCCCGGTCCTGATCGGCGCGGACGGCTCCAACGGCCAGACGCGCCGCCTCGAACATCTTCTCCGCGACAAATCCGCGCACGACTGGTACACCCGCGGCTTCGCTCTTGAAGCGCTCATTCCATACGCCGCGCTCCCCGCGCAACTCCCCGGCGGCGAAGCCCCGCACGACCTCGTCTTCGACTTCAGCCCCATCCCCGGCGGCTACGGCTGGCTCTTCCCCAAGGGCGACCACATCAACATCGGCGTCGGCGCCTTCGCGCCAAAGGAAACCCGGGGTGACCCCTCTTCGGCGGCGGCTTCATCGTCGCCTAAGGTGGGACCCACCGACGCTCTCGTGAAGCAGGTCACCCGCACCCTGCTCGCTGCCTACACACGGCAAAAGCTCGGCGTAGACCTACCCAAAGAAGTCACCGGCCAGCACCTCGGCATGGGCGGCCACTTATACGTCCCCCACGGCCGCGTCCTGCTCGCCGGAGACGCCGCCGGCCTCGTCGACCCGCTGACGGGCGAAGGCATCCACTCCGCCATCGTCAGCGGCCAGGCCGCGGCCGCGGCGATTTTGGAAACGCGAGACGTGGCCGCTGCCTACGCGCGCCACCTCGCTCCGTTACAGCAAACGCTCGCCTTCTCCCACCGTGCAGCCAAGGCCTTCTACCGCGAGCCCGAGCGCGGCTTCCGAGCCATGAAGCTCCCCTTCCTCCGCTCGCTCATCCTCAAGACCTACGCCGACGGCCTCCCACACACCCGCCTGCTCACCGCCCTGGCCAGGCTGGTGTAATTCCGGGCCGCACCGGTTGGATCTCATCTGGCGATCAATGTCCTGAATCGGAACTGCCTGCATAGCAGATAACACTAATTTCCGCCTCGACGTTCCAAAGTTGTATCTGCGACGAGAGATAGTTTCCTTAGACTAAGAAACGCCAGCCTTTACAGCTCCCAGGAGGATCTAACCAACCTGCTCCGAGAGAACGCAGCGCCTCGCGATCGGAACCCGAGGAACCACTCTATGCCTCGACCCGCGCATTCACTTTCGTCTCATCAACCCGACCTTCGCATCGTGAACGTTCTCAGCGTTCTACAGAACCTCTGCCTTGTGTCCATTACGCTGGTCGCAGGAACCGTTTTCATGGCGTGGCTCGTCCCACCCCTGCAGCGGCTGCTGCCCACCGGATGGGACCTGATGAAGGCCAATACGGCCGGTCTGATGCTCCTTTGCGTCGTAAGCATTGTCCTGGAACAGCCCCGGCGACCAGCCCGCTCCGTCGCGGTGAGCCGCGCGCTGGGCGCATGCATAGCGTTAGTTTCCGCAGCGACGTTCTCGGAGTACCTGTTCCACATTTCTGTTCATCTGGACACACTTCTGAGCGCCGACGCGCCATCTCTCATGCCCGGAAGGATGTCTTTCCAGACTGCGCTCGCCTTCATAATGCTTGGTATCGTGCTGGGCAACCTGCGCGCCCGGAAAAGAGCGCTTGCATGGTTGGTCGACGCACTCACGCTTGGCGTCGCCCTGATCATGCTGATTGTTACCGCCGGTTACATGTACGGCGCGCTGGATCTGTTTGGGATGAGCATGCAACAGCGCCTCTCCCCGCAGACCCTGTTCTGTTTTATCCTGCTCACATTCGTCGTATTCAACCGCAGGACGGAATACGGTGTGTTTTCGATCCTGGTGGATGACGGCATTGGGGGCAAAACGGCGCGCCTTGCCGCTCCCTGCGCCTTCTTGCTGCCATTTCTCCTGTCGGCGGTCCGAGGCCTGGTCACCCGTTCCAGCCTGTTGCCGGAGCAGTACGCCATCGCGGTGGCGGCGGCGCTACTGGCGCTCATTTCCTTCTGCTTCATCCTTCTGCTTTCCATCCGTTGCAAAAGCCTCGAAGCCGCAATCCGTGAACTCTCCACCCGCGATGAACTGACGCGCCTCTACAACCGGCGCGGCTTCTATCTTCTCGCGGAGCAGGCACTCCGTCTTGCCTATCGCTCGCGCGAAACCTTCTTCCTCATCTTTATCGACGTGGACAATCTCAAACAGATCAACGACGGCCTCGGACACGAAGTCGGCTCGAAACTTCTGCACGAAATGGCTACCTTGCTGCAAGCAACGTTTCGCGAAGTCGACGTGATCGGACGCCTGGGAGGCGACGAATTCGTGGTGGCAGGCAAAGGCGGCCATGACGATATCGAGGGCGCCCTGACCCGCCTGGCAGACGCTGCCCAGGCCAGCGGCAAACGCACGTCGAAACAGTACTCCCTCAGCTTCAGCCTGGGCCATGTTACAACCGCGGGCAACACCGAAACCCTGGACGACCTGCTGAAGCGGGCCGACAGCATCATGTATGAGTCCAAGCGCAGCAAAAAAAGCCAACATGAAAATGCTCCTGAGATGGAGATAGGATTAGGGGTAGCGCTTCAGTCCTGATCCCCAGGGCCTTCACCGTCAACGCGCGCTCCTCGCCCGGTCTCAAGGGAGTCCCTGAATGGAATGGCTTCATGACATCTCCTATCTCGTCGGCGGAGCCTTTCTCGCCAACGCCGTCCCGCATTTTGTCAGCGGCATCACCGGCCATCCGTTCCAGACACCGTTCGCCAGGCCGCCCGGCAAAGGGCTTTCTTCCTCCGCCGTCAACGTGCTGTGGGCCTTTCTCAATCTCTTCATCGGCTACATTTTGATCTGCCGCGTCGGCAGCTTCGATCTCCGTTCTACCTTGGACGCCGCCCTCGCAGGATCGGGCGCGCTGCTGCTCAGCTTGATGATGGCGCGCCACTTCGGACGCTTTCATGGCGGCAATTCTCCCCGGGCCTCGTGAGCGCGGCCGTGAAGAACCCACTCCACTCGATGGAGCACGCCTGGCGGGCCCTGCGGCATCGCAACTTCCAGCTCTTTTTCTTCGGCCAGAGCATCTCCGTCATCGGCAACTGGATGACGCGCCTCGCGACAAGCTGGCTCGTCTACCGCCTCACGCATTCGGTGCTGCTGCTGGGCGTGGTGAGCTTCGCCGGCCAGATTCTGTCGTTCCTTCTGGGCCCGTTCGCCGGGGTGTGGGTCGAGCGCCTGAACCGCCGCAAACTTCTCGTTACGACCCAGGCCTTTGCCGCGGTGCAATCGTTCGCGCTCGCCGCGCTCACGCTCGCGCGCGTCATTACGCTGCCGGAGATCGTCGCCCTCACCGCAATGCAGGGCATCATCAACGCCTTCGACATGCCCGGGCGGCAATCGTTTCTGGTGCAGATGGTCGAGGACCGCGACGACCTCAGCAACGCCATCGCCATCAACTCGTCGATGGCCAACGGAGCGCGCCTGATCGGCCCCGCCATCGCCGGCCTGGTCATCGGAGCGTGGGGCGAAGGCTGGTGCTTCCTGCTCGACGGCCTCAGCTACTTCGCCGTCATCGCATCGCTGCTGATGATGCGCATCAAGCCCCTCAACATCCGCCTCCATGCGAGCAGCATGATCGAACAGATGCGCGAAGGCTGGGACTACGTCCGCACGTTTCGTCCCATCCGCACCATCCTGTTGCTGTTCGGTCTCATCAGCCTGATGGGCTACTCCTACGCCGTGCTGCTGCCGGTCTTCGCCGCGCAGGTGCTGCATGGCAACGCCACAACACTGGGCTGGCTGACCGGGGCCTCGGGAGTCGGCGCGCTGATCTCGGCGCTGTCGCTGGCGGTCCGCAAGACGGTCGTCGGCCTTACGCGCATGGTGCAGATCGCTTCCGCGACTCTCGGCGGCGCACTGATCCTCTTCGGCCTGTCGCATACGTTGTGGCTGTCGCTGCTGCTGATGGTCTTCGTGGGCTTCGGCCTGATGCAGACCGCCGCCGCCAGCAACACCATCATCCAGGCGCTGGTGCCCGAAGACAAACGCGCCCGCGCCATGAGCTATTACACGATGGCGTTCTTCGGCGGCGCGCCCTTCGGCAGCCTGCTCGCCGGCACTCTCGCGCACCGCATCGGCGCGCCGCACACCGTGTTCGTTACCGGGACATGCTGTCTCGCGGGCACGCTATGGTTCACGCTGGAGCTGCCGAAGATCAGGGCCGTCATGCGCCCGATCTATCGGCAGATGGGCCTGCTCCCTGTGGTCAACGTGGACGAACAGTAAAAGTGCCGGTGATCTTCGCCACCGCTTCATCGTCGCTGAGCCGGATGCGTTTGGTCCGCTGCCCGACACCGGCGAAGAAATCGCCGGACCAGAAACTTCTCAGGTTGTCGTCCACCACGATGCCATGCCGTTCCAGCGCCGCGACGAAATCGTCCACAGTGAAACGGTCCTGCTCAGGATGTTTGAACAAGAGGCGGTATATCCAGCTATCGAGCGCCTCTTTGGACACTTCCTCGAACGCAAAAATGCCGCCCGGCTTCAGCACCCGCGCAATTTCGCGGACCGCATCTTCCCATATCTCCACATGATGGAGCACGCCGAAATCGAACACTGCGTCGAAGCTCTCGTCCGCGGCAGCAATGGCGGTCGCGTCTCCCACTGAGACCTCGGCGCGAGACGCATAACGCCGCATGCGCTTTTGCGCGCGCCGGACCATCCGGGGGTCAAGGTCGAAGCCCTGCACGCTCGCGGCACCAAATTGCTCCAGAATGATCTTCATCCCGAAACCCTGCCCGCAGCCGATCTCCAGCACCCGCTTGCCGTCGAGACGCCCCGTCATCGCAAGCAGCCGCGGGCCCTCAAGGCGCCGCTGCATCAGGCGGCGAAGCGGGTTATTGATCGTCATCTTTTCTATAGCGTTCAACTGCATGTCGGCCTTCCCCTGCTCGGTGGAGTCAGCAAGCACGCCTTGCCAAAGCAAACTTCTCCGCACTGCTACTTCGGTGCCGGCCCTTCTTCCTGAGGAACCTCTTTGCCTTCGCCGGGGAAGGGCCACTCACGGTTGAGAGGCTGCGTGGCTTCGCGAACATCCTTCGGTACCTTTTGGATGCTTAAATTCTCAAACACATGCACCCCCAGCTTGCCGGCGCTGGCAATATCTATATCACCGTCGTGGTCGAAATCCCCCCAAACAAACTGCGTGCCCGCCGTCGCTGTACTGTTGACGGAAAGCGGAATGCGCTCGAACACCGGATCGCCCTTCGCCGCCGCAACCTGCGCGGCCGTCGGCAACTTGTAGGCATACACGACCAGCGGATCGTACGACCCCGGATCGTTGCCCGAGTGCCCGCGATAGCGTTTGCCGGTAACCAGCTCAGGCACGCCGTCACCGTCGATATCGACCAGCGCCAGCGCGTGCGATTGCGAAAACGACTCATCGATGGTGTGCCGAATCCACTTGCGATGCTGCGGTGTCCCCACCTGCTCCAGCCAGTAAAGCCCATAGCTGTGGCCCTGCCCGTAGATCAGGTCCATCTTGCCGTCGTGGTTCACGTCGTATCCGATGATCGGAAAACCCGCGTCGCCCAAGTCCCAATCCTGATGCCAGATCCACTTGTCGTGGTCGGCATCGACCTGCTCGAACCACCCATGCGTCGTCAAAACGTCGGCCTTGCCGTCGCCGTTGATGTCGGCGATGCCGATGCCGTGCCCATCCTGCTCGCGCCCGCCAAGATGATGTACCACCGGCTTATCCTTGCTGAAGTCCACCCACAGCACGCCCGAGCGGTTATAGTGCGCCAGCGCGAGATCGGGTTTGCCGTCGCCGTTGATGTCCGCGAACGCTCCACCCTCGGTGTCGTAGCTGTCGGTGATCTTCTCCGCCTTCCACATCTCGCCGGCGGCGATGGCCTTCGGCCCGGGGTTCTTGTACCACCACAGACCGTTCTGAATCCATCCCGTCGTCACCAGGTCGGGCAGCCCATCGTGGTCGACATCGACGATCCACTCGCCGCAATCGCTCACAAACTCGTTGTGGATGCCCACGGTCCGGAACTGGTGCCGCTTCCATTCGCCGCCATTCGTGCCGGGATTCTCATACCAGTACGCTCCGCTCAGCAGGTCGACGAACCCATCGCCGTTCATGTCGAGCATGGAAATCCCCTCGGCGTGATCGCTGCCCAGGCGATGCACAAGAAACGCAATCCGTGGCGCGCCGCCCGGTCCCGGCCCGGGATGCTGCAACCGAAACTCGGTGGCATGCGCGGGGTCCTGCGCGCGTCCGGCAACGCAGAAAAGAAGAGGCAATACCAGCAGCGTTGCGCCGCGCATCAACAAGGAATTCACTTTCGTCTCCACTAAACAATCTTCATGGTTTCGGGGTTCCAGCGTATAACGCTGTCGCGTTCGACGCTCAGGTTGCACAGCAGCGCGGCGCCCGCGGCGCGGAAGCCGAACGTCGCATCCTCCACCACCGGCTTGCGGCTGCGCACCGCGTTGAAGAAATTGTGGAAGTGGTCGTAGCTGTCGGAGTAGCCGTCGGGCGGAACAAACTTCTCCACGTCGCGCGACGGTTCGCCGCTCAGATGCTTCACCGGATACTTCTTGCGATACTCCTCGACATACCGCCGCTGCATGTCGTCCGCGAACGTCGAAACGGTATAGCCTGGCTCGGTCGCCAACGGCTTGCGCGTCACGGTAACGCCGCTGCCCGCGATCTCCATCGTGCCCTCAGAGCCGGTGAAGAGGAAGCCCTCACTCTCTTCGCCGCCGTCGACAAAATTCACGCGCAGGTCGAGATTGAAGCCCTCCGGATAATCCAGCAGCCCCAGCAGAACGTCGTTCGCATCGCGGCCATCTTTCCAGAACCTCAGCGCGCCCGTTGCGACGGCGCGCGTCGGCCCGTGCGAGCCGGTAATAAAGTGCGTGCCACTGAACAAATGCACAAACAGATCGCCCGCCACACCCGATCCATAATCCTTCCACTTGCGCCACTGAAAGAACCGCTCGCCGGAGAAAGGAATCTTCGGCGCTGTGCCCAGGAACCGCGGCCAGTCGCAGGTCTCCGTCGACGCATCCAGCGGCACCGAATAATTCCACGCGCCGATCGAAGAATTGCGGTCCCACCGCGCCGCGACCATGTTCAACTTCCCAATCGCACCCGCAGCCAGCAGGTCGCGCGCCTTGGCATACAGCACGTTGCTGACGCGCTGACTTCCCACCTGAATAATACGGTTTGTGGCCCGCGCCGCTTCGATAATCTCCGGCCCATCCGAGTACAGATGGATCATCGGCTTTTCGAGATACACATCCTTGCCCGCGTGCATCGCATCGACCGCGGCCTGCTTGTGCCAATGGTCGGGCGTGGCAATAATGACGGCGTCAACGTCCTTGCGCGCGAGGATCTCGCGGTAGTCGCGCGTCGTAAAGATATCGCTGCCCCACAACTCCTTCGCATGGGTCAGCCGCCCGTCGTAGCAGTCGGCCACCGCGACCAGCTTTACGCCCGGAACCTGCAGCGCGACCTTGGTATCGCCCTGGCCCTGAATCCCGGCGCCGATCAGCGCGATCTGGATGAAATCGGTTGCAGACCGATGCGCGGCCTGGGCAAAAAGCGGTTGCAGACGGGTTGTCGCAACACCGATGGCGGCGGTCTTCGCAGCCGATTGAAGGAAGGTCCTGCGGTCCAGGCGTTCGATGGCGTCTCACTTTCCGCCGCGCGAAATAGCACGCGGCGCGTGCAGTTCGCACTCTAAGGCAACCGGCGGAAAGTGTCCAGTATCACCGCGGCGACCACCGGCGCAGCGGTTGAGGCAGGCGGCGCATTCCGGACCCGCTTCAGATCCTCGGCGTAAACGACATCAAAAAGATGACGAAGCCCACCCCAAAAAGAATCACCAGCAGCGTCCACCACCGGTCCAGCCACGACTCCCGTTCCACTGAAGAACTCATCAACATCCCCCTTGTCACTTCCAATCCTACCCGAGACCGAAGCCAGACTCAATCGTGCTAATCAAAGCGGGGCAGATGCTCGACATCGCCGGCCGGAACGGGCTCCAGCGGGCCGCCCGCCTTCATCCACGCCTTCAACCCGCCCTGTATCACCTTCGTCGAGCAGTTCTCCAACTCCAGCATGTGCGCCACCCTGACGCTGGTCGCCTCGTGGGCGCACGAACAGTAAAGATAAATCTCGCATTCCGGCGCCATGAACTCCCGCAGCGCCACCAACTCTTCCTTCAGCCGGCTCGGCTCCACGCGGATCGAGTTCTTGATCCGCTGCATCCCCGGATCATAGTAGCCGTGGCTGCGCACGTCGGCGATCACCACCAGCTTCTCATGCGTCGCCGTCTTCATGCGCTCCCACAGCTCTTCCGCGCCCACGCGCTCGATATAGTGGAACCGCCGGTCGCGCAGCCAGTTGAACAGCAGCCACGCGCCGTACAGCACGACGACCAGCAGCATCGTTTCCGCCGTCAAATGCCCAGCGCGCTGCACCCACGCGATGATGTCGCGGATAAACCTGCTGCATACGAACCCGGCCAGCGTCCACGCTGTCACATAGCCAAACACGCCCACCGAATCCAGCTTCAAGAAACGCAGCAGCTTCATGTTCAGGCTCCCAGCCAGCGGCGCCGCCACCGTCGCCAAGCCGGGCACAAACTTCGCAAACATCAGGGTCTTCGGCCCGCGCTTGTAGAACGAGTTCGCCGACCCGAAAATGCACGTCTCCGGATTCATGCTCAACCGGCAAATCCCCGTCAGAAGCCACCACCCCGTCCAGCGCCCGCCGAAATACATGATTGTGTCGCCCGACAGCGCCGCGCACCCCGCGCACAAAATCACCAAACCCACATTCAGCGAACCCCCATGCGCCGCCGCCCCCGCCGTCAGCAAGACCACCGACAACGGCAGCGGCAAACCGCACGACCCCAGCAGCAGAATCACGGCCGTTGTCGCATATCCGTGGTGTTCTACTACCGCAAGCCAATCCATCGTGCGCGTCCCTTGGGGTCTTCTATACACCGTTGGATGCACGCGCCATCGGATGCGATTGCAGCCTCAGAATTCAACCCTTAAACCCACCTGCATCTGTCGCTCATGCGACAAACCAGTCGTCGACGAGGTAACGGTACCGAACGCCGGAGTATTCAATCCTTCCGCCGTCACGGCGGCCTGTTTCTGAAACAGCAGCGGCACAACTCCATTCACCGCAGCCCCAACCAGAAACGCCCGCGCATTCACCCGCGACGCATTCAAATGGTTCGTTACGTTGAACGCCTCGACATACCCTTCGCCCCGCAACCGCTCCGTAATCCGAAACCCCCGCGCCACCCGCGCATCCACATTCCATCGCACTGGCAGCCGCAGCGTGTTGCGCCCCACGGTCGGCAGCCAGGCGCTCCCACCCGAGCCATTGATGCTGTCCGCTCCGCCGCTCAAGCTAGGCCCACCGAAAATCTCGTAGCTGTACGGCCTTCCACTCCCGGCCGTCCCCAGCGTCGAAACCCTCCATCCGCCCAGCACTTTGCGAAGCGCCAACGGCCCGCGCCCCAGGCGGCTCAACCACACCACATCCCCCGCAAACCGCTGCGGAAAATTCGAGTCGGCCAGCCCCTTGTCGTACCCCACGCTGAACGGGTCGAACTGCCCATTCACCCGTGGCGTCACACCCTGCTCCGCCCCATAGTCGATCGCCTTCGACCACGTATAGCTCCCATGCAGCTCGATCCTTCCCGGTCGACGCAGCCGCGCCTCCACCGTCAACCCATGCCACGTCGCATTCGCATTCGACTCCAGCGCCGTCACCGCCCCAAACTGCGACACCACCCGCGCCGCATACAGCGGAACCACAAAAGTCTCTCCATCGCGAGACCCCACACGCCCATCGCCGCCCTGCAACACAAACCGTCCCAGTCCAGTCGACGGCGCGATATTCACATCGACCGTATTCGGCAACTGCGTCGCCACCGCCATCGAGTACGTCGCCCGCATCGAAAACCCGCGCCTCCACCCGCGCTCCAGCGTCAGCTCCGCCTGCTGTACCGCCGGCAGCCGAAAATTGTGCGCGAACAAATCCGCCGAAGTCGTCGCCGCAATCGCCGCCGGCGGCGCACTCACATACGCGCACGGATACCCAAACCCCTGCCCCGCCACCTGCGGACAAACCGTCTCCGTCGTCGGCGTAATTCGTATATGCGTGTCGGTTCCCGCCTGCGCCGTATCCAGCAACGCCGACCTCACCCGGCTCCCCGGCAGCCGCCCAAAATACGCGCCATATCCGACGCGCGCCACGCCCCACTTTCCGCCGCTCGGAGACCACGCCACCGCAACCCTCGGCCCCGCATTGTTGCGGTCTTCAGGGAACACACTCGTTGCCCCCGTCGCCCGAAACATTTCATCCAGCACCACATTCGGTTGCTGCGGCAGCGGCAGCAGCGTGTACTCATACCGCGCGCCGAGTTCCACCGTCAGCCCCGGCCGCACCCGCCAAAGGTCCTGCGCGAAACCCGCGAACTCGTGCATCGTAAACTCCACCTGCTGTTGCCCAAAGCTCTGCGTAAAGCTGCGAAAGCAAAAGTCGTGGACCACGGCATTGATCGAAGGGCAGCCTCCATTCGGATACGCATGAACGTTGAACGTGAAGTCCGTAATCCAGTCGACCAGCCCTCCCGCACGCCCGCCAGTCGCTCCGCTGTCATACGTGAACGAGCCGTCAAGATTATTCAGCGCATCGATGCGATCATGTATCCGGCTCCAATCGAAACCCAGCGTGAACAAGTGTCCGCCTGGAGCCCACTGCATCACATCGGCAACCTGCGCGCGCTGCTCGTCGGGATACGCATTGCGGCCCAGGGCCGCCGGCGTTCCGTACGCAAACCTCCCATTCGCCGTCTCGCCAATCGCAACCTGCGGAGCATACCCACCCGGCCCAATCCCCGGCTCCTGCGCCAGCGGCAAACGGGGCTGCTCGAACTCCAGGTCGCGCGCGAACTGTCCTCGCACTTCGTTGGTCAGGCGCGACGAGAACAGCCGCAGCCAGCGCGTCGTTACCGCATCTACACGGACCGTACTGTCGCCCAAACT
>DASRLB010000259.1:0-7396 GCA_035648695.1 Acidobacteriaceae bacterium | reverse complement strand
CTCCACGCCTCCGCGCTTGGCCGCCCGCTTTACGAGCACTTCGGATTCGAGCAATCCAACGAACTAATGTTCCGCAACCCCCTCGACCAATAATCCCTGTTCCCTAATCCCTAATCCCTGTCCTCTTGCTATACTCCAGTTCCTATGTCTGTCTTCGTGATTCTCCCCGCCGCAGGAATGGGCACGCGCATGGCCTCGGTCGGGCCGTCTCCCAAGCAGTTCCTCTCGCTCGCCGGAGCGCCCATCCTCCTGCACTCGCTGCGCGCCTTCCTGGCCGTCCCACGCATCTCCGCCATCTACGTCGCCGTGCGCGAGCCGGAGCAGCACCGCGTCGCCGAACTCATCGCCGAGCACCACCTCACGGACAAAGTCACGGTCGTCACCGGCGGCGACTCCCGCCAGGACTCGGTCGCCAACGCCCTCGCCGCGCTGCCCTCGACAAACGACGACGACATAGTGCTGGTCCATGACGCGGTCCGCCCGCTCATCGACTCCGAAACGATCACTCGCGCAATCGACATGATCGAAAAGCACGGCGCCGCCATCGTCGGCATGCCGGCGGTCGACACCATCAAGCAGGTTGAGCGCACCTCCGACGGCGCCCTCATCACCTCCACCATCCCCCGCGAGCGCGTCGTCCACGCCCAAACGCCGCAGGGCGCGCGCGTCCCGCTCATGCGCCGAGCCTTCGCCGAAGCCGCGGCCGACGAGTTCATCGGCACCGACGAGTCCTCCCTCCTCGAACGCGCCAACATCCCCGTCTACGTCGTCCCCGGCTCGTCGCGCAACTTCAAAGTCACCCAACCCGGCGACCTCGAAGTCGCAGAGTTCTACCTCGCCGGATGATTCTTTCTTAAGTTGTCATCCTTCGCGAAGCGGAGGATCTGCGTCGGCACTTGCCGTTGCCTGTTTTCCTTCGCGAAACTTGGCCCCCTTTGCGAACTTTGCGTTAAAGTCGTCGCCGTTGCTCGTCCTCGACCACGGCTGAACCCACGCCAACCCTCAAACTGCACAATTTCGCCCCTCTAATCCCTAACCCCAATCCCCCGGTCCCTGCTTTAGAATCACAAGCAATGAGCATGCGCATCGGCCTCGGCTTCGACTCCCACGCCTTCAAGCCCGGCGTCCCGCTGGTCATCGGCGGCCTCAAGATCGACCACCCCGAAGGTCTCGCCGGCCACTCCGACGGCGACCTCCTGCTCCACGCCATCACCGACGCGCTGCTTGGTGCAGTCTCCGCCGGAGACATCGGCACCTTCTTCCCGCCCTCCGACCCCAAGTGGAAGAACGCCGACTCCACCATCTTCCTCCGCACGGCGCTCGAAGAAATCGCTCTCGCCGGCTACAAGATCGTCAACATCGACTGCGTCCTCGTGATGCACCGCCCCAAGATCGTCCCCATCGCCTCCGAGCTGCGCGAGCGCGTCGCCGATCTGCTCTCGCTCGACCTCAAGAACGTCAGCATCAAGGGCAAAACCCCCGAAGGCCTCCAGCAGGACTCGACCGCGGTCGCCCATGTAGTCGTCCTGCTCGAATCCATCGACCTCCCCAACGAACACCGCAAGCTCACCATGGAAGCCGACGCCCCCACGGACGCCGACATCGACGGTGTCTTCACCACGCTCGTCTCCGAAGTCCACGACACCAGCGCGCTGGGCCGCAAACGCCCGGCCTTCGATCCCGATGACCTTACTTAATCAAAACTTCAGCAAGCAGTTCAGGAGCACGACATGCTGGAGTTCGATTGGGACGAAGAAAATGTTCGACACCTCGCGAGACACGGCGTCACAATCTCCGAAGCCGAATACGCATTGGAGAATCCGACTTTAGAACTTGATTACCAAATCGTGAATGAGGAAGAACGGTTCGTCGAGGTTGGAGCTACGGCAAGAGGCCGGGTCTTGGAATTGGTCACAACATTCCGAGGCTGGAAGACGAGAGTCGTAACTGCCTACGATGCGGATCCCGACATCGTCGAGGAGTATCATCAAACCAGGTGAGAACATGAGCGACCGTAAAATCCCAGCATTTGCAAGCGAAGCTGAAGAAGCCGATTGGTGGTTTGACAACCGCAAGGAAACCGCCGCCGATCTACTCAAAGCCTCCAGAGAAGGGCGTCTTCGCCCCAGTTCGCTCGCAAGACGGACTCAAGAGCTTCGCGAGCTCGCCAACGCAGAATCAACACAATCCGAGGTCCTCACCAGCAAATAGCCGCACTGCGATACACTTGCCCGCATGTTCCCACGCTCTCTGCTTGCCGGCCTGTTGTTGTCTTTCTCTACCGTAGTTGTTGCGCAAGAACTTCACGCGCCGCCCACCTTCCGCCTCGTCATGCCGCACGGCCCCGGCAGCATCCTCGTCGACACCACCGGCGGCTGGAAGCCCGAGCAGTTCGTCCTCTACGACGACGGTAAACGTCCCGTGCTGCAGTTGAGCAACGACAAGCTGGGTCTCGTCGCCTCTTACATACTCGACTACGAACCGCAATACAACGACACCAGCGAAATGTGCCGGAATGACGTGCTGGGTACGATCATGGAACGCGCCCTCGCCAAAGCCACCGTCAAGAACAAGCGGAGCAACGCGCGCACCCTGAAGAGCGGGCAAACACTTGTCATCGGCTCCTACCTCATCGCAAAGAACGAGGGCATAGCGCTGAACCAGGAAAACGTCTTCGGGTTCATCGCCCATAACCACACCTGCGCTGAGATTCACCTGTCGAGAACGCCCTTCAAGTCCGGCGAGGAGAACCTATTCGACGCCGCCCTCGACAGCTTCACCTACGATCCCGACTACATCCCGGCTCCCGCCGATTACGCTCTGATGGCGAAGTTGTTGCCTCCAGCCATGGCCGCCGCCTACGGCCCCGCTGCCGAGGACAGCCAGTCGCAGCCTGGGCCCTCTCGCCTCGCGCCCCCGACGCTCACATTCGCGTTCCCAAACCACCCGGGTTACCTGCGAATTGACGCCCCCGCCTTCGCCATCACTGAGCTTTCCGCCAAGCCCAACGGCAATGAGTTTGGCATTCGTGCTCAGGACAAGACGGCGGGAATCTCAATGCTCGGTTTCCTCTATCTCCCTCCGGGCAAGCCGCCCCTTACCTCCGCGTCCTGCATGCAGAACCAGTTGATGTCTGAGTTGAGCAGCATTCAGGATCAGTCTGAGCTTCGCAATGTATTCGGGAAGCGAATGGTCAAGAACGCATCGGGCCTGGACATTGGCATCATCGAGTACTCACCGACAAAGAAGAAGCCAAATCCCTTCGGCTTCACCGCGCGCATTTTCGTCGCGGCCAATGACGTATGCGCCGATATTTCTTTCGACAGCCCCACACCCATCACGTCCGCCATCCTCGACCCGCTTCTGAACGCTCTCGTCTTCGATCCCAACCGCCAGCCAGACTTCTTCGCCAAATTCCGCTTCGCGACTGTTCTTTACGACCATCACCAATTCGCTGCGGCCGCTCCAATCTTCGCCGACGCGATCTCCCTTCTCTCTAGCGTCGACGATCCCTCCAGATGGCGCCGCATCGCCGCAGACCAAGCCAGCATGTCCTACGGCATGTCCGGCGATCTCAAGCGCAGCCGCGCCATTAGCGAAGCAGCCATCGCCAAAGACCCCGACTACCCGCTCTACTACTACAACCTCGCCTGCGCCGACGCCGAATCCGGCGACGCCACCGCCGCCCGCACGCATCTCCAGCAGGCCTTCGACCGCCGCGCCAACACCATCCAAGACGAAAAACTCCCCGATCCCACCACCGACGACTCTATCCTCAAGCTTAAGAAGGACAAGGCGTTCTGGGCCTTCGTCCAGTCGCTTCCTAAAAACTGACCGCCCCGAGGTTTCCTGATCGAAGTTCTCCATCAACCGTTCTATGTGTCTCAATACTCCGTTGCGCAAACTGGCGTAGCCGCTGTCGGCTATACTCTTTGGCACAGGGCCGAGCAAGACGGAGTTTGTAGCCAGAAGGGCTGTGTGACATGGCAGGAAAGTCTGTAATCCACTGCTCCGTTGGGAGTAATGGCGTGAATTTGCCCAGCGACGTAAAAGTCGTTCAGGCGCTCCTCAACGCGAATTTGACGATTCCATTGTCATTGCTCGCCTTGGACGGCATCTGCGGCCCCGCAACGATATTTGCTATTCGAAAAATCCAGCGCCGATACTTGAACAGTAAGGCCCCCGACGGTCGCGTAGATCCTGGCGGCCCCACGCTTCATTTTTTAACGGATCCCGGCAGGATCGCTATTCCTGCGCCAGCCACCGGTGCCATCGCCTGGGGCGCAAAGGTAAGCCCGGAGTTCAAAGCAAAACTAATCAAAATTTGCGCAAATCTTGGTGTGGACCCAAATTTCCTGATGTCCGCCATGGCCTTTGAAAGCGGGGAGAGTTTCTCCCCATCGGTCAAAAACAAGGTCAGCGGAGCAACCGGCCTGATTCAATTTATGCCCAGCACTGCTTCGGGACTTAGCACCACCACGGCCAAGCTCGCAGCAATGACGGCGGTAGATCAACTCGACTACGTGGAAAAGTATTTCAATCCCTACAAGGGACGGTTGAATACAATAGAAGACACATATATGGCCATCCTCTGGCCCAAGGCCATCGGTGAGGCAAACTCGTATGTTTGCTTCAGTTCGCCGAGCAAGGCCTACGACCAGAACGCCGGTCTCGACGCCGATGGCGACGGCAAGGTTACCAAGGCTGAAGCGGCAGCCAAGGTTAAAGCGAAGCTGGCCAAAGGTTTGCAAGCGGGATACGTCGGATGAGCAGCATGTGGAAACACCGGGCATCGTTTCTGCTGGTCATTCTTTTCTTTGCAGCACTTGGAGTCTGGGCAAGGCAGCAGCCGCAGGTTAAAACAATCGGCCCGGGACGGTTCAGTAAACACGACCTGGGCAACAGCGGCGACGGGATTCTGAAAGCAATTCTGCTGCCCGGCTCCACCGCAGCGATATCCAGCTCCGCAAACGACCGCACTTCGATCTGGAATTTGGCCGACGGGAAAGAAAGCAAACGTTTTTCAGGAGAGTCTTTCAGGTTTCAGGACATCGCGTTATCTTCCGACGCTCGCAGCGCTCTTACTCCCACGCCATCCGCCGCGGTGCGGTATTGGGACCTCGCCACTGGAAAAAACATACGTATCCTGGCCGGTGCAAAGGTAAACATCTCGACAGTCGCGCTTTCGGAGAACGGCGCTCTGGCAGCGGCTGCCGGACAAGATACTGCGATTCATGTGTGGGCCTTAGCCGATGGCACGTCCGTGAGAATTTTTCCCGTCGATGTGGCTCAGATACGTATCGCATTTGAATTCGGCTCCCAACGCCTCGTGTCCGTACAGGCCGACGGTCAGGTGTGCGTAAGGAACACGCAAAACCAGGGGCCGCCCGCCTGTATAGCTGCCTTGCCGGAACCGGCCACTACGGCGGTCTTTTCGAAAGACGGCCGGCTGGTACTGATCGAAGGCCAATATGGAACGCTGGTCCTTTGGGATGTGGATCGAGCATCGCTGGTTCGCACTCTGACCGGAACGACGCAAAATATTTCCTCTCTTGCGTTGTCTGCTGACGGAAACCTTGCGCTGTCTGGAGGGACCGACAAAACGGTGCGGCTGTGGAACCTCCGCACCGGCCAACAGATCGCCCACACCACGGGATCGGGATCGTACGTCAGTTCCGTTGCCTTCTCTTCCGATGGCACTCTGGCTTTATTTGGATGTGACGATGGCAAGCTGACGCTCTGGCGTCTGGAATAATCATTCCCTCGCGAACGAATTATCTGGAATCCAGACGCTTCCTCCAGTACATTGGCCTCATTCACCGGAGGCACCAATGGATCCCGCTCAACAGCAACAGCAAATTCGCGACATGCTGCAACATCTTGGCCCCATGATCTTCGTCTTCTGGGGCTGTTTCTATCTCGTCAAGGTCGTGCTTTACATCATCCCCATGTGGCAGACCTGCAAGAAAGCCGGCATTTCACCGGCGGTCGCCTTCATCGCCGCAGTCCCGCTCATCGGCCGGCTTATCGCGAATTACGTCATCGCCTTTTCCGGCTGGAACGTCACGCCCGTCGCTCCTTACGGCTCGCTTCCTCCGCAGTATCCTCCGCCAGCCTACCAACCACCCACCTATCCGCCGCAAGGCCCCACCGTATAGCGGCAAACTACAGGGAGGTCTCGACCTGTTAACATTGGCACTGAAGCCAAATGACACCCGAGACCTCCGCCGCCCGCACCACCCGCGTCCGCATCGCCCCCTCGCCCACCGGCGACCCCCACGTCGGCACCGCCTACATCGGCCTGCTGAACTACCTCTTCGCCGCCCAGCGCGGCGGCCAGTTCGTCCTCCGCATCGAGGACACCGACCGCGCCCGCTTCGTCGCCACATCCGAGCAGATGATCTTCGACGCCCTCAAGTGGATCGGCCTAAGCTGGAACGAAGGCCCCGAAGTCGGTGGCCCATACGGCCCCTACCGCCAGTCCGAGCGCACCGAAATCTACCGCGAATACGCCGACATCCTTCTCGCCAACGGCGCCGCCTACCGCGCGTTCGAGACGCCTGAGGAACTTGAGGCGGAGAGAAAAGCCCAGACCGCCGCCAAGCAGCCGCCAAAGTACAACGGCCGCTCCCGCCACCTCTCGCAAGCTGAAATCGACGCCTATCTCGCCGAGGGCCGCCCCTTCACCATCCGCATGAAAGTCCCCACCGAAGGCTCGACCACCTTCCGCGACGAACTCCGCGGCGACATCACCTTCGACCACTTCAACGTCGACGACCAGGTGCTGATGAAGTCCGACGGCTTCCCCACCTATCACCTCGCCAACGTCGTCGACGACCACCTGATGCACATCTCCGACGTCATCCGCGCCGAGGAGTGGATCAGCTCCACCCCCAAGCACGTCCTGCTCTACAACGCCTTCGGCTGGGACCTCCCAAAATTCTGGCACATGCCCCTCCTCCGCAACGTCGACAAGTCGAAAATCTCCAAGCGCAAAAATCCCGTCTCGCTCGTCTACTATCGCGAGTCCGGCTACCTGCCCAACGCTCTGCTTAACTTCCTCGGCCTCATGGGCGGCGGCATGGCCCAGCCCACCGAGCAGGAAATCGTCAGCCAACACCTCAACACCAAAGAGGGCGACATCTTCTCCCTCGCCGACATGAAGGAAAAGTTCGACTTCAGCCGCATCTCCCTCGGCGGCCCTGTCTTCGACCTCGTCAAGCTCAAGTGGCTCAACGGCGAGTACATCCGCCGCCTCACACCCGACGAATTCTTCGCCGTTCTCCGCCAAACCATCTTCTCCGACGACTACATCCGCGCCGTCGGACACCTCGTCCAGACCCGCGTCGAAACCCTCGGCCAGTTCGGCGACATGACCGGCTTCCTCTTCCGCGAC
>DASRLB010000258.1:0-13946 GCA_035648695.1 Acidobacteriaceae bacterium | reverse complement strand
CGATCACGATGGCTCGCAACCACCAGGGTGACAGCGGCCCATCGTCCGCAGGATTGACGATCGCATTGCTTGCGGGCGTGGCCGAAGTCGCGGTCATGACGGGCTCCCTCTGCTCTTTATCAACTCAGGCCGAATCTATCAGGTCTAACGCGGAGTGTCGGGCCGCTGAAGCGTCAAGACGACGAATGCGGCTCAATCGGCGGCCGATGGAGGACTTTAGATTCACAGGGACGGGTATCCGACGCTAAGCCCTTGCGGGAGCGCCAAATACACTGAAGTCATTACCGACGTCGGTGCGGTGCCGTACAATGCTAAGGTGCGACCAACGGTAACATACGATTTTTCGCAGTCGCTGGTCGGTAAACGGCATGCACTGCGGATGCCGGTCGCCATCGAAGTGGCATATGGAAGTAAGCAGTCGGCGCGGTCGTCAATTTGGCAGGACAACGGACTCTTTATGCCCGATAGCACGCCGAATGCATTAAACCCCGCGCAACTGCGCCGTAGAGCGCTGTCTAGGTGGGACAATGAAGGCGGCGCAACGCTCGGCGGCCATCAGGAAGGGGTAGTTCCCGGCGGGGTTCAATCTGAGATCCCGCCGTTGAGCAACGCCGAGCTGGTACAGCTTCGCGTTCGTGTTATAGCTCTGGAGAACTTAGTGATCTCCTTGCTGGCTCAAAGTCCCGATCGGCAACTCGATCTTGTGCGTGAAATGGCCGCTTACATCTCTCCACGGTCGGGGTTCACTCCTCATCATTTGACGATCCGCGCGGCAGCGGAGATGATTCACCTGGTTGAACGAGCCGGACATTTCCGGGACGTACCGTCGTCATGAACGTGCCGCAGGCGTCCTCACTGACGGCGATTAGGCATAGAGGACCAAAGGAAGGTCCGCGGTGATCATTCGATCCCCAGATCAAGTGCCGCGTCACGGCGCTGAAGCGTTTTCCCATTCCGCGGAACTTGGGTGTTTCGCCGGAGTCGCGCATAGAACCAGGGCGGACATGGCCCGCTCCAGCAGGCGCCACCGGGGTGAAAGCGTTTGAGATCTATCGTTACGATCCGAACTTGGAGGGTAACCCGCGCATTGATACTTTCGAAGTCGATCTGGATGCCTGTGGGCCGATGGTTCTGGACGCTCTCCTCTGGATCAAGAACACGGTGGCTCTGGCAACCACTATTGCATTAGTTATGAGACGGTCAATAAGGCATCCGTGGACCGAAGAATGCCGGCAGGCCCTATTCTCGAAAGACGAACACCTGAAGTCCGGCAACCTTTGTTTTCTTCGCGCGATTTCCAGGCAGACGAGAGCGTTGGAAAAGCCAGCGATTACTCATCTCTATTAATCCGCTGATCTGTGGTCGGATGATCTTTATAAACTCCCGGAAATCTTCTTCGGATACCTCAACAAAGGAGGTTCGATCCGGCCAGCCCTCAGACACGGCCGAGTCAACGTGACGATTCACATCTGCCGTAGAGAGAAAACGCCGCACGCTTCGCAGGGAATACGCCAGCACGGGGATGGAATTGCCTGTGAAGAGAACGGTACTGTTGAGCAGGGCGACCTTTTCGGCTCCGGCTCTCTCCAGTACGTTCGCCCTGCATCCGAGTGTGACGACGTCAGCGACAGTCGACTCTGGAAAGAATTCGCGGGCCAGAGCTGCGAAACTGGGGCCCCCATCAGCGTGAACGCATAGCATGCTCGGTCGTCCTGTGTTATCCCGGTACGCAGGATCTTCCACCCATTTGTTCATCGCATCCGCGAGCCGCTGAGCCTCGGCCAGCACTTCGGTAGCGCTGCTGATCTGTGCCGAGGGTTCTGCCGCGGCCTCGATTGCCAGTTCGCGCAGTCGCTGCGTGTTCAAGCCGTAGGTCTTCAGTGCTGCCAGGCAAACGCCGATGAACTCCCGCGCCAAGGTTTCGCGCAGGAGTTCGTCAGCTGCATCCGCGGTAGAGCCATCCGCAGGAGCCTTTCGCCTTTTCGATGAGCTTTTTTTCTTACCTTTTGTCTTTTTCGCCACAGCTACTTCAACCTCTTCTTTGTGGTCTGTTGTTCGGTCTCAAAGGCGGTCAGCCCGACTCTGATCCGCTGGCCCGATTTGCGACGACGCGATCCTCTGGCCTCGACTGCCAGCTCCTGCTCCAATGCTGCCAGGAAGTTGCCCGCGCGACGGGCCATGAGGTCGCGAACGAAGGGGACCCTGGCTGCATCCACCTCAATCGACGGCATCGAGTCGCAGAAGAGGGAGGCTTGCGGTTGCCGCAGATTGTGAGTAAGAGTCTCGAGAAGATCCTTGGCGCGCTGACCCATTTCGCTGATATTGGTGGCATTGACGCCGTGCATGCGAAAGGTGCGGCTGCGCACGCGCACGCGATGCTCGGACAGCATCTGCACCAGCCCGGCGCGGCGCAATTCCTCGAGCACGACGCTGGGGGCGGCTCCCGGAACATAGGTGCTCGCAAGTGTAAAAAAACTGGGTTCCCGATCCTTCTCTGATAAGTCCCGCGGCTTGCCGCTGCTGTCGAGGTAGTGTGGATCGGTATGCCACGCCCCGAGTAGCCGGCTGGTGCGGTGACCCTTGTGCTCGCGAGCGGCGGCGATCCGGGGCGGCTCGGCGAGAATGCTACGGACGAAATTGCGGTGCACGCCGGTGACCAGGGCGACGCGCACATCGGAAGGGTCTTCCTCTCCCGGTTGGGTCAGCAACTCGCGTGCCTTATGCACGAAAAGGCTGCGCAGCAGGCTCTCAGCCTCGGGGCTGGTGATGCCGAGTTCCAGAAACAGCTCCACCAGGGGCTCCGCGGCGGCCATTGCAGATCGCGCCAGTGATGCCTTGCCGGCCTCGCTCATCGATACCCTCCGCGGATCGCGATACCGATCAGGTGCGCCTCGTGCAGCCGCGCCAAATCAGCGCTTACATACTGCCACAAAGATGGCATACTGGAGTGCCATAATAGTAGCAGTATGAGTATGCTGTCGGGATGATCGACATGAGCCAGCCTTCCAGTGTCATAGAACGGGTTGGAATTCGCTCACCTGGCGTCGTGCTGATCCCAAATGGGCACACCGACGAGGCGGCATCACGATCGCGCCAGAACTCGCATCGTGCGAGCCCCGGGTCTGTCCGCCGAGCGGCTCGAGCGGTGAGCGCCAGCGATGACTTTCTTTTTTACGAGGATTCCCTGGGACACCAGCACTTCAACTTCGCCCAGCGGATCTGGCTCGATCCGTCAGTGCCGATGGCGGTAACGCCCGTAATGACCCTTGAGCTTGAAACGCTGGCGATAAACCTATTGACACCCCTGACCCGCGATCGCGACTACCCCGCGGCGGTCGGAGTCACCTCCAAGCGTGTGATGAGGCTCGCGCATCGTTTTTGCGCTGAATGTTTACTGAGTGCGGACGCCGCCGACCTGGTGATGCCGCGCTCGGCGATCAGGGCGTGGCTTGCCTCGCGCGCCCGTATTGAGGGCCACCCGCGTGCGGACTCTCGGACTTCGCGGCGGGCTCGGCGCGTGAGTGCGCGATAGGATGTCTACCGGCGTGCAAAACTGACCAGCTTCCGGAATCAGTTGATCGAGGATGTTGACGTCGTGCAGCTTGCCGTCGCTGATATGGATAAAACTCGGGATATTGCCGCGCACATCGAGCAGTGTGTGCACCTTCACCGCGGCCTTCGTGGTTCGAAAACGGCGCCCACGGAAACAGCGAGAGCGACAAGTCGATAGTGGTGGAGTCCAGAGTGTACGCGGTGTTCACCAAGTCGATGCCAAAGGGTTCGTTGATGTACAGCTTGCGGGCAATGCTGATCAGGCGCTGCGCGAAGTCTGCGTAGATACGCCAGTCCCGTGTGGCGTTTGCATTGGCCAGCGTATGCGCAGTTGCGCAAACGCCATGCACAGGCACTGGCCGATGCATGTGAAACTCGGGACCTTGCGGTTGCCGTTGTACCGCGCAACTCAGCGCTCGAATACCATTGGCGGCAAATGTCCGATGAGCTGCGCGAAGATCAGTTTTCCCGTATGCTGCACCGGCGCTATAAGGTCGCCGTGCTACTGATCGCAGCCTGGGCACCGGTCAGCTTTCCCCGACAGCCCTTAAATGGCTGCGGGGATCCTAATAGTCACCACCTCGCTTTTCCTCTTGGCGACGCGGTCAGAGGGCCACAGGCCGACGTGACCGATTTGGGACCGGCGGGACCATTCAATCCGCACTCGTAATCGCTGGACCGTCTCCGGCATCGCCGCGGCATTTGGAACTAAGGAACGGCACAATTTTCCCAAGATCGTCGGAACTCTTGATGATGGCGCCGAATGGCAGCATCGACCCAATAACATTTTCGCGGCCGATACGGCTTTAGCCGTGACCTTGAAGTTCGTCGCTGCGATCCGGTCACCGGTATCACGGACTACCCGCGTCCGTTTGGGCGCGGTCCTCGCGAGGCCACGGCGGCGCTCGACTGGCAGCTGACCGGTGGCTCTTCAGGTCCGATGGACAACCATGCTGACCAGTTCGATAGCCTACTATCGACGCGGAGAGTATGTCTCCGCCAGATTCTTGGAAAGCTAAAGCGGCACTATCAATGGCGAACGTACGCCAGGCACTCTCTCGGTTCTGCGAAATCCCGTTAAGCCAGTTCGATCTCGCCATTGACGACATGCGTAAGCCGGATGGTGCGAATCTCCAGTGTCATTGTTGCCCCAAGTTTCTCGCTTCCGCGCAGATGGCCTGTCCGTATTGCTTCCCGAACAGCGATTTCGATCTCGCGCTGCGCGGTGACGCCGACTTCCTTCAGGAATTTGCGGATGGTTCTGTTGAACTTCTCTTCGTCCATGGTTCGCTTACTCCAGTTCTCAACTTGTTCATTTAAGCGAATAGCCCCCGCACACACTGCGACGGCAGGCCTTAGGAACACTCCTCCTCACGCTGTGGCGGAGAGCCGACTTTTAGGGTTGAGGTTCTGAAGATGACCGCTTTCGGTGCCCGCCCTCGGATCGATAACGCAATTGATGAGTGCAGGTTTGCCTGCTTCGAGGGCGTCGATCAGCGCTTTGATAAGGCTCGGTGTATCGGTCACGTGATACCCTGCGCCGCCGAATGCCTCAATGATTTTGTCGTAGCGAGCGTTCCGGATAAGGCCGGTCGGTGAGGGAGCGCTACCGATTGCGTCGCCCCTATAGATACCATTGTTGTTGAAGATCAGAGTAACGACCGGTAGCTGGTAACGGCAGATGGTCTCAATTTCCATTCCGCAGAAACCAAACGCGCTGTCGCCTACAATGGCGAGAACGCACTTGCCGCTTACGACAGCCGCACCAATGGCGTATCCCATGCTTATACCCATCACCCCCCACGTTCCGCTGTCAAGACGCCTCCTGGGTTCATACATGTCGATAATATTACGAGCAAAATCGAGCGTATTGGCCCCGTCATTGACGACGTAGACGCCGGGCCTGTCATCGAGGGCAGCGCGGACGGCACGCAGTGCGCTGAAGAAGTTCATGGGGTTTGGATCGGCATTGAGGCGAGTTGCCATGCGCTCGATATTTTTCTGCTTGCGCTGAGCGATCTCCTCAAGCCACTCAGCGCTCGGCTGAATTTGGTTGGGTTTGAGCGCGGTAAGGAAGGCCGAAATGGCAGATTTGATGTCGCCTACGACGGGTGCGGCGATCGGACGGTTACTGTCTATCTCGGTCGGGGAGATATCTACCTGCACGTACTGCGTTCTGTCCGACCATAGCGGGCTTTTACCATGCGCGAGAAGCCAGTTCAGCCGCGCTCCCATCAGCATGACGACATCGGCCTGATCGATGGCGAAGGAGCGGGCGGCCGCTGCCGATTGTGGATGATTGTCGGGAAGTAGTCCTTTCGCCATAGACATCGGCAGGAACGGAATGCCGGTCGTCTCGATGAAAGACCGGATGTCCTTGTCCGCTTGCGCGTATGCGGCGCCTTTGCCGAGGATGATGAGCGGTCGTTTCGCCGTCGCCAACAGGTCAAGAGCACGTGTGATGGATTCGGGGGCCGGAATCTGGCTTGGCGCCGGATCGACGACCTTCAGCAGCGATTTCTTCGCTGTTTCTCCGTCGAGAATTGCGGTGAGCACCTCTGCAGTTAGGTCGAGGTAAACGCCGCCAGGCCGCCCAGATACGGCTGCGTGGATTGCGCGCGCAACTCCGATGCCAATATCTTGGGGTCTGTTGATGCGGAATGTCGCCTTGGCATAAGGCTTTGCGGCATTCATCTGGTCAAGTTCTTCGTAGTCGCCCTGTTCAAGATCCACGATCGCCCGGTCACTCGATCCGCTAATCAGGATCATCGGGAAGCAGTTAGTGGTGGCATTGGCGAGGGCCACCAGTCCGTTCATGAATCCTGGAGCGGAGACCGTGAGACATACTCCCGGCTTCTGGGTCAGATATCCAGCGATCGCGGCTGCATTGCCAGCACTCTGTTCGTGGCGAAACCCTATGTATCGCAGCCCTTCGGTCTGTGCCAAGCGGGCCAAATCGGTAATCGGGATGCCCGCGACACCATAAATGGTGTCAATTCCATTAAGTTTCAGGGCCTCCACCACAAGGTGGGACCCATCCGTCAAGGTAAGCGATTCCATAGTCCTTTACCCTTCAAGTTTCTGGTGAGCCGTGCCCGGCGGAAAGCACAAAGCGATCACGGTCCACCCATGTTGCATTCGACGGATGATGTTTGAGAAAACGTGTCCACAACACATAGGCCATGGGCGCAGCACCGAGCGGCAGACCCGGATGGTCGCTGTCGGCTTTCTGCACCGCATCGATTGACAGAAAGCGCAGAGTATTGATGCACAAATTATCCAGACCGTAGGCGGAATGTGCCGCCGCAAGTGGTGCGTTCATTCGGATTATCCTTGGCTGCTGCCGGAATGCGCGGCCCCGAGGCGTAGCCTGTTGAGGGCCGCCCGAGCCTGGGATAAGGATACCCGCTCACGCGGCTACTCAGTATACATCCGTTGGTTGATACATGGGAACTCGGTCACGATTCAATGCTGTTTGGTCGTCGAGTTCGTTTAGGCGCGCCAACGTACAGACATGACCTACGGCATCGCCTATGTTCCTACCGTAGTATGCGTCGCAGGTTGGCTCGGCCCGATCCATCGATGTGCCCGGCCCGCGGGTAGCGACGCCACGCGTGAATCGGCGGCGTCACGTTATGCGCTGGTCGCCTTACCTATCATCGAACCCTTAGGAGTAACATCGTGAAATCGACCTATTTAGCTTCAATGGTATCTGCTGCATTGCTATTGGGGTGCGCAATTGCCAATGCACAGACCTCAGCCAACCAGACCGCAGATTCATCGGCGATGCCGCCGACGTCTCAATCGGACACCACGAAGGGAAACGATTTGGTGGATAGTTCGCAAGCCGTTCCGCCAAATTCACAGGCCAACCCCCGGTCCGAAGGCGAGGATAAGGCTAGCGGAAACGATCTGGTGAGCCATAAGAGAGGCAGCATGCAGCAAGCCATGGCAACACGTCCGGGCTTCGACACGCTGGATACAAAAAAGAAGGGCTCTCTGACTGCGGCTGACGTGAAGGGGAACAAGTGGCTTAGCAAGAACTTCGTCCGATGCGATTCGGATCATGACGGTACGGTGAACCGGGAGGAATACGCCAGTTGCCAATAAGCCAATTCCCTTGTGTGGCGAAGAAAAGCAGTCTTTTGGCAGTGATCGAGGGTCACAGGAGACTGCCTTGCTTTGATCGTGGAGCTCGGTCGGCCGGTCCTACGCCGCCCTATTTGTATTCGATTGAGGCGACAACCATTCGGTGATTTAAATAAAGCGGGCGTTTTGAACCGCATCAGCCGCAGATTCAGGCAAGCCCCATACGAATAGCATTGTAGGCTAACGCACAGATGGTTCTCCGCGGTGCGACTATCTTTTTGGCATTGGATTGCTCCGAGTTCTCCGCATGGCACAGTCAACATCCCCATCGAGCAGCGGTCAATGACGACCAGGGACTCGAAAAGTGGAGATCGTATGAGCGCCGAGATGGCGCAACCCACTGTGAATGACCGACCGAGCAGCAAAAGACGCGGCAGGTGCATCCAAAGCAAACGGGTCAGCAAGTACAACAGCGCCAAAGCGGTGCGGCGGATCAGGGTGCGGCGCCGGGACGCCGACCACTCTTTCGTATCTAAGGGATCAGGCCTTCGAGGCTAATCTCGCTCGTGGCACATCCGCCGCGGCGCCGTCCGATTTGACGCCGCAGATCGCCAAACGAGCGTACGATCTGTACCAGGAGTGCCGCTGAGCCCGCCCATTGTGTAGTGATGAGCACATCCTGCGAAGCTAAGACATCGCCTAATGTGGGCAAGCACGCTCAGGGCTTCGCGCTCGGGCTAATCATCGGCTACAAGCTGGTAAAAGCGCTGGTCGAGCTTTCTTTCAGCGCATTCTTATTATTTTCCGGTTCGGCGGCTTTGCTGGAGAAGGTCAATGCTGCTGCGACAATAATTCGACACCATGTGGCTGAGGCCTGGAGCATCGTGCTCGCCGAGCGACTGGTCCATGTCGCGAGCGCGAGGAGCTTGCTTGTCATCGCATTGGCATTATTGCTCGACGGTGTCCTGGCCCTTATCGAAGGTTGGGCACTTTACCGTCGCTACCGCTGGGGCCGCTGGCTTGTCGTCTACACGACGTCGATCTTCCTGCCGCTCGAAATCATCGCGTTGATCCGACATGTCAATGTTGGACGCGGAGTTGTGTTGCTCGTGAATGCACTGATCGTCATTTATCTCGTTCTGTCTAGAGTCGCAGTCCCGAAAAGGGACTCACTTTTCCTACAATCGTAGAGAACTGCGGGCATAGACAATGCCGCGCCGTAGTGGGTGCGTCAGCGTACCGACAGCCGTCACAAGGGCGCGCATACTCCCCCTCTATCGGCGCGCGCATACGGACTAACGCATATGAATCCCATTACGGCATTTTTGGTGTTCGCCTGCCTGATAGCAGGCTTCGGTTGCAGTTACTTCGTCAATCCGTATCTCGGATTCGCATTCTTAGTATTGGCGGCCGTTATCGCGCTGTCGCTGAAAATGGCCAACGTCTGGCAGAAGTTCGTGATCCTGAGGATGGGAAAGCTGCAAAGCGTCAAGGGAGCAGGTCTGTTCGCAATTATCCCACTCCTCGACACGGTGATCGCAGTCATCGACGGGCGTATCCAAACCACGGCCTTCAACGCCGAGCAGGCGCTCACCAAGGACACGGTGCCGGTCAACGTCGATGCAATCATATTCTGGCACGTGCACGACGCCGAAAAGGCAGCGCTGGCGATCACCAACTACCGCGAAGCGATTGACCGGGTTGCACAGACATCGCTGCGCGAGATGATCGGCTCCTCCATGTTGGCGGCACTGTTGTCCGATCGCAAGGAGGCGGACGAGCAACTCAAAATTGAGATTGGACAGAAGACCGCCCCCTGGGGCATATCAGTGAGCTCGGTGGAAATCCGCGATGTTGCCATTCCGGTGGCGCTGCAGGATGCCATGTCGCGTCAGGCCCAAGCGGAGCGTGAGAAGCAGGCGCGGGTTATTCTCGGATCTGCCGAGGCTGCGATCGCCGGGAAGTTTGTCGAGGCGGCCGATATTTACGCCGGCCATCCCGTAGCGCTGCAGCTTCGGGCGATGAACATCATTTATGAGACCACTAAGGAACGGGGGGCCACGATTCTGATGCCCAGTTCGATGGTCGACAGTCTGAATCCTTCCGCGGCGACGCTGGCTCTTGCGTTCGCGAGCAAAGGAGAGTTCAAGCCGAGCGAAGTGCTCATGCCGGCAGAGCCCGGCAAACTTCCGGTCGCGGCGTGATCGCGCGCGCTGGCAGAGCAGATGCTCGGGGCACTGTAGTGATTGAACGTTGTTCCTTTAATGCGTCGGCTACCCGCTGTTCGACGCTCCCGCAGGAGAAGGCGTTATGTTACGCAGTATGAAGGATCTGGAGGGTTACGCTATTCGCGCGACTGACGGCGACATTGGCCATGTGAAGGATTTGTACTTCGATGACGACAAATGGGTCATCCGCTACCTCGTCGTCGAAACCGGCACCTGGCTATCGAGCCGAAAGGTGTTGATCTCGCCTTTCGCGGTCGGCGATCCGGACTGGGCGGCAAGGGTGCTGCCTGTCTCGATTACAAAAGAGCAAGTGAAGAACAGCCCGGACATAGACACCGATAAGCCGGTGTCGCGACAACACGAAATGCAGTACCTCGGATATTACGGCTACCCCTATTATTGGGGCGGTGCTGGCCTTTGGGGTGCTGGTGTCTACCCGGGTATGATGCTAACGAATTTCGCCTACGGTGGGCGTTACGCCGAAGACGGTCAAGCGCAAGCGGACGATGGTCGGGCGGAGCATGCAACCGGAGGGCACGAGGACGGCGACCCTCATCTGCGCAGTTGCAAAGCGGTGATGAAATATCACATTCAGGCGACCGACGGGAACATCGGTCACGTGCAGGGGCTGCTCGTCGATATGGAAACCTGGGCCGTTCGATATATGGTTGTGAACACGAGCAGCTGGTGGCTCGGTCATCAGGTGCTCGTCGCGACGCAATGGATCTGGGAAGTACGCTGGCCCGACGAGACAGTCGTTGTCAAGCTGTCTCAGCAGGCCGTTAAAAGCGCTCCGTCATACGACGCAGCTGTGCCGCTCAGTCGAGATCAGGAAATGAGTCTCCACCAACATCACGGGCGTGCCGGCTATTGGGCGGGAGAGGTGAAGCTTGAGAATTCGCAATATCGCGTCGTGGAGTCCGCATCGCAAGAAGCTACCCACAAACCCCGCGACGGCGCGACACATGATACACGGCATGGTCTTTGATCCAGTGCATGATGCTTGACGCATTGCTTCGAACTTCACACCGGGACCTCGGACGACTCCGGCCCAGACGCTACATGCAGATAATTACCAGTTGACCGATTTCCTGGGCCGGCCACTCGTTGATGAGCAGCCGCGTTCCACTTCATAGGTTCGAGTGGCCGGCATTAGCGTGATCGCGCGCCTACGCCGTCGCCCCAAGGTGAACGCACTCGGCAAGCCGCGCACGCGGGGCCAATCACCTGCTGGACACCAAACTTCACCTTGAAGCGCTCGATCGATAGGTACCGGTGAATATCGTTTCACATTCAAGTAGTTTGGGTTTTCGAAGCATAAGCTCGCCGTAGTGAAACGTCAGTGCGCCCGCGCATTTGGGTCACTACATCCGTCTGGCTTGCGACTGACTTTGCACGTCAGGCGCTCCATGTTGTAGGGAAGCTCGTTGGGTCCTTTGTGTGGGGTCGCACAGAGGAAGTTCGAGGTTGGAAGTAATGTATGAGGCTCGAATCCAAGCCCTTGCCAACGACCACCGCTTGACCACCGAAGCACGAGAACACAATGGATATCAATGAGGCAATTTCTGGTCGCCGCTCGGCGCGTGAATTCACGGCGCAAGCCGTCGATGAGCAAGCCATCCGTCGTCTGATCGACGCCGCCGTGAACGCGCCGAACGGGGTAAACCATCAGCCGTGGACGTTCACGATCGAACGTGATCAGAGCCTCCTCGATCGCGTCTGGTGTGACGCTAAGGCTCACATGCTCGCGACCATGGCATAGCGGCCCGGGTATCTCTAAGACTGTCGGCTACATTGATGCGCGACGTCGTTGTAGAACGTTTACGGGTACGGATGGGATGTTCTCGGCTAATTAGGTGTCAATAGTCGATTTCGCGCCGCCGTCTCGGCACTCGGTGGGGGTGGCTCACGGTCAGATCGGCACGCGATAACCGTAGAATTCGTGATCCTCGTTGTAGCCGCCTTCGCCTGCGCCGAGATCGGCGTAGTCGTGCACCAATTCAATGGCTGCGATCCACTTGACCATCTTGAAGCCGACTTCGTTCTCGCAGCGCAGCCGCAGCGGCGCTCCGTGCAGCACACTGACCGGTGCTCCGTTCATCTCGTACGCCAGGATGGTCAACTCGTGGCGCATGTTGCTCAAGCTGTGCGCGTCGTAGTAGCGGCCGCCGTCGCCTCCATCGGCAAAGGAGTACAGCACCGCGTAGCGGGCATCGGCGGTTGGCTTCACCAGATCGAGCATGTGCCGCATCGGAATGCCACCCCATTTGGCAACACCCGACCATCCCTGAATGCAAAAGTGCGTGGTGATCTGTTCCTGCTTGGGCATCGCTTTGAGTTCGGCGTATGAGAATTCCATCGGCTTTTCGACCAGGCCGCCTATTCGCAGCCGGTAGTCGGCGAAGTTGCTCTTTACCAGCGAATCGAACTCTGCCGAATTCGGCATCGTCCCGTTGGGCCAGAAGTGAGGCGAGATGTCCTTTTCGGTGAGCTGGCTGGTCGGATCCCAAGACTGGGTCACCCGACCGAAGGGTCTGGCCATGAACTCGCCAAGCCTCTGAACCAGGCGCGCATGGCGTAGCGTGAATGGCGACGCCCACCACCAGGCCAGGATCAACAGCGCCATGGCGGGGGCGAAAACCGCAAAACCGTTCCAGGAGGCATTGTTCACACCCGCCCACATCATGTTCAGGTTGACCCGCGCTCCGGTGATGAATACCAGGGTCACGTGCGCCAGGATGAATAGCAGGAACCACCACATCGCCAAAAAATGTATCGATCGCGCTCTTTGCCGATTCAATGCCCGACCGAATCCGCCCAACCGGTTCGAGATCGCTGGACTCTGCATAAGCCCCGTAAGGATAGACGTGGGCGCGGCAACGAAAACGGTGACGAAGTACGCCAGTTGCTGCAGGCTGTTGTAGCGCGTCCAACTGTGATCCACAGGGAAAGTGAGCGAGAGATACTGCAACGCCGTCGATGCTGCATTGGGGAATACTTCCCATGTTGTGGGCACTAGTCTTAGCCACTGTCCGGTTGCAAACAGCAGAACGTAGAAGACGATGCCGTTGATCATCCACAGCAGCGTTATCGAAAAGTGCCACCACCTGGCAAGACCGATGGAATGTCGAATGCCGGGGATGCCAAGCCAGCCGGGAATCGTGACCGAATCGTCCTTGGCAGTCCATATGCGGCCGGTTGGAACCGCCTTCTGGAACCGGAACCATTCAGTTCCGGGCGTGCAATCGCGTTTCCAATACAGCCGAGGATGATCGGCAAGAATCTGGATTCCGGCGCGGATGATGAACGTCATGAAAAGCAGGTTCAGAAAGTGCAGCAGCCGCAGCCATGCGGGAAATCCGGAGGTGACAGCCACGGCGGAGTAGGCTATGCCCGGGTAGCGCACGAGATAATTCTGGACGGCTGGGAGTTCTCGCAACCCCTGCGCAACAGCTACTGCGATGACCAGAAGTACGAAAACCAGCGGTAGCAGCCACAACACATTGAACCAGCGCTGGCCGATTCGAATCCTGGGGACAACACCTGCTTGCGGCGGCAGCCAGCTACTGAGCCGGACACGATCGTCTGCTGCACTGAGACTGCTTGCCAACGGATCGTGCTGTCGTTCCATCTACCAAGGCTCCGGTGTATCTTCAGCCGCATATTCTGTACCGGAGTGAATTGAGTGTCGGTGCGCTCTCCGGCAGAGGCATTGGCAATGACGCACTATTTGCCCGCGAGAACGCGCTGGAGGCGGCTTGGGCAGTGATCGACCCCGTCCTCAAGTACCACCATCGGGCAATCAGGTACCCGCGCGGTATGAAGGCCGAGGGCGCTATAGAATTGAAAAGCAGATCGTAACCGACCCACAGCGTGACGCGGTGCTGCAACAGGTTCGGTTTGTTGCGCAGCTGGGCGCATTGTCCGGCTATCGCCTTCATTCGCTGCTGCCGCCACACCTCGGTAATCGCGGTTGCGGCAATAGCGCTTTGGGTGGATCATTTTGAGCGCACGCCACTGCTGATGGCGCAACGCGACGGCAGCGCGCTGGCATTGGCCTGCTGTGCGCATTGGACG
>DASRLB010000257.1:0-4897 GCA_035648695.1 Acidobacteriaceae bacterium | reverse complement strand
ATCTTCCCCACGTTCTCGCCGGCGACGCGCTTCATCGAGCATCCGGAACGACTTGCCCACGCCGGATGCGTAGCCCAGGAAAATCTTGAGATGCCCCTTCTTCCTGGCGGCCGCTTGCTCCTCGGCCTGACATTCGCGAAGAGCCTCTTCGGGTGTTTTGCGGCGAAGCTCACGACTCATAAAGCTCGCCCTTATTTGACGTTGGCATTGTTAACCCGCAACTCCCAATAGAAGCATCTTTGCGATCGAAAAATAGATGACCAAACCGGATACATCTACAATAGTAGCCACGGCCGGAGCGGACGCACTGGCAGGATCGAACTTGAAGGCGCGCAGAATCAAGGGTAGCATCGCTCCGATGATCGTCCCGAACATCACTACTCCGATCACGCTGGCTCCGATCACTAACGCGATTCGCGCGAATTGCTCGCCGTATGCACCCGAAGCTCCGTGCCAGATAAGTATGCGGGCGATTCCGAGCGAACACAATATGGCGCCGAGGCCGATTCCAGAGAGCAATTCTCTCAAGAGCACTCGCCACCATTGTCGCGGGCGCACCTCTCCCAAGGCCATGGCCCGAATGATGAGAGTAGTGGCCTGAGATCCCGAGTTTCCGCCGCTGCTGATAATCAACGGAATGAATAAGGCGAGTACAACGGCCCGCGCGATCTCCTTTTCAAAACATCCCATCGCAGTGGCCGTTAGCATCTCACCGAGGAAGAGCACGGAGAGCCACCCGGCTCGCTTCCGGAGCATGGTGCGGACGGTCGTATCCAGGTACGGCGTGTCTAAAGCCTCCGTACCGCCGATCTTTTGAACTTCGCGGCTCGCACCCTCTCGAGCGGCCAGCATGGCATCGTCAATAGTCACAATTCCGCACATGACGCCCGAAGGATCAAGTACGGGAATCGCCAGTAGCCGGTGATCGGTCATCAGCTTGGCAACGGCTTCCTGCCGTTCATTTTCAAGTACGTTTTGGAATCGGCGGCGCATCACCTGATGGACGTGTTGGTTGCGTCTCGCCGAGAGAAGGTCGCGCAAGGAAACGATCCCGAGCAACCGCTGATCGGTGTCGAGCACGTAGGCGTAATAGATAGTCTCAACCTGGCCTGCTTGCCGGCGCAGATACGCAATCGCCTCGTCAATGTCCATCTCGGGGCGAAGCCTCGCAAAGCGAGGATTCATCAGACCACCCGCCTCATTCCTCTTTGTATGCGAGGAGAGCCGACACTTCCGCGCGTGGCCAAGGATCGAGTGCGGCCAAAAGAGCAGAGTGCTCCTCGCGAGGAGCACTCTGGATCAAATCGGCAGTGTCATCCGGGGCGAGAGCCCGCAGCCAGGCGCGGCGTTCTTCCTCCGGCATCGAAAGAACAAGCTCGACTGGGTCTCGCACCTGCATGGCTCGCCGTCTACAGCCATAGGCCGTTTCGGCCAAACTCTCCGAGCCACAGTATAAGCCCCAAGCGCTGCAGGAAACTAAGGGTTGAACCCGGGTCAAACGCGAGAAGAACCAAGCTCTCTGGGTCGTCCACTCGGGCCGGTTTCGTCGGCGAGTATGACGTCGGAGCGCGCATGAACTTTGATTCTACTTCCATTTCGCTGCCTCTTCAGGCCAAAACACGCCACCAGGGCCACAGTAACGGTGTCCTGATTTCTGAATTTCTGACCGCCGGTACTAGCAATAAAGAGGTTGTCATACAGATTGCAGGAGCCCTTGTTGGTGCCGGTGTTCTTATGGCTTCTTTATGTTGTCGCCAAAGATAAACCAAATTTCTCCCGCCACCCGGAACTGGTTGTTGTCCAGGCCTTTGGGGCCGAAGACGGCACCCGGCACGTAGCTGCCAATGTGAGTCCAAGCAATATCCCCGCGAGCGAAGACGCCTCCCTGTTGGAAGGTCGGGGTCACGGTGAAGGTCGTTCCAGTGCTGCCGGGACCGTACATTAGATTGACCGAGTTCTGCGCAGCGCTTCCCGAACTCGCAATGTATTCCCAGCGTACGGGGAGCGAGAAGCCGTGTTTGAACGCGTAACTCGCCAGGATCGCGCCGCCGGTGGTCGACGCACCTTTGACGATGCCGATCTTCGCGTTGGTCGGCACATCGGTATATTGGAAGTAGGGTTGAACGATCCAGGGCCCGTTCGTGTATGTGTAGATGACGTTGTAAATGCTGCCGTTGTTTTGCACCGGCGTGGCAAACGTCTGATAGGCTGCCTGCCCCAGGTTTCCACCCCCCACAAACGAGAGGGCATGGTGCCCTTTTGTATAGGCTAAGGAACCCGACAACCAGGTGTACCGGTTGGAATAGAAACCGTCGTTCCAACTTAGCGAGGCGCTGAATTTGCCCATAGCCTGATTCACTTGGATTCCGCGGTTGATGGCGTTTTCCTGGTTCCACAACAGGCCGCGCTCGACGTTCATATTTTCGAAGCTGAACGTGTACTCGGCGCCAATCAGGGTGGGCAGGGAACCGATCAGAAAGGAAGTGTTCTTCCCCGCCTGCAGCTTCAGAAAGGCGACGGGCAGAGGGCCATAGAGGCTGCTGATCGTATTTTTGGTGCTGACGAACGGCACGCCCAGGTCCGGGATATTGTAGGCGCCCGCCTGCAAATAAAACTGAAACCACCCGTCGGGTTTTTGAACCAAAACCTGCCCATTGCTCAGATCTGCTTGCTTGGTGTCATCTCCAGGAACGTGATTGTTCTGGAGCAGGCCATAGCCACTGAGAATGCCGTTCACAGCGAGTTTGCCGAAAGGACCGGCCTCGAAGGTGGCTGGGGGAAGGTTCGACAGCGGGCCGGTTATGGCAGGGGTGGACAGCGCTGTCGGGGCTGGAGGTGGGGGCGCCGGCTGGTCCTGAGAGGCAGGTGGCGAATTCTGGGCAAACGCAACGGACATAATCATCATCGAAAACAGCAAGGTTCTCTTCATTAAAGTCTCCTTAAGACACGCGTGGTCTTTAAACTGCACAAAAAGCTTTCGCAGGCGCACTACGACTGCGTCCAGGTGACGCCCGGAGATGACAGCCTGCGAAAGATAAAAGGGGGTGTTTACTTCTTTGCCGGGAACTGCTGATCCATCGCGAGATTCAGCTTGAGTACGTTGACTCGGGGCTCGCCGAGCAGGCCCAGATCGGGGCCTTCGGTAAACTGAGCAACCAACTGGTTAGCCTGATCCACTTGGATGCCACGAGCTTTGGCGACACGCGCGGCCTGCACCCGCGCCGAATCCGGACTGATGTGCGGATCGAGACCGCTGGCGGACGCTGTTACCGCATCAGCAGGGATCGGTGCCTTCGGCTTGAACATTAGCGGTGTTTTGTCGTCATTGAAGGCCTTTATCAGCTTCACATCGTCGAGGTCACCCTTGGCATCTTTAAACTGGTCCAGCGGCACCGACGACTCATAGGGAAGGTCGTTTTCAAGGCAGTAGTGCACAATGCGAAGGTTGATACCATCGAAATCTACCACCTCGTTCTTCTTGTCGTCCATTTTGGTCGTGCCGTGGACGAGTTTGGCGCTGGTCGGCCCTAGGTTGGCGCCGCTGCTGGCGGTCGCGTCGTACCCTCCGCCGGCGGATGACGGCCGCGGATGAAAATACTCAGGCTTGCTGAAACTCTGGCCGATAAGTTCCGAGCCGATCACCTTATCGCCCGCCTTAATCAGGCTCCCGTTCGCCTGCTTTGGAAAGATAAGCTGGGAGATGCCGGTCATCGCGAGCGGATAGACCACTCCCAGTACGACCGTCATGAAGATCTTGATTCGAAGTCCTGGTAGAATTTGTTCCCACATGATAGTTGTTCCTTCCTATGCCAAACGAAGCGCCACCAACAATTGGTCGATCAGCCAGATCCCTGGGAACGGCACAAGAATTCCGCCGACGCCGTAAATCAACAGATTCCGCCGCAATAGACTCGCGGCGTCGACCGGACGGTATTTCACGCCGCGCAGGGCGAGCGGCACCAGCGCGATGATGATCAGAGCGTTAAAGATTACCGCTGCGAGCACCGCACTCTGGGGCGTGTGTAGTCCCATGATATTGAGCTTGCCTAGCACTGGATACATCGTCATGAACATCGCCGGAATGATGGCAAAGTACTTCGCGACGTCGTTCGCGATAGAGAACGTGGTCAAAGCTCCTCGCGTGATCAAGAGTTGCTTGCCGATCGCCACCACCTCAATGAGTTTGGTCGGATTGCTGTCGAGATCCACCATGTTGCCGGCTTCCTTGGCAGCAGTTGTGCCGGTATTCATCGCCAGCCCGACGTCCGCTTGTGCGAGAGCGGGTGCGTCGTTAGTACCATCGCCCGTCATCGCCACCAGACGGCCGGCGGCCTGTTCCTTCTTGATGTACTCTAACTTGTCCTTGGGCGTGGCCTGTGCCAGGAAATCATCCACTCCGGCTTCCGCCGCAATCGCGGCTGCGGTGAGCGGGTTGTCGCCAGTGATCATGATGGTGCGAATGCCCATCTTGCGGAGTTGAGCGATCCGTTCTTTCATGCCGCCTTTGACGATGTCCTTCAAGTGGATTACGCCCAGCAAGCGCTTGCCGTCGCATACCGCTAGCGGCGTTCCGCCGCTCCGCGCAATGCGATCGCTCATCTCCTGGAAATTGCTGGGAACGTCTCCACCCTTTTCGATTACGAACTTGATAACCGCGTCGGAGGCTCCCTTGCGAAGTTGGCGCCCCTCGAAGTCGACCCCGCTCATCCGCGTGTAAGCCGAAAATGGGATGAACGTCGCCTCATGTTCTGGGATGTGCCGGCCTCGAAGGCCATATTTTTCTTTCGCGAGGACCACAACGGATCGGCCCTCAGGCGTCTCATCGGCCAAGCTGGACAATTGCGCGGCATCGGCCAATTCTTCGTCCTTAACTCCGTTGATCGTTAGAAACTCCACT
>DASRLB010000256.1:0-18755 GCA_035648695.1 Acidobacteriaceae bacterium | reverse complement strand
GGGGGCGGCCTGGTGGTTGGCGGTGCCGAGTGCCATCACGATCGAGAGGGCCTGCGGACCTGCGACGAGGATGCCGGCGAGGTCTTCGACGGGGGCGAGTTCCACGTCGTCCATGATGATGAAGCGGTCGAGATGAAGTCGAATCGCGTCGATTTGTGCAGCGTCGGTCTCTAGCAGGAACGTCGGTTCTTCCCTGGGTTCGCGATAAATCGTGCAGTCGCCCTGGATTCGCCCCTGGGCGTTGAGCAGGAAGTTGTAATTGCCCTCGCGGGGAGCGAGCGACTGGATGGAGTTGGTGACCATGCCGTTGAGCCAGCGCGTGGCGTCCGAGCCGGTGATGCGGAGAAAGGCGCGGTCGTCGAGAGGGAAGACGGCGGCGCCGGTGAGGATCGCCGCTAGTTCGGATTTTGTGTCGGTTGTCATGCAGAGGATTGGATGCTCGGGGCTTCGGGTCGGATTGCGGCTGGGGATTTCTCCGCTAAGAGAAGCATAGCGGATGACGAACGCCATTTTGTTTGCCTGGTTTGGGACGGATTTCTGCGACACTGGATAGGTAGAGTGGAGGGGATGTACTTGAAGAAATTTCTGGTGTCGCTGGTTCTGGTGGGATTTGCGGGCGGAATGTGGGCGCAGGCAACTGCCGCGCCGCAAACGGAAGGGAAGTCGAAGCCGGGAGTCGCTGACCCTGCTCCACTGGCTCCGGCGCAAAAGGACGGTCCAGCCGCGGAGGTCCGGCTGACACCGGCACAGCAGAAAGTGTTGCTTGCCGACATCGACGCCACGCTGAAGTTTGTCAGCGGCGATACGAAATTGGAGTTGAAGCGGCCGGTGAAGGGCGTGTTCATTTCGCGCGACGCGGTGGCGACCGAGCTGCGCAAGAAGCTGGACGAAGATAAAGACGCCAAGCGCATGGAGCGCAGTGAACTGGTGCTGAAGAAGTTCGGGTTGCTCGACCATGACTTCCATCTGCGGCCGTTTTTGTTGAGCCTGCTGACGGAGCAGATTGCCGGGTACTACGACGCCAAGACGCATACGATGAACCTTCTCGACTGGGTGCCCGAAGACCAGCAGTTGCCGGTGATGGCCCATGAACTAACGCACGCGCTACAGGACCAGAGAGTGAACCTCGATAAGTGGGGCGACCAGGAAGTTCCGGGGATTGCGAAAAATGTCGACGAGGACAACCACCACATCCAGATGGATGAAACCGACACCGCGCGGCAGGGCGTGCTCGAAGGGCAGGCGATGTTGGCTTTTGGCGACTATGCGCTGAAGGACACGGGCAAAACGATGAAGGACGTGCCGCAGATGGCGGAGCGCATCGAGCAGGGCGCGGGCGATATGACGGGCTCTCCGGTGATGGCGCGGGCGCCGCTGGTGTTGCAGCAGGCGCTCCTGTTTCCGTATGTCGAGGGGATGGCGTTTGAAGAGGCGGTACTTGTGAAAGCCGGCACGGAGCGGGCGTTTGCGGGCACGCTCGACCGTCCGCCGAGTTCGAGCTTTGAGGTGATGCATCCGGCGCAGTATCTGGCCCACGCCGCGGTGCCGGTGCTGCGCTTGCCGGATATCCATCCGCTGCTGAAAGCGGCTGGGTATGAGCCGTACGACGTTGGCGTGATGGGCGAGATCGATGTGCGCATGACGACGGAGTTGTTCGGTGGCCGTCCGATGGCCGAAGCGCTGGCGCCGAACTGGGCGGGCGGAATTTATTATGCCGCGCAGAAGAAGTCGGCGGCGGATAAGGATTCGACGGCTTCGCTGGCGCTGCTGTACAGCTCGCGGTGGAAGAATGAGGATTCGGCGCGGTCGTTTTTTCAGGTGTACGAGGACCAGTTGCCGCGCAAATATTCCATGCTGAAGCGGCACAAGACGGATGAGAAGGACGATACGGAACGTGTGTACTCCACAAATGAAGGCGATGTCCTGCTGACGCTGGTGGGGAACGATGTCTATATCGGGGAGGGCTTTGACCTGGGATTATCGCGCAAGCTGCGGGATGCGATCGATGTGGCCAATCCGCAGGGCAGTGGAAAGATGATGCAGGCTGAAAATTGGGGTGAGCGCCCAGGGCCCAGGGCCCAGGGAGAGCTTCTCGGTGGGTTGTCGCAGTGGATGAGCAGTCTTGGCGTGATGAAGGCGGCGCTGGTGCGATAGGTCGAGGACAAACAAAAGTAGACTGGAAGTTGAGGAGAATACGTTTGCAGAAGGCTGAGATTGGCATCATTGGCGGCAGCGGTTTGTATGGCATGTCGGGGTTGACGGATGTGCGCGAAGAGCGCGTCGAGACGCCGTTTGGCGAGCCGAGCGACCCGTTTGTGCTGGGTGAGCTTGAGGGGCGCCGAGTTGCGTTTCTGGCGCGGCATGGAAAGGGGCATCGCATATCGCCGACCGAGTTGAACTTCCGCGCGAATATTTACGCGATGAAGGCGCTGGGTGTGACCAGCATCCTGAGCGTGAGCGCCGTGGGCAGCTTGAAGGAAGAGCATAAGCCAACGGATTTCGTTGTGCCGGACCAGTTCATCGATCGCACGTTTGCACGCCACTCGACGTTCTTCGGCGACGGTGTGGTGGGGCATGTGGGGTTCGGCGATCCGGTGTGTCCGATTGTGGTGGACACATTTGTGAAGGCGTGTGAGGAAGTCGGCGTTGTAGGGAAAAAGGGCGGCACGTATGTGTGCATGGAAGGCCCGCAGTTTTCGACGCGGGCCGAATCCAAGTTGTATCGCTCTTGGGGTGCGGATGTGATCGGGATGACGAATTTGCAAGAGGCGAAGCTGGCGCGTGAAGCGGAGATAAGCTACGCCACGCTGGCGATGGTCACCGACTACGATTGCTGGCGCGCCGGGCACGACGATGTCACGGTCGAACAGGTAGTCGCCGTGATGCATCAGAACTCGGGGAATGCGCAGAAGGTTGTGCAGGCCGCAGTGCGGTTGATGCCGAAGGATTTGAGTTCGAGCCCTGCTCAGAGTGCTGCGAAGTTTGCGATCATGACGGATAAGAGTTTGATCCCGGCGGAGACGAAGAAGAAGCTGGATGTGCTCTTTGGGAAGTATTGGTAGCTTTGCTCCAAGGGGCACTCAAGTTCTCTGGTGCCTGGCCCCACCGCGATGAAGCGGCAAAAGGCCGTCCGAACCGCCCGCCGCCCTGCATGCTTCCTCTGCTAAAGTTCATATTTTTCTATTGACGTGCTCTCAATACCGTATTAGCCTTCGGTAACAATCTTAAGTAACCGGAGGTCACCTTTGAAAAGTTTTATTTGTTTCGCTTGCTTGTTAATGGCGTTTGTTGCTCCGTCTATCTGTCGCGCCGATGTGACTTACACGCTGACTGACGCGGGTGGATCCCAAGCCGGTCTTGACCTGGTGTACGACAGTCCCACGGGTCTGATCCCATCGGGCACCTCTATCCCTGGCTTTTGTACGAGCAATGGTACCGGATCATTCCAGTGCAATTTCTTTACTGCCGCGTACCTCGGGACTGATTTTGACGAATGGGACAGCGACGCGTCTTTCCTTGGTCCGAGAAACTACATTCTCTTTCCGGCCGGAGCTTTCAGCACCAGCGGGACCTACTTATCGACCGGCGAACTGGGTTCGCTCGCGGGCGCACAACTGGTTGTGAGCGGCGCAGTGGCTGCCACTCCTGAGCCTTCGAGCCTGATGTTGCTCGGCACCGGTGTGGCCGGGATTACGGGTGTTATTCGTCGCCGCCGTCTGATCTAACCATAACTGCAATGAAAGCGAAGGCAGCGGAGCACCCACGCCGCTGCCTTCACTATTTAAGAACATGTTTGCGCCGGCGACGCGCGCCTGAGGTTCTGTGGGCTAGCCTGAGATAAACTTACTCTATGTCAATTTTAGTTGTAGGTTCAGTGGCGTTCGATTCTTTGGAGACGCCGAGTGGAAAACGCGAACGTGTGCTTGGTGGTGCGGCGACGCACTTTTCGCTGGCAGCGAGTTTCTTTACCGATGTACGTGTGATTGGCGTGGTTGGCGAAGATTTTCTACCGGAGCATGAGGCGGTGTTGACGCGGCGCGGCATCGATACGCGCGGCATCGAACGCGCGCCGGGGTTGAGTTTTCATTGGACCGGCAGCTATGTGAAGGACCTCAACGCAGCCGAGACTCTGGCGACCGACCTGAATGTTTTTGCGGAGTTTGAGCCGAAGATTCCCCAGGCTTATCTGGACTCGGAGTATCTCTTTCTGGCGAACATCGATCCGGTTTTGCAGGCGCGGGTGCGCAGCGAGATGCCGGGAGTGAAGATGGTCGCCGGCGACACCATGAATTACTGGATCGCCGCGCATCGAGAGAACCTGTTGAAGGTGCTGGCGGAGCTTGACGTGCTGCTGATCAACGACGGCGAGGCGCGGATGTTGAGCGGCGAAACGAACGCGCTGCGCGCGGCGCAGATGGTGATGGCGCTGGGACCGAAGTCGCTGGTGGTGAAGCATGGCGAGTATGGGGCCACCGTGTATTCGCGCGAAGGCCGGCCGTTTCGCGCGCCCGGGCTGCCGCTCGGCGATGTGGTCGATCCAACTGGCGCGGGCGATTCGTTTGCCGGCGGCTTCTATGGCTACATCGCGTCGCGGGGCGGCGTGACGTCCGAAGTGCTGCGGTCGGCGATGTTCTACGGCAGCGTGATGGGGTCGTTTGCTTGCGAGCGGTTTGGCACGGAGCGGTTGCAAGAAGTGACGCGGGCGGAGATCGATGAGCGCTTCGGGCATCTGCGCGAAATCTCGCACTTGTAAAGCAGGGACTGAAACTTGGCCAAGCGGACAGTGACGTATGAGAAGCCCGGGTCGCGCCTGCGGTTGGCGAAGATGCCGCCGCGCGGTGAAGGGCCACCGTTCGATTGGGGAGCGGTGGGGCCGGTGGGACCGGGCGAGGTGCGTCTGGTGTTTATGGCAGGCATCGTCATCGCATTTTTTGCGACGCTGGTCTGCTATGCGAAGGGGTACACGCTGCTGTACGGCGATGCGGTCGCGCATCTCGCGATCGCGCGGCGGATACTGGACGCGCGGCAGCCGGGGCTGTCGCAGCTCGGTGGAGTCTGGCTGCCGCTGCCGCACCTGTTGATGATGCCGTTCGTGCAGAAGATGGCGTGGTGGCAGAGCGGGCTGGGCGGCGCTCCGATGTGCATTGTGAGTTATGCGGCGAGCGTCGCGGGTATGTGGCGGCTGTCGCGGCGCATGATGACCGTGCGTTGGGCGCTGGTCGCGACCACGTTTTTCGCGCTGAATGCGAACCTGCTTTTTCTGGCGTCGACGGCGATGACCGAAGCGCTGTTTCTCGCGCTGCTGGTATGGACTGTCATCGCGGCCGTCGAAGGAATTGCCGCGCTGCGGGCAGGCAATACGCAACGCGCGGGAAGGTGGATGATCGGCGCAGGTCTGCTGATCGTCGGGCAGGTTTTTACGCGCTATGACGGCTGGATCGTCGGCGCGGCCGTGTGGTGCGTTTTTGCGTGGGAACTCTGGCGATGCGGCGCGGTTGTGCGGCGAAAACTGATGCCGAAGTTTGTGATGTTCACGCTGTTGTGCGTCGCGGGGCCGGTGTGGTGGCTGTGGTTCAACCACCACTTCATGGGCGACTGGCTGGATTTTATGCGGGGGCCGTATTCGGCCAAGGCGATCGAGCGCAGGACGGCGCCGCCAGGGCAGCATTATCGCGGATGGAAAAATCCTGGATGGGCGTTGCTGTTTTATACGCGGACTGCGCAGGTCGATGCTTCGGTGTGGGAGACCGGATGGGCGGTGATGATCGCGGCGTTGTGTGGGCTGTGGTTGTCGCTGCGAAAGCCCGCATCTCAGAGCCGAGATTTGGGGCACCCGGCCCACCTAAGCAACGATAAGACCGTTGCGAAGATGGGTCACCCCGAATTGGGGGCGGCTCACGGTTCGTTGGCTTGGTTGTTGTGGTTGCCGCTGCCGTTTTATGTGTACTCAGTCGCGTACGGTTCGGTGCCGATATTCATTCCGCAGCTGTGGCCGCACTCGTACTACAACGCTCGCTATGGCATGGAGATGCTTCCGGCGTTGAGTGCGTATGGAGTGCTAGCCGTCGACCGACTCGACGCCTGGATGCGCATGCGGACGGAGGGCTGGGCGCGGGTGATCGCGAGGCTCGCACAACCTGTGGCGATGTTCCTATGCGCGTGCAATTGCCTTGGGATGATGTACCGCGTGCCGCTGGTGTTGAAGGAGGGCATGGTGAATGCGACGACCCGGGTTGCGTTCGAGCATGAGATTGCAGCGGTGATGGAAACAATGCCGCTGGACGCGCCCGTGATGATGTATACCTCGGCGCATGTGGGTGCGGTGCAGGTGGCGGGGCGCACGCTGAAGAGCATGGTGAGTGAGCAGGATTTCGACTCATGGCAGAAGGCGCTGGCCTCTCCGGCGGCAAATGCGGCGTATGTGATCGCTATCGCTGGCGACCCGGTGGCGGAGGCCGTGAAGGCGCATCCGCAAGGCTTGACGGAGCTTGAGGTGATTTGCACGACCGGGCAGCCATGCGCGCGCGTGTATCAGTCGACGGTGTTCGGAAAGAAGCCATAGCCAGCCCGATTACCTCGTGGCGACCGACTGCATCTTACAACCCAGAAGTGTTGTTCCACGCCGGCTACGATCGATTGCCGGATGACCAGAACCTAGGGACGTTGCAGCGGTACCCGACTCGCCTTCGCGAGGTGGAGACGCCGCGTAAGGAGAAGAATCATGGGCCTGTTTACACCGGATGTGAATGATTTGCGCGGGTTGTATATCGATGGGCTGCGGATGGCATTGAGCAGCGAACGGCAGATTGTCGAAGAAGGTTTGCCGGCGATGATCAAGGCGGCGAAGAGCCCGAAACTTCGGGAAGCCTTCCAAGCCCATCTGACAGAGTCGAAGACGCATGTCACGCGGTTGGAGAAGATACTCGAAGCGGAACAGGGCGACGACGACGATTCGAAGTGCAAAGTAATGGCGGCGCTGATCTCGGGCGCGAGCAGTGAAGCCGGCGATGCGACGAACGATGCGGTCCGCGATGTGTCGCTCATCGCCTCGGGCAACAAAGTAGAGCATCACGAAATTGCTGTGTATGGCACGCTGCGTACATGGGCGATGGTGCTGGGCGAGGACGGAGACGCGCGGATCCTCGAACAGACGTTGGAGGAAGAGAAGAACGCAGACGCGCTATTGACCAGACTTTCCGAACAGATCAATGTGCAGGCGCCGGCGTCGATGGCAGCGGATTAATTCGGCGCCGAGTGAAGTCGGAGATGGCGCCATCGAAGTCCGATGGCGCCGTTTTGTTGTTTGGTTCTGGCCGACCGGCAAGGCTTTCGCTGCGACTGGTATCCTGCTGCGAAGATGATTTTCGAGACTCACTATGCGTTCACTTCTCCGGAGCAGATGGCCCTATCGCTGGTGGCGGCGAAGCGGCTGCTGCTGGCGTGCGCGATGGGCGGTGTGGTCGGCATCGAGCGCGAGTACCGGCACAAGGATTCGGGGCTGCGGACGAACATGCTGATCTGCATGGGGTCGGCGTTGTTTACGCTGCTGAGCCCGGTGCTCGCGGGCGCGATCGGGACCAACCAGGGGCAGGTGGCGTCGAATATCGTGCAGGGAATCGGGTTCCTTGGCGCGGGACTGATCCTGCATACGCGCAGCCGCGTGCTGGGGCTGACCAGCGCGGCAACGGTGTGGGTTGTCGCGTCGGTGGGGATGGCGTGTGGCGCCGGTCTCTATGTGGTTGCCGCGTTTGCGACGGTGATCCTGCTGGCCGCGCTGCAGATTGTGGGTGCGTTCGAAGGCAAGTTGGGGTGGAAGCGGATTCCAATGTTGTACGAGGTGCGTGCGGACGTGGGCACGGCGCTGAGCAAGGAAATTGTCGGCGCGGCGCGAGCGGAGGCGCTGGCGGAGGAGCGCGAATCGGCGCGGCACAGGATGTACACCGCGGTGCTGAAAGTGCTGGATGCCGCGGCACTCCGGCTGCATGTGCTGGACCGCGACAATGTGGCGGGGATGGAAAGGGTTTCGTTCTCGGTGCTCGCGACGCCCAAGGACCATCGCCAGTTGCTGGCGCAGTTGCGCGCGAGCGATGCGACGGACCAGGTGGTCGTGTTTCGCGATCCCGGAGAAGAGTGAGGACGAGTGAGCGGCATTGATTTCGTGAAGGCCCATGCGTGTGGGAACGATTTTCTGGTGATCGAGGAAAAGGCAGCAGGCGGGCGTCATGCGGCACTTGCACGCAAACTCTGCGCACGCAACACAGGCATTGGCGCAGATGGGATTGAGTTCCTTGATCGGCGCCCGGACGACACATTTTTTTTGCGGCTGTTCAACGCCGATGGCAGCGAGGCCGAGTTGAGCGGCAACGGAACGCGCTGTGTCGCAGCGTGGCTGGCAGAGAGCGAGGGCCGCGAGGAGGTCGCGCTGGGCACGCATGGCGGCGTCCGGACATGTCGCGTGGTGCGGCAGGAGGGCGCGGAGTGGTGGATCGAAAGCGCGATGGGTGTGCCGCGCGTGATGCCTCGCAGGATCGAGATCGCCGGAGTTCCGGGCGCGATCGATGGGGCGATGGTGAATGTCGGGAATCCGCACTATGTGATCTTTGTGGAGACAGCCGACTTCAGTTCGCATCGCATGAGCTGGCAGGAGTTGGGGGCGAAGGTCGCTGTCGACAAGCTGTTCCCGCATGGAACGAATGTGGAGTTTGTAAAGATTCTTGGGGAAGGCGAGATTGCGTTCCGGATTTTCGAGCGCGGGTGCGGGCCGACGACTTCGAGTGGGACGGGGACGTGTGCTTCGAGCGCGGCTGCAATGTTGCTGCGTGGTGTGGATCGTGCGTTGACGGCCGTGGCGCAGGGTGGAGCGCAGACGGTTGTCTGGGCCGCCTCGCAGAGCGAGATGATGCTGACCGGGCCGGCGGAGATGATTTGCCGGGGCGTGGCGGAGGTTCGGAGTTGAGGCGGTGCGGGTTTTTGGACAGCTTGGAGCGCAGAGCTATTGAGCATAGAGAGGGTTTGAGATGAGATTGAAGGCGGGAAGTCGCGTGGCCGTTGTGTCGCCCGCGAGTGCGGCGAAGCCGGAGCTTGTGGAGCGTGGCGTGGCAGGGTTGCGGGCGTTTGGATATGAGCCGGTCGTGATGCCTCATGCACTGGCGCGGGGGCCAATGTACTACGCGGGCTCGGCGGAGGAGCGGGTCGCAGACCTTCATGCGGCGTTTGCGGATGCGACGATCGACGGCGTGATCTGCACGCGCGGTGGATGGGGTTCGGCGGAGTTGCTGCCGCTGCTGGACCGCGAGTTGATGCGGGAGAATCCCAAGGTATTTGTGGGCTATTCGGACCACACCTCGTTGCAGGTGTGGTTCTGGAATGAGTGTGGGATGCCGACGTTCTACGCGCCGATGGTGGCGGCGGACTGGTCGCGGGATGATGGCGTCGATGAGCGCACATGGCGGGCCGCGGTGGAGGGTGTGCGCCGGTGGAGCGTCGGCGAGGCGGACGGACTGAAGGTGTTGCGCAGCGGTCGTGCCGAGGGGCGGTTGCTCGGTGGGTGTTTGTCGATTCTGGCGGAGGGTTTGGGGACTCCGTGGGCGCTGCGGTTCGATGAGCCATGTGTGTTGTTTCTCGAAGACATTGGCACCAAGCCGTATCAGTGGGACCGCATGTTGCAGCATCTGAGGTATGCGGGGTTGACGGAGAATGTTGTCGGCGTTGTGCTTGGCGACATGACCGCGAATGTCGAGGAGAGCGAGATGGAGTCGCTGACGCATGCCTGCCTGCACGCGCTGAGGGATTTCGATGGACCGATTGCGATCGGATTGAAGAGCGGGCATGTGAGCGCGGGCAACCGGTCGCTGCCGCTCGGCGCGTGGGTGAGAATGGACGAGGAAACGTTGATGGAAGCCGGCCCCGAGTAATGGCGAAGCATGTGCATCTGATTGGAATTTGTGGGACGGCGATGGCTTCGCTGGCGGGAATGTTGCGGGCTCAGGGGCATCGCGTGACTGGATCGGATGTCGCGGCGTATCCGCCGATGAGCGACCAGTTGCGCGAGATGGGCACCGCCATCATGGAGCCCTATGCGGCGGCGAATCTCGATCCGCGGCCGGACCTCGTAGTTGTCGGCAATGCGATTTCGCGCGGCAATGTGGAACTGGAACGTGTGCTCGATGAGCGCATCCCGATGACCTCGATGGCCGCGCTGATCCACGATGAGTTTCTCGACGGGCGTGAGCGGTTCGTCGTCTGTGGGACGCATGGCAAGACCACGACGACCAGTATGCTGGCGTGGATTTATGACACGGCGGCCACGATGTCAGGCGATGCGTCGCAGTGGTCGCCGTCGTTTTTGATCGGCGGCGTGGCGGAGAATTTTGGGACGAGTTTTCGCGTGCAGGAGGGGACGAAGCCGTTCATCCTGGAGGGCGATGAGTATGACACCGCGTTCTTCGATAAGGGACCGAAGTTTCTGCATTACTTTCCCGACGCGGCCGTGCTGACGCACGTTGAGTTCGATCATGCGGACATTTACGCCGACCTCGAAGCTGTGAAAGTCGCGTTCAAGCGGATGGTGAATTTGATTCCGCGACGCGGGCGGCTGGTCGCGTACGACGCCAGCGAGAGCGTGACAGAGTGCGCCGCAAAAGCGTTCTGCAAAGTGGAGCGATATGGGCTGATCGACGGAAGCTACTGGCAGGCGGTCGACTTGCGGCAGGATGCGGGCACGACGAAGTGGACGCTGCTGCGCGGCGGCGAACGGTTCGCCGATCTGACCTTGCCGATGGCCGGCGAACACAATGCGATGAATGCGACTGCTGCCGCTGGGCTGGCCGCAGGGCAGGGCGTTCCCGTCGACGCGATCGAGGCGGCGCTGGCCAGCTTCAAGAGCGTGAAGCGGCGCCTGGAGGTGAAGGCCGAGGTCGCGGGCGTTACCGTCATCGACGACTTCGCGCATCATCCGACGGCCATTCGCGAGACGTTGCGTGCCTTGCGCGCGGCGTATAAAGGACGCCGGTTGTGGGCGGTGCTGGAGCCGCGATCGAATACTCTGCGGCGGAACGTTTTCGAGCGCGAACTGGTGGAGAGTCTCGCACTGGCTGATGAGGTTGTGCTGGCCGCCGTCTTCAAGAGCGACGCGATTCCGGTGCTGGAGCGAATGGAGCCGCTGCATGTGGTCGAGGCGCTGCGGGCGCGTGGAGTGCCGGCGGTGGTCTGCGGAGACGCCCATGCGATTGTGGCGGAGATGGCGCCGCGGCTGGTGGCGGGGGACGTGGTGGCGATCCTGTCGAACGGCGGGTTCGGCGGGATCTATGAGAAGCTGCCAAAGGCAATGAGGCAGAGTTTAGATAATGGAGCGTAGAGATTGACGTCACCTCGTGTGTTGATGGAAGGACGTAGGGTCATGCGTGTTTTTCGTTGGCTTTGCGTGGTGCTTGTTGTGCCAGCAATCCATTCCCAGGGGCTGCCGAATGCGCCGGGGACGAGCGTGAAAGCCGGTCCGGTCGTGCGGCGCTTTGAGGTTGGGGGACAGTTCAGCGATGTCGCCTTCGCTCCGTGTGCGACGCGGAACGGGTGCCTACCGGCACCTCCGACTCTCGCACTGGGGCTGGGGGCGACGTGGAATTTGAACGAGCATTTTGCAATCGATTCGACGCTTAATATTTTCGCCGGAAACGAAGATTTTTCAACGGACTTCCCCGACGGTTCGGTTGCGGGAGGTCGAGGGCTGGAGTTCCTTGTAGGGCCACGTGCCGAGGTGAGAGGTGGGCGATTGGGCATCTTCGTGGATTCCAAGGCCGGCTTTCTGCACTGGAGCCAAGTGCTCACGGACGAGTTTTTTGTGTCACAACCGGGAGGCGGGACGATCCCCAACTTTGTGAGTGGCGGCGGCACGTACTTCAGCATTGGGCTGGGTGCTGGGTTGGAATACAGCATGACGCCGCGCACTCATTTGCGCATCGAAGCGGGCGAGCGCGAGATCGACTACAGGCGAGCCGAGGATGTTGGGTGCGGCGTCAAGTGCTCTTCCAATCCAACTGCATGGGACAGCAACGCGGAGCTTACCATCGGGCTCTACACCGGCCTGGGAAAAGTTGTTGGCCGGCCGAGGCCGGCGCTCGATGCGCAGCCCCTGCATCGCTTTTTCGACGCAACGAACTTGTTTGGGATGAGTGTCAGCTTGCTCGCGCAAACCTCGGATGCCGTCACGACGCAACGCTTTCTTCATCACGGGTTGCAGGAGCAAAACGGCTTGGCGCGGCCATTTGTCGATCAGGGATGGGGTGGACAGGTGGCCGTTGCGGCGATCGTCAATACAGCCGAAATATCGGTGATGTACGCTCTCCACAAGATGGGCCACAGCCGGATGGAACGCGCGTTGCCATATGTGGTCGCGGTCCCGGGCGCGATAGAGGGATATCGCAATCTTCACGAACGATGAGAGCGACGTTCGGTTACACAGTATTCTGAAGCAGTATGTTTGCTGCTCTGAAAATGCTGTTCGTGTTTATCGTGCTGGGAGTGCCGGCGGCGCTGGTGGGGATTCCGTGGTCCGCGCTGCGCGGTGACTTTTCAACCATGTATCGGTGGGGAATGGGGACGATCCGCCTGGGCTTGCGCGCGGCGGGCGTTCGGGTTCGGTTGGTGGGATTGGAGAACGTTCCGGTGGGACGCTCGTGCATCTTCATGAGCAACCATGTGTCGAACATGGACCCGCCCGTGCTGTTGCCGAGCCTGCCGGGGATGAACAGTGTGTTCCTCAAGAAGAGCCTGATGAAGATTCCGCTGCTGGGGACCGCGATGCGGATGGGCAAATTCATCCCGGTGAGCCGCGGCCATTCTCGCGAAGAGGCGATGCAGAGCGTCGAGGCTGCGAAGGACGCGCTGGCGCATGGTCTGAACATCATGGTCTTCCCGGAGGGTACGCGGTCGCTGGACGGGAAGTTGCTGCCGTTCAAGAAGGGCGCGTTTTTTCTGGCCGCGGAGACCGGCGCGCCCATCGTCCCGGTCATCATTTCGGGGACGGCGGGGATGATGCCGAAGGGCAGTTTGAAGATCGTGCCGGGCGTGGCGGAGGTGCGGTTTTTACCGGCGATCGAGTCGCTGGATTATGCGTTGCGCGAGGAGTTGATGGCGGCGGTGCGGGACGCGATGGAGCAGGCGCTGGCCGTGTGAGCGCCTATTTCAAAATGGCGTTATAGCCGTCGGCAAGCAGGCGCTGGCGCATGGCTTCCGCGTCTTTTTTGTTGGCGAAGGGGCCGACCTGGATGTGGATGAGTTTGTCCTGCGGCTCGGTGCGGGCGGCGACGGAGTAGCCCTTGCGCTTGAGCGCGGCGACCAGCAGGTCCGCGTCTTCCTGGTGCGAGACGGCGGCGATTTGGACGATGAAGGTGAGGCCGGTCTCGGATGCGGGGGTCGCAGAGGCTTCAGGATGGGTTGCCGCCGCTGGCGGGGCGGCAGAAGGCGTGCGAACGACCGGAGTAGGCTGCGGCGATGCGGATGCGCTCGTGTCGGGCGCGGTATCGGTTGTGGCGGGCGGTTCGGAAACAACCGGGGCAGGCTGCACGGCGGCGGGTGCGCCGGGAGCGGGCTTGAAGGTGTCGAAGTTGGTCGGGCTGGGCGCGGTTGTTGTGTTGGCGGCCACGGTCGGCGCCTGGTGCGACTTGCTGCCCATGTTGTAGCCGAATCCGAAGAAGACGGCGCACAGCAGCGCGAGGCCGAAGAAGATGCCGAGGATTGCCGATGTGCTCAACGTCAGTTCGCGCGACGGTGTGTTGTACGCGGAGCGGTGCTGGGGACCATCATCGCTTTCGTCGTGCAGGTAGCTCATGCAGACTCGGCTCCTTTGCCGGGTTCGTTGCCTGCTTCAGGCAAGCTGTGGCTGGCTGGCGTGAGAGTAGTACGGTTCAGCAGATTCATCAGTTCCATCGGCAGCGGGAAGACGATGGTGGTGTTCTTCTCGACGCCGATTTCGGTGAGCGTCTGAAGGTAGCGGAGTTGCAGCGTCATGGGCTGTGTCGCCATGAGCGCGGCGGCTTCGACCAGCTTGGCCGCGGCGTCGAACTCGCCCTGAGCATGGATGACTTTGGCGCGGGCCTCGCGGAGGGCTTCGGCCTGTTTGGCCATGGCGCGCAGCATGGATTCGGGGAGGTCGACCTGTTTGACCTCGACAGAGATGACCTTCACGCCGTAGGGAGCCGTGTGCGAGTCGATGATGGTCTGGATGCGGGCGTTCAGGGCGTCGCGGTGGGAGAGGAGCTGGTCGAGTTCCACTTCTCCGAGCACCGACCGGAGCGTGGTCTGCGCGAACTGCGACGTCTGGTAGATGTAGTTGGTGACCTCGATGACCGCCTTGATGGGGTCGACGACGCGCAGCGTGATGACGGCGTTGACCTTCAGCGTGACGTTGTCGCGGGTAATGATGTCCTGGGCAGGAACTTCCATGACGTCCTGGCGCAATGAGACGCGGACGATGCGGTCTATTGGCCCGAAGACCAGGATAAGACCGGGGCCTTTGGGAGTTGTGCTGGTGCGGCCGAGGCGAAAGACGACGGCACGCTCGTACTCCTTGAGCACCTTGATGGAGTTGAAGAGGTAAAGCACAACGATTACGACGACGATGAGAACGGGAAGAGAAGACGTGGGCATAGTGGCTCGCTAACTGGTCTTGCGAAAAAGCGAAAACGTTCTAGAACTTGAGATAGAAGCCGAAAGACGGCCCGTATGTGGTGGTGCGTTGTTTGATGGTGAGGTAGTTCTGGCCGTAATCGGGTGCGAGGAAAAAGAGCTGGCGAAAGCCGGCGCGAAAGCCGAAGTGCTCGGAGAAATATTCCTTTTGCAGTCCTGCGGAGTAGTAGTAAGCGGCGCGGGCCTGGATGGTGAGGCCCTGGCCGCCGCGGGGTGTGGGACGGAACCCGATGCTTCCGGCGCCGGCGGAGACGAACGGCTGCAAGCCGAAGATGGTGTGCGGGGGCGTGACGATGTAGCCAAGCGTGTACTCATTGGCCTGGGTCTGGATGCCGCCGACATTGGAGTAGTCCTCGGTGTAGCGGGCGTAGCCATAGTTGCCTTCAAAGCCGAAGTACGGCTTGGCGACGTAACGCAAAGTGACCAGCGCGCCGAGGGTGTTGGAAGGCGCATCGATGACCGTCGGGCCAGCCTCCTGGGCGGCCGTGGGAGGGATTGTGCCCTGCACCGTCTTGTTGAACATACCGACGCCCTGAACGGCGAAGTCGATGCGCGAAAGCTGCTTGTCGAGCCCCGTGACCGGCGCATCCTGGGCGACGGCGGCAGCGGAAAACGTGAAGGCGAGAGCGGCGGCGAAAGGAAGAACTTTACGAATCAAGACGTGAATGCTCCGGAGCGCGGGTTCGAAAGAATTGAGGTTGCGCGCTGGTTCTAAGTCTAAACCTTTGAAGGCAATGCGCGGACGGTAAGCGTAAGACCATTGACTGCGGAGATAACGGTCTGTTGTTCGACGTTCGCGGCAGCGGAATCGGGAGCGAGGACGGCCCTCCATAGTTCGCCGCGCACCTCGACCTGCCCGACGGGCGAGAATGGCGTCCGCACGGTTGCCACCAGCCCGACCATGGCTTCGGTGCCGGTGAGGGACTTGTTGAGGCGGGCTTTGACGCCTAGAAACGCGAGGGTAAAGGTGATTGCACCGAAGGTCAGGCCGGCGGCGAGGGCCGTCGCGGTGTGGACTCGCATCTCCGGTGGGCCGTCGACCAGCGTCAGCAGGCCGAAGATCAGGCAGACCGTGCCGGCCAGCGCCAGCAGGCCGTGGCTCGTAAATTTGACCTCCAGCACGATCAGCGCGACAGCAGCAATCAGCAGAAGCACCGCCGTGTGCCGGATGGGCAGCATGTTGAAAGCGAACAGGGCCAGCAGGAAACAGAGAACGCCCAGTGCTCCTGGAACGATAGTGCCGGGGACATGGAATTCGAGGTAGATGAGCAGGACTCCGACGATGAGCAGCAGCACGGCAACGTCGGGGTCTGCCAGGCGGGTCAGCAGTCGCTCGCGTGTAGACGGCGGCAGATATTCAATGCGCGCGTTGTGCAGGTGAAGCGTTACGCTTGAGCCATTGAAGCGGGTGATGGTGCGGTTGTCGAGCTGTCCGAGCAGCGCAGCGTCGTTCGTGGCGATCAGGTCGATGAGGTGGAGCTTGAGGGCTTCGTCGGCGGTGTAGGATTTCGCGTCGATGATGGCCGCGGTGGCGGCGGCGCTGTCGCGTTTGCGCGGCACCGTGATGGAACGCAGGAAGGCGCTGGCGTCTTCTTCCACCTTCTTCTTGAGAACCGGGTCCATCGTCGTGCCTTCGATGATGGGGTGCGCTGCGCCGGCGTTGGTCCCGGGGGCCATCGCCGCCACGTCCGCCGACTCCAGGATGAAGAAGCCCGCCGAGCCCGCGCGCGCCCCCGTGGGTTCGATGAAGATGATGACCGGGACGGGAGAAGTTTCTATCGCCGAGACCATTTCGCGGGTCGAGCTCAGCAGACCACCGGGGGTTCCGAGGGAGAGCAGGACAGCGTCGGCGTGCTGTGCGGCCGCGGCGTTTAGTCCGCGCTGGAGGTAGGCGGCGGTGACTGGCTGGACGGTGTCGTGGAGCGTGAGTTTGACGACGGTCTGGGCGGTGGCCGTCAGGGCGAGAAGGGCGCAGGAGAGGCCCACGGTTTTGGAGAGCTTAAAGCTCAGAGCGAGTGAGCGTAGAGAAAGGGTCATGGGACGTTTTGGCCTCGGGCTTGCAGAGCGCTGCGCAGCGCCTTGGCGGCGGTGTTCCGCGGCTCAAGCTGGAGGGCGTGGGAGACGTCGTCGGCGCTGGCGGTGAGATTGTTGGCGGCGAGATCGAGGCGCGCGAGGACAAGGTAAGCGGCCGCATTCGGCCGCGCGTCGATGGACGTGTGCGCTTCGGCACGGGCGTCGCCCGTGGCACCGCTCTGCTCGCGGACCTGGGCGAGGCCGGCGTGGGGCGCGGCGGCGTTGGGGTCCGCGGCCAGCGCGGAGTGGAACTGCCGCTCGGCTTCCGGCAGCAGGCCCTGGGCGAGATAGTCGCGGCCAAGCTGAGTGTATTGCTTCACCTGTTCGGCGGCCGGCAGGGTGGACATCGTAACGGCGCGCATCTGGTCGATTTGGAAAGCAGCCTGACGGAAGCTCGCCTCGGAGTAGGTGCGGATGATGCGCTCGACGGGACTGAAACCGCTGTCCGCGTCGGGCGCGAGTTTCGTGCCGGCAGGGACCTGGCCGAGGTGCGCGCGGAGTTGGATGGCTTCGTTGTCGTTGGACTTCAGCTTCACGGCGGCGTCGGCTTCGCGGATGGCGCCGGCGGTGTCTCCGCGGCGGAAGAGCGAGATGGCGAGGTTGTAGTGGTAGTCCTCGTCGCTGGGGTCGGCGGTGGAGGCGCGCTGGAAAATCGCGGCGGCGTCCTTGCCCTGGCGGCTGGCGGAGACGGCCTCGTCGTTGACGACTTCGGGAAGCGGAAGCTGCGCGGCGACGAAGGCGAAAGCCGCTTCTGCCTTGTCGTATTCGGCGGAGTTGAAGTGCGCGAGGCCGAGGTAGAAGTTGGCTTCGAGGGCGATGCGGTTCGATTTGGGAACTTTGGCGAGCGTCGCGGCTGCCGCCGGGTAATCGCGCGCGGCATACTGCTCTTTGCCCAGCGCGAGCAGCGCGGCGGCGTACGTAGGAGTGTCGGCTACGGCGGCCTGGAGGCGCTTGATGCGCTCTTCGGAAGTGGGCGCGTTGGTGCCGCGGATGTAGTTCTCGAACGAGGGCAGCGGGACGCCGCCCGGTGAGGCCAGAAAAGTCTGTTCGGCGATGCTGAAGTGCGGGTCCATCTGGCGGGCGATCTTCCAGGCGATGGCGTTTTCGGCGTCGAAGAGACGCGGCAGGTCGGCGGCGTCTTCCAGCGCGGCGGAAAGATGCAGAGCTTTGACGCTGAGCACCTGCGCCTGCACGGAAATCTTGTTGTTGGCGACGTTGTAGCTGCCGACGACGACGTAGTCCGCGTCAAGCTGCTGCGCAATCAGGATGGTAGTCGCGCGCGAGGGGCGAAAGCCTTCCGGCAGTCCAAGGTGGTCGAAGGCGTAGGCGCGGTCGTCGTGCGAGATGGTGAGAAAGCCGGCGGAGTTGAGACGCTGGTCGAGAGTGTCGGGGAAAGAGTCGCCGATCCAGTTGAGCGAGGTGTTGCCAGAGCGGTTGTCGAACGGAAGGACGAGCGCGACGCGGCCGGGGGTGTCCTGCGCGCGGGCTGCGGTGCACGCAAAGGTCGCCGTAACGGCTAGGAGCAGGGCGAGGAGCTTCGACGTTGACCGCATTGGGTCGATTATAGGCGTTTGTGCGAGGCGATCTTCCGGTCGAGCTTGAGGAAGATGTCGTTGAGGTCGAGGAGGATCGGGGTTCCTGGAATGGTAAGAACCAAGGAGGCTGCGGGTTGAAGTCCCGCCGCGCCGTAAATATAGGCTACGCGACGAATGGGATCGACGAGCCAGATGTTGGGGACGCCCATCGAGAAGTAGTCGGCCAGAACGCGTGTGGCCCGCGGAATGCGGTCTTCTGGCGACATGATTTCGATACAAATGAGCGGAGGCGTTGCAGTCACATGCTCGTGCGGATCGTCGGCACGCAGGATGGCTACATCGCAAACGCGGACGCGGCTGGAGTTGACGCGGATACGTTGTTCGACAACGGTGTCCGTTCCCCAATCATCTTCGTTATTTCCGAACAGAACATCGATGAAATGCTGAAGTTTGGCGTGCTCGTAC
>DASRLB010000255.1:0-5506 GCA_035648695.1 Acidobacteriaceae bacterium | reverse complement strand
CGTTCCTTGCTCCATACTGCTCTGCGACATCGACCACTTCAAGCGCATCAACGACGTTCACGGACACATGGCCGGCGATGCAGTCCTGGCAACTTTCGCGACCCGGCTGCAACACGCCGTCCGGGCGGGAGATGCGATTGGGCGCTATGGCGGCGAGGAATTCTTGATCGTGCTCGACGGATGCACCACCGCGGAGATTTCGATGCGCGCGGAACACGTGCGCCGGGCCGTCACAGAGACGCCGTTCCGACTGCGTGGGGGCGTTCTGAAAGTCTCGGCCAGCATCGGCGGACTGAGTGTGATTGGATCGAACCGCCCCATGGCGGCGGAGTGGATGATCGAGCAGGCCGATGCGGCGATGTATCTGGCCAAGGCCGGGGGGCGCGATTGCATCCGCATCGCGGCGTAGCCGGCGCAGCTTCGAGGCGGCACGCATAGGGGTGGGCCCCCTCCCCGGGGGTACTTTGCGTGGCAAAATATAGACAGGAGAGGACTTAGATTTTTTGGGGTATACCCCTGGCTAGGGCTGACCTTCTGCTGCTGTCGCGCGGCAAATGGATCGGCATCTCAATTCAACCGACCCCACGGAGCAGCAGAAGTTCGGCCTCGCGAGTTTTATAGCATTTTGCGTTCTGATGTAGTTTGCGGACCGGGGCATCTATATGTCGCGCCTTCAGCGCTCTGACATACACCGCGTTTGTAACCCAGGGCTTCGCCCTGGGCTGGTATGGAACGGGCCTTCGGCCCTAAAACCAGACCGAACCATAGATGAAGGTGAATCGCTCTAGTGCCTGGGGTAACGCCTCAGCTTGTTGATCCGGTAACTGAGGCCGACGCTGATGCCGTATGGATGCAAATTGCCATAGGTAAACTGTGGCCACTCCTGGTATTCGAAGTCGATGGCGCGAATCGTCAGGCGGTCGCTCACCATGTAGTCGATCCCAGCGCCGGGAGCGAGCGCGAGGTAGTTCCCCGTGGCGTAGTTGAACGGAAAATTCATCCTGCCAACGCCGATAAGAAACTTCGCATACGGACGAAACGCCTGCGGCCTCAGATAGACGTGAACGCCGCCCAGGTAGTCGGTCTGCGTCACGTTCTCGTCGGTGCGCAAACGCAGATAACGCGCCTCGCCTTCGAGCCCGAAGCGCCACGTCGGATGCACATCGACGTACGCAAAATATCCGCCGATCTTGCGCTGTCCGTAGTCGGTCTCAAACGCGCTGAAGCCGCCGCCGCCGAGGATGTTGCTGCCCGGCCCCGCGGCGGCCGGTTGGGCCTGCGCATGGGCGGCCGGGCTTGCGCCGCCGAGCAGCAGAAGAAGGACAACGAGAGCGCAGAAATGCTGTGTAAGTTTCGACATCGGCGCGCTCACTGTGTAACCGTGAGAGTGATCGGCGTGGACTCGGTAGCGCCGCTGGTCGTGCCGGTGACGGCCACCCTGAAGGTGTAAGTCCCCGGAGGCGTCCCGGACTCCTGGAGTCCCGCGCAACCCGTTGCCGAAAGCATCGCTCCCATACCCAGCACGAGCACGACAATACTCAGCATCGGCAGGTTGCGTTTCCTGCGAGTCAGTACGAAGCCGATCAGCAGCATGCCCGGCAGGAAGCACATCAGCACGTTCGAGCCGGAGCCGTGCGCGTTGCTCGCCAAGGCGCCCGACCCGAGCGGATTGCCCGTATCGACCGTCAACTGGATGGTGTGCGTGCCGTTCGCTTCGAGGTTGAGTTGCGTGGTGCTGAAGGTGCAGGTGGCCGCGAACGGAAGTCCGAGGCAGCCGAAGTCCAGGGTGTCCGTAAAGCCCTTGACCGACGCGATGGTGATGTTGACCACTCCATGCTGCTTGGTTTGAACGGTCATCGTGGGAGGATCGACGGTCAGCGTGAACTGCGTCGGGGGCGCGCCGGTGATCGATGTCGCGAGCGAGTCGGAGCCCGCATAGAAGGCGTCTCCGCTATAGCTGGCGACAATGCTTTGCGTCCCCGACTGCACGAAGATCGTCATGGTCGCAACGCCGGTCGCATCGACTGGAGCGCTGCCCAGCACGGTAGTTCCGCTGGTAAAGGTGATGGTCCCCGTGGGTGTCGTGGCCCCGGTCCAACGCACAACTGAGATGAGCGTGACCTGCTCGTTGGCGCCTGTCGCCGTCGCGGTCAGAGCTGTCACCGTTGGGCGAAGTTGAACGGCTTGAGCGAAGCTGTTGGTAGAACTCGGGAGGTCATCGGTGTCGCCCGAGTAGCTCGCGGTGATGGGGTGATTTCCCGCACTCAGCGACGGCACAGTGAGGGTCGCATGGCCCAGGCCGTCGAGCGTCGCCGTGCCAAGCGGTGTGCTGCCATCGGTAAAGGTGACCGTGCCGCTCGCCGCGCCCACGCCGCTGTTCACAACGGCCACGCTCAACAGGATCGGTGTGAGCGTCAGCGCGGGGTTCGCGTTCGAGGCGATAGAGATGGACGTCTGTTCCTTGACCGAAAGCGCCAGCGGGACCGAGATGGAGGGACTGGTCTCGCTATCGCCGCCGTAGCTCGCGGAGATGCTGTGCGGGCCGGGAGTAAGCGTCGAAAGCGTCAGCGTGGCCACGCCGCTGCCGTTCAGCAGTTGCGTTCCTATGGATGTTCCCCCGTCGGTGAAGGTGACGGAGCCCGTGGCAACCGCTCCGTTCGTCGTGATGGTCGCTGTCAGCGTAAGGGGCGTCAGGTAGATCGACGGATTGGAGCTGGCCGTAAGGGCGATCTGCGTGCTGGCGTTTTGCACCGTTTCAACCAGCACCGTCGATGTCACCGCCGCGAAGTTGGTGTCTCCGGCATAGCTCGCGGTAATGTTGTGCGAGCCGACGAACAATGCGTTCGTCGCGAAGGTGGCCGCTCCGGTTGCGTTCAGCGTACCCGTCCCCAGCACAGTTGCGCCATCGAGGAACGTCACCAGTCCACTGGGCGTGAGGGTCGGCGTTCCTGTCAGTTGAACGGAGAACGTTACATTCGTGCTGGCCGTCACCGGGTTCGCGGTCGATGTCAACGCGATCGCCGCCGCCTGCACGATCTTCTGCGTAAGCATGGGAGAAGTCGATGCGGTGTGGTTCGTGTCGCCGGGATAAGTCGCCGTCAGGTTGTGCGAACCGAAGGCCAGGTTGCTGAGGGTAAACGTCGCGACGCCCGCGGCATTGACAGGAGCGGAGCCGAGCGACGTCGCGCCATCCTTCAACGTCACCGCGCCTGTGATGTTCGGGCTGGCGCTGGTGACGGTGGTGATGAAGGTGATGCTCTGCCCGACGGTCTGCGGGTTGTTGCCGCTCACCAGCGCGGTCTGGGTCGGGCCCTGCTGCACCGTAACCGCGATCGCGTTCGAAGGTGTCTTCGCGTAGTCCGGGTCGCCGCTGAAGGTCGCCGTAAGAGTGTGGCTTCCGAGCGAGAGGCTGGAGGTTGCGAACGTGACTGGGGCCGTCGTCGTAAGCGACTGCACATTGATGACGGTAGCGCCATCGCTGAGGGTCAGGATCCCGGCCGGCGCCGGGCCGCCGGAAGCGAAGGTCATCGTGAATGTGGCCGGCGTCAGCACGTCAACCGTGGCGGGGCCGGAGAGCATCAGCGTTGCCGACGCCACCGTAATGGATTCAGCCAGCGCGGACGATTTGCTGGTGGTGTAGTTGGAATCGCCGGAGTAGGTGGCAATCACCGCATCGCTGCCGACCGGAAGCGAAATGGTGTTCATCGTTGCGACCCCCGCGCCGTTGACCGGCGCCGTGCCCAGGGTCGCCGCGCCGTAGCTGAACGTAACTGTGCCGGTGATGGGGCCATTCGCGACCGCTCCCGCCGCTATGGCGACCTTCGCCGACAGCGGAACCAGAGCGCCCGCCATAGCAGGGTTCTTGCCGGAAGTCAGGACGGTGGTCGTGGCGATGCCCTGAACGGTCTCGGCCAGCGGAGCCGAACTGGTGGCCGCGTCATCGGTATCGCCAACGTAGAAAGCGACGATGTTATGGATTCCCGGCGCGAGACTCGAGATTGCAAGCGTCGCGATGCCCGAGGCGCTGAGCGTTGCCGCGCCGATCGGGTTTGTGCCGTCGAGGAACTGCACCTGGCCGGTAGGCGCCGGGCCGGAGATGCTGATGACCGTCGCCGTGAATACGACGGACGTACCGAAGGTGACGTTCGCGCTCGAAGTCGCGATGGTTGCCGAAGTCGTTCCCTGAGAAACAACCTCGGAGACATCGTTCGATGTGCCGGCAGCGTTGGTCGAGTCGCCCGCATATTTTGCGGTGATATTGTGCGTGCCTGGGGTGAGCGCGGAGGTCGACAGGTTGCCGACACCGGAGACGAGGTTCGCCGTGCCGATCGCGGTTGCGCCGTCGTAGAAGGTGACGACACCAGTGGGTGGGGCGCCTGCTCCGGTGACCGTTACGGCCAGCAGCACGGGCGTTCCCACAACGGACGGGTTTGGCGAAACGACAAGCGCCGCAGTCGTCGGCTGCTGGACGGTCTGCGTCAACTTCGAGGAGTTGGCAGCGGCGTTGTTGGCATCGCCGGCGTAATCGGCCGTGATGGCGTGCTGACCGAGCGTAAGTGACGACGTGGCGCAGGTCGCCGCGCCGCTCCCGTTGAGGGGTACATCGGAACAGATTGCCGTGGCGCCATCGAAAAAAGTTACCGGGCCGCCGCGGGACTTGTCCGCGCTGAAGACGGTCGCCGTGAAGATCACGGACGCACCCAACAGGCTCGGATTGTCGTTCGAGGTCAGCGCGATCGTTGTCGGCTCGACGGTCAGCACTTCTCCGGAAAGGTTGATGACGTCCGGGCTGTTGCCTGCGTCACTTGGCTGCGTGACCGAGCCAAGCACAGGGTTGCCGATGACGGTCGGCGCAAACTCGACGCCGTAAGTGCAATTCAGATCCGATGGCAGGGTGGCCGTGCAGGTCGTCGATGCGGGATCGAGCGCGGCGTTGAGGAACGCCGGCGGCGAAAATGCCAGCGAAGCGTTGCCGTCGTTCTCCAGGCCCTCAAGCTGCGGTGGCGAGGTTTTGCCGACGCGGATCGTGGCGTATTGCAGCGCAATCGTCGTCGCGCTGATGCGCCGAATGCGGTTGTGGAACATGTCCGCGATCAGAAGGTTGCCATTGCCGTCGAAGTACAGGGCAATCGGGCCGTAGACGCTGGCGAGGTTGGCGGGACCGGCATCGCCGGTGAAGCCTTCGTCGCCCGTGCCGGTGATCGTGTTGATGAGGCCGGTGGAGGCCGTAACCTTGCGGACACGGTTGTTTCCCGAGTCGGCGATGTACATATTTCCGGCAGGATCGAAGGCCACTGCCGCGGGCGAATTCAGGAGTGCGGACTTCGCGTTTCCGCCGTCGCCGCCAAATCCCTGCCTGCCGGTACCGGCTACGGTGGAGATGGTCCCGGTGGAGTCGACCTTGCGGATGCGGTTGTTGTCGCGGTCCGTTATATAGAGGGCACCGTCCAGGCCGATCGCAACACTCCACGGAGCGTTAAGCTCGGCGGTCGTCGCCAGAATGCCG
>DASRLB010000254.1:0-2980 GCA_035648695.1 Acidobacteriaceae bacterium | reverse complement strand
TAGTCGCACGCTTGGATACCACGGAGTGTCCTCTCGATCAACAAGCCATCGCCAGTCGCTAGCTTTGGACAGGAGAATCCACACTGATTTTCCGATGGCACCTGCCAAGTGGCCGATCGAGGTATCGACCGTAATTACTATATCCAAGTTGGCTATGATCGCCGCGGTTTCATCGAAATCCGTCAGGGCAGAAGACATATCAACCAAGCCCGGGAATTGATGCACAGCCTCGGTATCAGCCGGAGGGAAAGGCTTCTGAAGAGATACATAAGCGTGACCGCCGACCGCCCCAATTGGGGCTAACTGGCCGAGCCGCACAGAGCGCCGACGATCATTGGGGTGCGTAGACCGGCCGCTCCACGCTATGCCAACGCGCTTCACGCCTTGCGGAATCTGGGCAGAAAGACGCTCGGCCCAAGCGGCTACACGCGCCGGATCCGGGATAAGGTAGGCAATGCTGCTCGGTATCGTATCTTGTGTGGTGTGAAATAAGCCCGGCAAGCTAGATAGACGACAATATGCGGCGTGCCCCGGGATTTCATTCCAACGATGGTGGGCATGGGTAACTCCCGGAATTCGTTTCAGAAGAGGCAACATCTCAACGCTACATCCGAGGATGACCTCGTGACATCGTTCTGCGACCATTGGGATGTAGCGACAAAACTGTATCGTGTCGCCGTATCCTTGGTCCCCGACGAGTAGGATTCGGCCGGAGGGAATTCGCATTCCGTTCCACGGGGCTGAAGTGATCTTGGGAAGCTGCCCGCGTCCCGCCTCCGTCAAGTTACGCCACTCGTACTCGAGCCACCCCGGGTCGAATTCGCCCAGGGCTAGCAAATTTTGCGCGAGAGCCAGATGCGCATCGGCATGCTCTGCGTTTACGCCGAGTGCCCGGAGCAGACACGCGGCCGCTCTATCGCGCTCATCCAGATCCGTGAAGACCAGGGATAGATTGACAAGGTAATCGGAATTATTGGGCGCTAGGCGGACCGCATGTGTCCCCGCATTTAGCGCATCCTGAAGTCGATATACCAGCCGGTACAGCGTACAGAGATTACCGTACCAGGCTGCGACACCAGATTGGCGAGCAATTGCGCGCTCCAGTAGCTGAATAGCGCGCTCTATGTCGCCTGTGTGAGCGGCCACCATGCCCGTTAACGCCAGAGCAGGCGCCAAATCGGGTTGGGTGGCAAGCAAATCATTGCAGATGCCACTCGCCTCACCGAAGCGCTTGGCCTGCGCCGCAGCTTGCGCACGAGCCAGGGCTTGTTCGGCTGGATTGACCGGGGCTGCATTTGTGACCGATCCGCTCATCCAGTGATTACCATTTCTCGTTGGGCATTTTGCTGCTGCTCGTGATATGAACGCCCGACCCGGCGACTTGCCGCGTCAGAATGACGGGTAGTAAGCAGACTCTGTAGCCCATCAGTGATGCCAACACCATGGGCGTTGAGCACGCGATGCGTCTCTTGCGAGCGTCATCCTTATGTCAACCCGTTATGAATTGCGTTGGCTTGACCAATGCGGGTGTTGTAGCACGCCATCCTATCCCAAGGGTCAGCTCTTCGGCGCGCGGTGACAGAACTGCGAATGTCTGCGATTGTGAGTAATTACTCACCTGGGGTAGTTTATCGCGGTGCCGGGTTGTATCCGGTTTGATGGCAGTCAGTTGCCACACGTCGGATCGCACTTGACACGGTCACGTCCGAGTTGATTCTAACCGCCGGGTGATCCCGCCCGCTGACCTCGACGCACTGAGCCACACCGAGAAAGACGCGCTGATCGCGGCGCTGTTGGCGCGTCTGACCGAAGCGGTGGAGAGGATAGCAGTGCAGGACGCGCGCATCGTGGCGCTGGAGGCACGGATTGCCGAACTGACCCGTCCGGCGAAGACCCCGGGCAATTCGTCCAAACCCCCGTCGCAAGGGCAGAAAACCAACCTCCCGGAGACCGGCGGTGATCGCCTGCCGCGAAAGAGCCGGCCCGGGGTGGGCCGGATGCTGCATCCGAGCCCGGATCGTACCATCGACGCTCGCCTCACCACCTGTCCGAAATGCGAGGCGGCATTTCCGTACGCATCGCAGACCGCGCAACGGATCTACGATCGCATCGAACTTCCCCCCATCAGACCGGACGTGACCCGCGTGCAATTGTTCGGCGGCCGTTGCGCCTGTTGCGGTGAGCGGGCCACCGCGGCGGCCCCGGCCGGACTGGAGCCAGGTTCCCCGTTTGGTCAATCCGTCGCGGCGCTGGTGGTGTATCTGCACTACACCCATGCCATCGGCATGGAACGGCTGGTCACGGTGATGGATGAAATCTTCGGACTTTCGATCAGCGAGGGTGCGATCAGCAACATCCTGGCCCGCGCGCGTGAGCCGCTGTTGACCGCCACGGCGGCGATCGAGAAGGTCGTGCTCGCCAGCCCGGTTGTCTGTTCCGACGAAACCTCGGTGCGGGTCAAAGGCAAGAACTGGTGGGAATGGATCTTCGTTGGCCGGCGGGCCGCCCTGCATGTGATCAAACCCAGCCGTGGTAAGGCGGTGGTGGAGGCGGTGTTCGGCGCGATCAGGCCCGAAGTCTGGGTATCCGACATGCTCGGCAGCCAGCGCGGCCACGCTGAAGAGTGGCAGGTCTGCCTCGCGCATCTGCTCCGCGACGCGACCTATGCGATTGAAGACGGCGATACCGCGTTCAGTGCGCCGTTCAAGCGCCTGCTGCTGCGTTCCATCGCGATCGGGCGGCGGCGGGAAACGTTGAAGGACGCGACCTTGAAGCAATATCATTACGGCCTCGATCGCCGGCTCGACCGGATCATCAAGGCGGTTCCGGTGGGCGAGGCGGGGCGCAAATTGCACAAGCGCATGCTCGCCAACCGCGGCCATCTGTTCGTGTTCATGACGAACCGGGAAGTGCCGTATACGAACAACATCTCCGAGCGGCATCTCCGGCCCAGCGTGATCTTTCGAAAGGTCACCAACGG
>DASRLB010000253.1:0-11352 GCA_035648695.1 Acidobacteriaceae bacterium | reverse complement strand
GACAGAACTGGCCACCCGGCGCCAGCGAAAGCAGGCTATGGAAAAGCAGGAAAGCAAAGAACGCTTTCCAACTTTCCCACAGCCTCCACGACTACCAATTTCCTAACCGTTATGGGATACGCATTCTGAGGGCAAGGTCACAACTCAAAACTGAACAAGTCCCTTCCAGACGCCAACCGCGCCCGGAACCTGCACCTCTACGCTCAAAACCTCGTCGCTCTGAGCTCTCCAAAACCCTCGTTCCTCGAACCCTCAACCCTCGCACCTGACCAGAACCCGCTCTTCGTCGCTCAAAACCTCGTCGCTCGTGGCTCGTAGAATGCGCTTTCTCTACGCCCTAACCTCTACACGCTGTCCTCCTAACCCCTTTGTTTCCGATCTTTGCAATCTAACCCCTTTGTTTAAGGCACTTTGCACGCTTCAAAAAGGAGGTACAGACCTAAGTCATTTCGATAAGGGACTTTGCGCGGGTGACAACATACTTGGCTCAGTAGAGGGTGCTGAGGCGGTATTTGTGGGCGTTCCTTGCCCTCAGTGCGGAGAGGCGGTAGCTGAGGTGGGTAAGAATTCTATTCGCTGGGTTCGCTGTACAGACGTTCATTGTGATTGTGGATACAGTGAGCCATTTGAATGGACAAATCCTCATTTTCAGCCGGTGCTTGTTTGATCGTTAACGCGCCAGAACACTCTATGCCGCAATGGGGACACTGAGACTCGAATTCCAATGCTCCACAGCGACTTGGAATCATATTTATCGGTACCGGGAATCCACACTTATCGCAATCCATCGTCATTTTTAATTCCTTTCCAATCGAACTTTCCTTTTAATAATGCAGGAAATGGGCGGTATTTGATAGCCTGCGCCTAATGGTCGTCCATCCGGCTACGGCGTATACTGTTCTACATGGGAAAGAAGCCAATGGAGTTTTACGAGGGTGAGGAACAGGCAAAGCGCGTGGATGCGGTCATGCGGACGCTGGTTTCTCCTACCGTAAAAACGCCCAAAGCGGCACCCAAAGCGCGTCCGCAATCTTCTGCGAAATAATCAGTTCGTCCGGCATAGTACGATGTCTCGCATGGATGACGTTCAAAAAGACGTAGCTATTCGTGTGTTTGCGGAGCAGGCGAAGAAGAATTATCGGGAGTGGCTTGCTTATCGATTATTTGCTGTTTACATGAAGAGCAAAGGTTTCCCGAACGTGGACGCGATAATAGAAGACGCTCGTCGTTCTCCTGAATTTGAAGCGAAATGCCAAGTCTATGATCGAGCGATTGACTCCAAGATTCCACCATCCGAGTCAGATCGTCTTCACGAGGAAGTGCGGAAAGCTCTCGAAGCTCTGCCAACAGACGGATTCCCCATTCAATAGCTTCCCGTTCTTCTGGAGTTAAGTCGCTCGTCATTTCGTCCTCGCTGTGAGTTGCTTGTACGTTAATCTCTTGCCCTGAATCCCGTTCAACAGGACGATACCCCGCTGTTGCTCTGTAAACCCTTCGCGGAGATTGAAGCGAAAAGCCTGCTCGGTGACGTAGGAATTAAGGTGCGCGGGGGACACAGAGACGTAGGTTCCGCCGATGGTGCGCTTCAGGCAGCTCCAGAAGTTTTCAATCCGATTCGTGCTCACCGAGCCTCTAGCGAAACGATCCTGTGTGTGATTGATAACTTCGTGGGTAAAGCCGAGGGACGGCAATTTGTCGTAAATCGGATAATCATCCGTGTAGACCGTGGCACCCTGTTCAACAGAAGCCTCCAGCAGCGCGTGTACGTTCTCTTTCTTGGTTGTAGGGACGACTTGAGCCATTACCCTACCGCCGCGCTCGACAACCCCCAGGACGGCTATTTTGTCCTTCTGTTGACCCTGCTTGCGGGCCTTAGTGTGCTTGTTCTTTATTTTGCCGCCGATGTAGGTTTCGTCGGCTTCGCAGACGCCTGAGAGTTTCCCCATGCCATCGTGCATCCCTTCACGTAAGCGGTGGAGCATGAACCAAGCCGACTTCTGAGTGATACCGATGGTGCGGGCGACTTCGTAGGATGAGATTCCATTGCGACAGCTTCCGAGCATCCAGCCAACCAGCAGCCACTTCCCAAGGGCGATAGGAGAATCTTCCATAAGCGTCCCTACCTTGACGCTAAATTGACGCTTAGGGTGCTTGCCTTTGCACTGGTACAGGAACCGTGTAGGAATCCACGTAACAGCCTCAGAGCCGCACGTAGGACACGCAACCTTACCATCCGGCCATCGCATAGACACAACGTAATCCACGCAGTTCTGACGGTCGGCGAAGTAGGCAAAAGCGTCTTGAAGAGTCTTCAGTTGAAGATTAGCGTTCATTGATAGAATCCTCCGATGCAGAACCTACAGCCATATTTGTCTTGCAAGAGTTGCTTTCACCCCATCGTGCTCCCGCCAGCCACGCATCCCGATATGTCTCAAGGTCTAGGATCGTGGCCCAGGGATGGGCATTCACGTAATTTCGCATGTCTTCGGTGCATGAATATCCACGATTACTCTGCTGGTGATGTCCTTCCTCAACAGCAACGGACGGCGGCAAGCCGAAAAGGAAATAGGCTGCAAAACGTCGTTTGTATTGAATTGCCGTGCGATGTAGGAAGCTGTGTGTCTCTGCTAAAAATCCGCATACTCGCGGATGCGGATACAGAACCGAGTGCAGAGGCTCCGGTAGTGGTCGCAAAATGGCAGGTGCATTCGATCCGGTGCGACAGAGGACACATCCAAAACGACGTGAGGAAGGGTTTTGGCGTGGTGATGAGTGCCGACTGGGATTCTGATTGGGAAGTTCGGATTCCGTAGGAAAATCGTCGCGCTGAGGTAAGTATGTCATTACCTTTGCGCGAAATAGGGGGGAGGGGTGGGCCTAACTGTTGCCTTTATCACGCAACTTCGCAATCTCATCCATCCGCTGAGCCAGCAACCGCTCCCGGCCCTCGTTGGTCGGCTGGTAGTACCGCCGATCACGCAGGTTCTCCGGCAAGCATTCCATCTCCGCAACCTTGCCCTCGACATCGTGCGCGTACTGGTAGCCTTTGCCAAAATCGAGCGACTTCATCAGCTTTGTCGGAGCATTGCGCAGGTGCAGCGGAACAGGCTGCGCGGGCATCGACTCAATGTCCGCCCGCACCGCGCCGAAGGCCGTATAAATCGCATTCGACTTCGGCGCCAGCGCCAGATACACAACCGCCTGAGCCAGCGCCAACTCGCCCTCAGGTGAGCCGAGAAAGTGCATCGCATCGCGCGCCGAAAGGCAAAGATTCAACGCCTCAGGAGCAGCGAGACCGATGTCCTCAACCGCCATCCGCACCACGCGCCGCGCAATGTACATCGGGTCTTCGCCGGCCACCAGCATGCGCCCAAGCCAGTACAGCGCAGCGTCCGCGTCCGAGTTGCGCACGCTCTTGTGCAGCGCGGAAATGATGTCGTAATGCTGTTCTCCCTTCTTGTCGTAGAGCAGGACGCGCTGCTGCAACGCCTCGGCCGCAAGCGCCTTCGTCAGCACGCTCTCGCCGCGCCCTTCAGCCAGTCGCGCCGCGGATTCAAGCGCATTGAGAGCATTGCGCGCATCGCCGCTGGAGTACGAAGCAATCGCCTCCAGCGCGCCCTCCTCGACGCTGAGGTTCAGTTTTCCAAGGCCCTGCTCGCTGTCGCTCAAAGCACGTTCGAGGAGAGCAACAATCTCATCCTGCCCCAGCGCAAGCAGCGTATAAACGCGGCAGCGCGAGAGCAACGCCGCATTGATTTCAAACGAAGGATTTTCAGTAGTAGCGCCAATCAACCGAATCGTCCCCCGCTCGACATACGGCAGAAACGCGTCCTGCTGAGCCTTGTTGAAGCGATGAATTTCGTCGATAAAAAGAATCGTCCGCGAGCCAAAACCCGCAGCCTTCTCCGCATCGACCATCACCTGCTTGATCTCTTTGATTCCGGACATCACGGCAGAAAACTCGATAAACGTCGACTGCGTCTGCTGCGCGATGATCTTCGCCAGCGTCGTCTTCCCAACTCCAGGAGGTCCCCAGAAGACGATGGAAGCCGCATCATCACGCTCGATTTGCAGCCTGAGAGGTTTTCCAGGTCCAAGCAGATGCTGTTGCCCGAAGAACTCATCGAGCGTTCGCGGCCTCATCCGCTCTGCCAGCGGAGCATTGCGCCGAATCGTCTCATCGACGCTGCGGAAGTCAGGCGCAAACAAGCTCATGCAGTCCCTTCCGCTCGCCGCGCGAGGTTCTGCCGTAGCGCTTCATACATCAGCGTCGAGCCGGCAATCGCCGCGTTCAGCGACTCGACCGCACACGGAATATGCACCCGCGCATCCGCCAACGCCAGCGCCGCAGCCGACAAACCAGCACCTTCATTGCCAACCAGCAGCGCGCAAGGAGCCAGCAAACTCGCCTCCATCACAGGCATCGCATCCTGTGACTGCGCTACAGCCGCGAACAGCTTGCAACCAAATCCCGCGAGAAACTCCTTCGTCGCAGCCAGCGGCGCGCGCACCACAGGCACGCGAAACACCGAGCCCGCCGAAGCGCGAACCGCCTTCGGATTCCAGCGATTCACAGTATCGGACGTAACGAACACCTGCTTCACTGCGAACGCCTCAGCGGAGCGCAACAGCGTCCCAAGATTGCCCGGATCTTGCAGCGACTCGATGACCAGCACAATACTCGGGTCATCGCGGAAGTCCATCGCCGCAAGTTCGGGGATCGCGATCAGCGCCGCGATTCCCTGCGGAGACGCAGTATCGACAGCACTCGCAAACACATCCTTGCTCAACACGACCCAGTTCGCCGCTTCAAGCCCTGCAAGCGATACACGCAGCAACACGTCCTCATTCCCTTCGCGAACGAACACCGTATCGAAGCGAACACCCGAGCGAATGGCCTCGCCAATCAGGTTCTCGCCCTCAATGGCGAGCAGTTCACCAGGCTCGGCCGCATCGCCGCCCGACGCCGCGCGCAAGGCCTTGACGCGCGCGTTGCTGCGGCTCGTAATGGGAGAAGGCAAGTTCATGCGCCTCTCAAGTTTACGCGCCCCAAAGCGAGCGACGTGCTATAAGCGATGAAGCAGCTTGAGGGCTTCCAACCACCGCATGAACGCCGAAATCCTCCGCATCGATCCCGACGACCCCGAACCCGCGCTGATCGACCGCGTCGTCGAGTGCCTGAACTCCGGGCAAGTCGCCGCGTTGCCGACAGACACCTTCTACGGCCTCGCTGTCGACCCGGTAAATCTCCGTGCAGTCGATCGCATCTACGAACTCAAGACGCGCGCACGCCACAAGCCACTGTCGCTGCTCATCGCCGACGTCTCGCAGGCGTACGAACTCGCGCGCGGCATCGACAACGCCTTCGACCGCCTCGCCGAGCGCTTCTGGCCCGGTCCGCTGACCATCATCGTCCGCGCCGGCAGCAAGCTCCCGTTGCGCGTCACAGCAAACACAGGCAACGTCGCACTGCGCGTTCCGGAAACCGCCATTTGCCGCGCTGTCGTGCAGAAGCTCGGTCTGCCCATCACCGCAACGTCCGCCAACCTCAGCGGCGCAGCGGAATGCACCTACGCGAAGTCCGTGCTGGAGCAGTTCGGCGACAAGATCCCGCTCATCGTCGACGGTGGACCGACAACGCGGGCCACCGCGACGACCATTGTCGACCTCAGCGGCGGTCCGAATTCCTGGATGATTATCCGCGAAGGCGCGATACCGACCCACGAGATCGCGCTTGCGCTGCAACCGTAGTCCGCTAACCAACATAGTTGGTATTCGCCTGAGTCTCGCGGCATACTAGAGCATCACAACGGACGCGGAAGATGACCAGCGAAACGACTCCCGATCAACCCGAAGAGGTAGCCCCCGCGCAGCCTCGCAAGCGCCACCTATGGCTGCGCGTGGTAGGCGTTCTGCTGGTCGTGTCGATCGTCTGGTTCGGTTGGGTCTACAGCCAGATCCAGGCAGTCGCAAACCGCGACGACGCCAGGCCCGCGGACGCCATCGCCGTCTTCGGAGCGGCCGAATACATGGGACGTCCTTCGCCCGTCTTTCACGCCCGACTCGACAAGGCCGTCTCGCTCTACCAGAAGCAGATCGCGCCGATCATCATCACGCTCGGCGGAGGCTCCGACAAGGACTCCGGCAAGACCGAGGGCGGCGTCGGGCGCGACTACCTGCTCGCGAACGGCGTGCCCTACAACAAGATCGTCGCCGAAACATATTCCATCGACACCGAGCAGCAGGTGCAGCGTCTCGCGGCAATCGCGCAACGGATGCACCTGAACCACATCGTCGTCGTGAGTGACGGAACCCACCTGTTTCGCATTGCAGCGCTGTGCCATCGCGCCGGCCTGAATGTGTATACTTCGCCGCGCCCGCGGCTGGGGAATATCGACGACTACGACTCCGCAAAACGCACGATGCACGAGGTGCTGAGTTACACCGCACTGCGGTTAGACCTGCACATCAGTTGGCTGCACCGCTGGCTGGAGGGCAAGAACGGTTAAGCGGCCTTACGCGCGATAACGATGCGCAGCGGCGGAAACGTCGCCACCACATTGCCCCAGCGCCGCTCGACGCTCAACCCCATAGCCCTGAATTCTGCGACGTACTCGCCAGTCAGCTTGTAGTCGGAGATGAGCGCCAGCCCGCCCGGCTTCAACACACGCACGATCTCGTGCAGGGCCTTCCTCCTCGTCGGAAGATCGTAGATATTATGCAGGCACAGGTTGGAAACGATCACATCGAAGCTGGCATCGCCGAAGCGCATGGCCTGCGCGCCTTCGCTCACCAGCGTGCAGCGATCGGTCGCGCCTTCGAGTTTCAGATTGTGCAGCGTCGCAGCTTCGGAGTTGCCACCCATGTCCTCGTTGGACCAGATGTCGATGCCCGTGGCATGACCTTCGGCCCCCAGCCGCTTCGCCGCCCCTGCCAACAGCAGGCCACGCCCGCAGCCTACATCCAGTACCTGCTCATCGCCGCGCCAGTTGTGCAGCGCCAGCATCGTATCGCGATGCCAATACTTTCCCACCTTCACATAGAAGAGCATCAGAAACGCTCCGGCCAGCGGGAAGCCGCCCATCCACGCCAGCGAATAATGCCACTCGATATTCACCGGACCGACATGCAGTGTTCGCGGCGTGACAAATATAAGCAGCACCGCAAGGCCGCCGAAAACAAATAAATTGCGCAACACTTTCGGCGCATCGATTCCGTAATCGGGACGTTGTTTCAACGATGTTGGCACAGACATTGTAGTGTTCTCCATGACTAGAGAATCGCATCGCAATCGATACTGCGACAGAACCGAATGTCACCCATCGGCAGTGACAAGTGTCATGCAACTTCAATTGAGATCGTCCTCATCCGGCGCGGCTGTAGGCATGGCGCCTTCGCGTCGCATCTTCAAATAGCCGCGAATAAATGGTTCCAGATATCCGTCCAACACCTTGTCCACATCGCCAACTTCGACCCGCGTGCGCAGGTCTTTCGCCATGCGATACGGCTGCAAAACATAACTGCGAATCTGCGAGCCAAAGTTGATTTCCAGTTTCGTATCCTCAAGCTTCCGGCTGATGGCTTTCTTCTTGTCGAGCTCGTATTCATATAATCGCGAGCGCAGCATCTTCATCGCCTTGTCTTTATTTTTGTGCTGCGAGCGCTCGTTCTGGCAGCCGGCGACAATGCCCGTCGGAAGATGCGTGATGCGGACAGCGGAGTCGGTCGTATTGACGTGCTGGCCGCCTTTTCCGCCGGACCGATAGGTGTCGATACGAAGATCGTCGGGTTTGATATCGATGACGATCGAGTCGTCGATTTCCGGCGAAACAAACACGCTTGCGAAACTGGTGTGGCGACGCTTGGCCTGGTCGAACGGCGAAATGCGAACGAGCCGATGCACACCCGTTTCCCCACCCAGAAGACCAAACGCGAAGTCTCCGGTGATGGTGAAGGTCGCGGACTTGATGCCGGCTTCGTCGCCATCCTGAATTTCGTTGATCTCGGTTTTGAAGCCCTGGCGTTCCGCCCAGCGCAGGTACATGCGCATCAGCATCTCCGCCCAGTCCTGCGATTCTGTTCCGCCGGCGCCGGGATGGACGGTGACGATCGCGTTCAGCGTGTCGTTTTCTTCCGAAAGCATGGTGCGCGATTCCAGCGCTTCGGAGAACTCGACAAGCGCATCGATCTCGCGCTTCAAATCGGTTTCTACAGAAGTTTCCCCTTCACGCAGAAGCTCAAGATAGGCTTCGATGTCATCGCTGCGGCGAGCGAGTTCAGAGTCGTCCGCGATCTGCAGTTCCAGTCGCTTGCGCTCGCGCATCAGCGGCTGAGACTTCGCGCCGTCCGCCCACACACTCGGGTCGGCGATCTTCTCTTCCACCACAGTCAACTCTTTTTTCAGGCGCGCCGAGTCAAAGATACCCCCGCAAGGTGTTTACCTTTTCGCGTATCGGGGAATATTCGAATTCGAGATCGTTCAACATTGAACTAGTGTACTTCCCTTCTCTGCATGAAGCCGAATGCGACGGCCGCAATCGTGACGAGAGCGCAGAGCCAGCCGAACCAGTCGCCATGGCGTGTGTAGAAGGTAATATCGCTCCGATAGTCGAAGGGAAAGGCGAACGCGGCGCGGACATGGCGCGGGGTGGAGAATATGCCGCGGCCGTGAGGATCGATGGAAGTGGTGACGCCGGTATTGGTGTCGCGCAATATCCAGCGGCGGTTTTCTATAGCGCGCATGCGTTCCATGTCGAGGTGCTGCCAGGGCGCGCCCGTGTCGCCATACCATCCATCGTCGGAAATATTGACCAGTACGTCCGCGCCATTCTTCACGAATTCGCGCACTTCATCTCCAAAGATGGATTCGTAACAGATGAAAATGCCGACGACGTGTCCGTTCAGATGAAACACGGTGTGCTGTGTTCCGGCCTCCGTGCGTCCGCTGCCGGCCGTAAGCTTTCCCGCAAAAAATAAGAGGCTCTTATAAGGAACGTATTCGCCGAACGGAACTCGATGAATTTTGTCGTAGCGGCCGAAGTAGTTTCCATCTTTATCGAAGACCGCCGCGGAGCCGAACTCGTGATAGCCGTCCTCCACGCGGGGATCGAAGTCAATCCCGACACCTCCCGAAATCACCGGTGTTTGCGTCTCCCTGGCAAGGGCGCCGACCTGGGCACGAAAAACGGGATCCTGCGTAAAGAAATCCGCGGGCGCCTCCGGCCAGACGATGAGATCCGACTTCAGGCCGGCGGGCACGGGAAGCCAGTAAATATCCGGTGTTCCCTTGCGGACAGGAGTTCGAGGCGCCTTGCTCCACGCCGTAAACTGCCTGTATTTCTCCAGCGTCGCAAGGCTTTCCGCCTGTCGTCCCATAGCTCCCGGCACAAGGTTTTCCTGTAGCAGCGTCGCAACATGTGTTGCCGCGTCAACTGGCGGATGATGCGCAACACCCGCCTGCAACGCGGCTGCAAGCACCAGGCCCGCGAGCGCGAAGCTCCAACGGTGGCGCTGATTTCCGGCAAGCCACACTGCCGCAAAGAAAGTACCAACCGCCGCGATAACAAAGCTCAGTAACATTACCCCGCCGAAGGGCGCGAGCATAGTCAGGACCAAATTATCGACCTGCGCATAACCCAGCAGGTCCCACGGAAAGCCGGTAATGCGCGCCCGGGCCAATTCGACCGCAACCCACGCAAATGGCGCAGCCAACAACGCTGTAACGCGCCCTGCCCGCGCGTGCAGCAGACCTAGGATCCAGCCGAATAATGCGTGGTAAAGCCCCAGGTACAGGCTGAACAAAATAAGTATTCCAAAAGCGACGAGCTTGGGCAGGTCGCCGTACAAATACATGGTCTGGTAAATCCAATAACAATTGGCGAGATACCAGATGACGCCGCAACAATAGCCAAGCAAGGCAGTTCGCACGGGGCGAAGCGCGAGGCCGATGCGATCTCTTGCCAGGAGAGCAACAATCAAAGGAGTTAAAGCAATCCAGCAAAAAGCTCTGCGCCAAATCGGGACGGGACCTGCTATGGCGAAGGGCAACGCCTGCAAAAGCGCCGATGCAACCGCGAGCAACCATAGGCGTGGAGAAATAGAGCGCATTGTCGCTAAGTTTAGCAGTATGGCGCTTCAGAAATATCTTGTTGCTTCGAGTTCCCTTGGGAAATTATGCATCCAATATTTGTTCGCACACGTAGCTCAGGTCAGGATATGTAGCTTGGAAGTCAACCTATTTTATTGCCGTTAGTTTGCGTCCGGTCGCATCCTGTGTGTATCGTTATCACATAACGGGCTACCGGTTTCGCTGAGTTTTTGAAATATCACAACTGACTTCACGGAGAAAATTATGGACGTACGTCGCATCATCGCAGACATTGACGCGGAAATTGCAAAGCTTCAGGGAATAAAGGCCACCCTTACGGGCCTTTCTACAGCAACAACAGTTTCAGGATCTGCAAAGAGTGGCCGGCGTGGCCGTCCCAAGGGAAGCAAGAATAGTGCCAAGCCGGCGACGGCTGCGAAGGCAGCCAAAGTTGCCAAGCCGGCGAAGGCGAAGCGTAAACTGAGCCCCGAAGGGCGCAAGCGCATTGCCGATGCCATGAGGCGCCGCTGGGCCGAGCGCCGCAAAGAAGCAGCGAAATAGTTTGGATGGGAAAATGTAAGGGCCGCTGCGGCGGCCCTTATCCGTGGACAAAGGCGCATAGACAGCCTTGTCTCGTCATCCGACGGTCATCAACGAATGGCGATTACCTCGCGGATATTGTCCTTGCCCAGGAAAAAACGGAAACTCGCATAGCCGTGCAGAAATTTTTCTATTTGCCTGGTTTGATATGACTTCTGAAATGGAAAATTCCCCGACGCAAGTAGCAACAACTGCTCGCTGTCGGTAAGTTGATAACGAGCGAACGGCGTTTGCGGGTTGGGCGCGCTCCCATGAAAAAACGCCAGCAGGCGGCCGCTTGGTCGAAGCACCTCGTGCAGCCTCTCGAACAACGCCGGAACAAGTTCCGGAGGCAGATAATCGGCCGTGTCCCAGACCAGTACCACGTCGAAATCGCGCCCCGAAAAATTGAGGTTTGCCTCAACGAATCCAGCGACGTCGAACTCCGACGCCCCTCCCTCTTCGAGCGGTTTGCGCCACTCCGGACGTGCCGCGTCCTGCACCACATTGGCCATGTAGACACTGTGGCCCATGCTGGTGAGGTAGTTGATGTTGTGCGAGGATGTCGCGCCAAAGTCGAGCACGCGCAGCGACTCGGTTTCCTTCAGATAGGCGAGAATGTCGCGCCAGCCGCTCGAATTGCGCGGCGACCGGTCGACCATCTTACCCCCGCTTGTTTTGTCGTC
>DASRLB010000252.1:0-2430 GCA_035648695.1 Acidobacteriaceae bacterium | reverse complement strand
GAAAGAGGCGGCTCCAATTAGAACGTCCAATTTGAATCGGATTCCTCCGCAAGATGAAGTTCTGATCGTCGGCGGCGGCGTGGCGGGTTGCGCGGCGGCGATCGCGCTGGCCCGCAAGGGACAATCCGTCACGCTCATCGAGCGCGAGCCCACGCCGCGCCACAAGGTCTGCGGAGAGTTCCTGAGTGGCGAGGCCCTCGACGACCTGCATGCGCTCGGCATCGACGTGGCCTCGCTGGGCGCCGTGCCTGTCGATCACGTTCGTCTCGCCGCTGCCAGGCGCGCCGCGGAGGCCCCCTTGCCTTTTCCCGCGGCTTCGCTCACGCGCAAGGCGCTGGATACGGCGCTCATCGCCGCAGCCATCGCTGCCGGTGTCCGCGTAGAGCGCGGCCGCAGTGTGCAGGCGCTCAGCCGCGCGACAAACAACATCTGGCAAGCTACGCTCGACGACGGCGCCACGTTTGAAGCACCTACGGTCTTCCTCGCCACAGGCAAACACGATCTCCGCGGCCACAGGCGTCCGGAAGACCCACAGCGATGGGTCGCCTTCAAGATGTATTTTCGCCTCGCGCCCGCGCAGGCGGCTGAACTCGCGCGCGCCTCCGAGCTGCTGCTCTATCCCGGAGGCTATGCCGGCATCCAGCCGGTCGAAGGCGGGATCGCCAACCTCTGCTGCGTAGTGCAACAGCGGCATCTCGCGCGTGTGGGCAATCGCTGGGAGAACTTCCTCGCGAAGATGCAGCAGGACTGCCCCCACCTCGCAATGAGGCTCGCCGCTGCGGAGCCATTGCTGGCCAAGCCGATCGCCATCACCCACATCCCGTATGGTTACATCCGCCGCACAACGGAGAATGGGCTCTACTGCGTCGGCGACCAGGCCGCTGTCATCCCCTCGTTCACCGGCGATGGCATATCCCTCGCGCTGCATACGGCACGTTGCGCCGTCGCTGCCTATCTTGCCGCAGAGCCGGCGCCGGTCTTCCAGGCGAAACTACGGTCCGCGCTGCGGGCGCAGATGCGCCTTGCCGAATTCGCCGCCGATGGCTTGAACAACTCACTCGCACGCGCTGTATTGCCGTTTTGCCTCCGGGTCTGGCCCGGCGTGATGCGCGTCACGGCAAGGCTGACGCGCATCGCCCAGCATGACGCTGTCGGGCCACACGCGGTCGCCAACTAACGCGCGGTCATGGGAGGAGATGCAATGAAACCCTTCGCAATCTTCGCCGTCACTGTCCTGCTCGCTCCAGCCGCGCTCGCCCAGCATCGGACCTTCACCGTCAATCCCGGCGCCAGCGAGGTCAAAATGACGCTCAAAACAACCCACGAGGTCGTCAACGGTACCTTTCGCATCCAATCCGGATCGATCGAGTTTGACCGCGGCACTCCGAAGATGTCGGGTTCGGTGGTCGTCCTCGCCGGCAGCGGCAAGACTGGCAATGGCAGTCGCGACAAGAAGATGAACAAGGACATCCTGAAGGTCGAACAGCACGCCACCGTCTCCTTTGAGCCCAAGTCCTACGCTGGCGCCATCGCTGCATCGGGAGACTCGACCATCCAGGTAACCGGAATCTTCACGCTGCTGGGTGTCCCTCACGAAATCACGGTCCCCATGCTGGTGCATCTCGATACCGCCGGCGCCACGGCCAGGGCCCATTTTGCGGTCCCTTATGTCCAATGGGGACTGAAGAATCCAAGCTTCTTGATCTGGAAAGCAGACAACGATGTCGCGATCGACCTCAATCTTGTCGGCACGATTTCAAGGTAGCCGGCGCGGGTGGTCTGATGGCTTGTGGTGCATCTGTGGCATCGGCGCCAGGAGGCCGGTATAGGAATGCTCATCGCGTCAGGGCGACAACCAAACCGCCGCGCGAGACCCGGAATCCTGCCGCGCACCACACCCGAAAATACGAAAATGACAATCTGATGACCTGCAAAAGTCGCCCCTGGCTGGAAGATAAGTCTATCTATGGGTTCCTCTTCCATTCCACTCGGTCAACGCGCTGGCAAAGCCGCGACGGCGACGTCCCAGGCATCGGACCGAAAAGAAATATTCACCAAGGCGCTCCCTGAAATTTGGAAGCTGGTCAAGCCGCGCCGCTGGGTGCTCGCCGGCTGCCTCTTCCTCATGATCGTCAACCGCATTTGCAGCTTTGCCGTGCCGATCTCCTCGCGCTATCTCATCGACAACGTGATGGTCCTGCACCAGGTACGGAAATTGCCTCTGGTCATCGCTGCCGTGGTCGGCGCGACCTTCATCCAGGGCATCACCACCTACATTCTGGACCGCTATCTCCAAATTACGGGCCACCGCATCATCACGGACTTGCGCATGCAAGTCCAGCAGCACATCGTTCGCCTCCCCGTTTCGTTCCATGACGAGAACCGCACCGGCGCCCTGGTCGCGCGCATCATGACCGACGTCGAAGGGGT
>DASRLB010000251.1:0-3687 GCA_035648695.1 Acidobacteriaceae bacterium | reverse complement strand
CTCGTGGTTACACGGCTTCCACAGGCTGAGGTTGCGGACCGACCCTGATGGGGCTATTCACAAAGCATTCGTAGCCCTGGGCTCCGCGCTCATTTGCTTGCGGTTCCTGTAACTGACCTCTTTTTTTCCTGGCCCTCTTAGAATAGTTTGTGGGTCACTACTATCCGGCTAACGTTTTACAAAACCAACAGAAGTCCCTGTAACAGCTGACGATTCGACGAATTATGGGCGTGCACGACTTCAACTCGATCGGTCACAATCTACCGTGGGAATCGCTTTTCCAACGATGGAGGACGACACATGTACGCGCCACGGTTGGTACGGCCGGTCTTGCTCGCCACCAATTGCGACGCCGCCCGGATGGTGCAGGGCGTTCGCTTCAGGTCCGCGGATGTAATTTTGAAGTCAAACCCCGACTCCAGTTCTTCGATCAACTCGACCATATCCATGTCGGCCCAAAAGAAGCCGAGGTCGTCATCCGGCAGCAGCTTCTCGACCGGGTACTCCGTGTACTTGGCGAACAGCCGCCGCACCTTAACCGGAACTTCCGGGTCAATGGTATCCGCGGCGAAGTATTGACGGATCATCTCCGCATCCGACAGGGGCTTGCGGATCGCCAACTCTTCCTCGTATTCTCGACCACGCTGCAGGTCGGGGTCTAGCCGCCATGCGAGTAGCCAGATGATCGCGAATAGAAGCCAGAAAACCGCGATCAGAATGGCGAATCCGACGCATCCCCACATCATCCACCCTTGGGGCCGAACATTAACAGAACTTTCGCAATTGCATTGTACGGCAACCTCTCCCGGCCGCCTGTCAACGAAAATCGACACGCCTCCCTCGCAGCGCCCCGCCCTTGACGACCCGCCGTCGCGTCCCTACCATATCTCTCTTTCCGAGTAGAAAAGGCGAAACGTCATGGCCGTTCCAAAGAGACGAACTTCCCACTCCCGCCAGGGAATGAGGCGCAGCCATCTGCACCTCAAACCCATGCAAGTTCAATACTGCCCGCGCTGCGAACAGCAGGTGCTGGCGCACCATCTCTGTTCCAATTGCGGCTTCTACCAGGGCCGGGAAGTCGTACCTGAAGAAGCGGAGAAGAAGTAAGCCATGAAAATCGCGCTCGACGCGATGGGCGGCGACCACGCTCCCGATCCGATTGTGGCCGGCGCCGTGAAAGCCGTCGCCGCCGACCCCGAGCTTTGCGTCGTGTTGGTCGGCGATCAGGCGCGCATCGAACCGCTCGTCCCCGCCGACGCTCCCGGCCGCGACCGCCTTGAGTTCTTTCACTGCTCCCAGGCCATCGGCATGGAAGAAAGCCCGGTGGTCGGACTGCGCAAGAAACCGGACAACTCCATTAGTCGTTCGTGGCAACTGTTGGCGCAACAGAAAGTGGCCGGCATCGTCAGCGCCGGCAACACCGGCGCGATGGTCGCTGGTGGCCTATTCCTGCGGCGCTTTCTCAAGAACGTGGGCCGGCCCGGCATCGCCGCCGTCATGCCGACCATTAAAGGCCCGTCGGTGATGATCGACGTGGGCGCCAACGTCAGCCCCAAAGCGGAACATTTGTTTCAGTACGGCGTGATGGGCGCTATTTTCGCCAAGCACATTCTCAAGTGTGAGCGGCCGACCATCGGCCTGATGAACGTCGGCTCCGAGGAGGCCAAGGGCACCGATTTAGCCAAGGAAACGCACGCCCTGTTCAACGCCAGCCCGTTTGCCGACCGCTTCATCGGCAACATCGAAGGCCGTGACATACAGCGCGGCGTGGCCGACGTGGTGGTATGCGACGGCTTCGTCGGCAACGTCATGCTCAAGACTTGTGAAGGCACCTTCGAGTTCGTGATGAAAGTGCTGCACAAGGAATTGCTGCCGGCCCTGGATGTGGAGCGCGACAAAGCGGCCCAGGTGTTGCAAGCCTTGATCGGCCGCTATGACTACAGCGCTTTCGGCGGCGCGCCGCTGCTGGGCATCGACGGCATCTGCATCATCTGTCACGGCAGTTCCGGCGAGGTGGCGATCAAGAACGCCCTTGCCGTTGCCGCGCAGTACGTGCGGGCGGGGCTGAATGAGTTGATCGTCAAGGAATTGGATTCAGTTCATGCAACAGGCGAGCCGGGGGCGTAAGCCCTCGTTGTACCACACAAGTTCCGTGTGGTCTTGGCAAGCTGGAAAGGAGAGGCGATCCTTGTAGCTCACTAATGGGATACAAACGCTACCTGTCAAGGGAGTGACGCCATGAGCGCGCCTTGGGCCAAGGAGGAAGTCGAAGAAGCCGATTTGGGCGACGAACGTCTGCACGCGCGTTTGGAACGGGTGTTGGGGGCGCTGGGCAGTCGGCCGAATCTGAGCATTCCGGCCGCTTGTGGCGGACGGACCGAGATGGTAGGCGCCTATCGCTTCTTTAACAACGACAAGGTTACCTTCGACAAGGTGCTTCAACCTCACGTCGCCCGCACCGTGCAGCGCGTGGCCGAGCAGAAGGTCGCCTTGCTCGTGCAGGACACCAGCGAGATCGACCTGACGCGGCCGGAACAGGAAGTGGCCGGCGTCGGCGATTTGGATGGGTCGCGGCGTGGTTTTTTGTTACATGAGATGCAGGCGTTCACGCCCGAGGGGACGCCGCTGGGCACGGTGTGGGCGGAGATTATCAATCGCACCGAAGGCGTGTCGCACGCCTCGGCGGCGGAGAAGGCTTACCAGAACAAACACACGCCCATCGAAGAGAAGGAGAGTATGCGTTGGCTGACCGGCATGCGACAGGCGCGGGCGTTGGCTCAGCAAACGCCGGCAGTTCAGTGCGTGTGCGTCGCCGACAGCGAGGCCGACATTTATGAATTGTTTGTTGAACCACGCGGCGAAGTCCCGGTGCATTGGCTGATTCGTGCTTGCCAGGATCGCGCTTTGGAAACGGACGCGGGGCATCTGCGCGAACCGGTACTGGCTGCGCCCGTGCTGTACCAGGTCGAACTTCGCATCCGGGGTCGGCAAGCCAAGACGGCGGTGGAGACGCGCGGCCGCCGCCAGAATCGTGAGACCCGCCAAGCGGTCGTGGAAGTGCGGGCCGCGACCGTGACGTTGCGACCGCCCTGGCGTTTCGACCGCCAACTGCCGGCGGTCACGGTGAACGTCGTGCTGGTCCGGGAAGCGAATCCCCCGGCGGGCGAAGCCCCGGTGGAATGGATTCTGGCGACGACGTTGCCGATCGACGCGCCCGAACAGGTGCGGCAGATCGTGGAGTACTACTGTGTACGCTGGTGCATCGAGTTGCTGTTCCGCACTTTGAAGTCGGGCTGTCGCATCGAGCGGCGGCGTTTCGAGGATGTCGAGCGGGTGTTGCCGTGCTTGGCGTTGTACCTGATCGTGGCTTGGCGGACGCTGTTCGTGTGCCGCCTGGGCCGAGAGTGCCCCGACGCGGATTGCGAGGCGATCTTCGAGCCGTCGGAATGGAAAGCGGTCTGGATGGCGGTCCATCAAAAGAAACCTCCGAAGCAGCCCCCGCGTCTTTCCGAGATGGTGCATCTGATCGCCCGCTTGGGCGGCTATGTCGAACGCCCCCAGAGCGAGCCGGGCGCCCAGACGGTGTGGATCGGCCTGCAACGCATGTATGACCTCGCCTGGGCCTGGGATAGCTTCGGCCCCGGTGCAAAAGTCAGCACCGGCTGACTTGTGTGGTACAACGAGGGC
>DASRLB010000250.1:0-8686 GCA_035648695.1 Acidobacteriaceae bacterium | reverse complement strand
GCTGAAGGTGTCGAGCCAGTGACTGAAGCTGGGCAGGCCCCAGAGGATGACGCCGGCGGTCAGGATCGCCCAGGGGAGCATGGCGCTGAGGACGACGGCGCGTGCTTCTTCCGGACTTTCAGCGCGGCAGTCGGCTTGGGGGACATCGGTGATGTCTTCGCAGTCGGCGTTGAGGATGCGGCGCGGCTGCCAGAAGTGCAGCAGGGTGAGAAGGGCGGCGATGGTGACGACCGCCGCGGAGATGTCAACCAGCCAGGGCCCGTGAAGGCGGGCGACGAGGAGTTGCGTTGCGGCGAAGGCGACTCCGGCGACGAGGATTGCGGGCCAGATTTCCAGCATCGCCGTGAACCCGGCGAACACCCAGACGAGCCAGAACGGGATGATGACGCAGAAGGGAGTAAGGATCGTCGCGATGATGCCGGTGAGGGCGTGGAGGCTGAGGCCGGTGACTCCGGCGAGGGCGATGGCGGGGATTCCGAGGCCGCCCAGCGCGACGGGCGCAGTATTGGCGAGCAGAGTGAGACCGGCGGCGCGGATGGGCTTGAAGCCGAAGCCGATAAGGAGTGTTCCGCAGACCGCGACCGGTGTGCCGAAACCGGCGGCGCCTTCAAAGAATCCTCCGAGAGCGAAGGCGATGAGGAGGAGTTGGAGGCGGCTGTCCTGCGTAATGCCGGTGATGCACCCTTGCAGCAGGCCGAAGCGGCCGGCCTTGACGGTGAGCTGGTAGAGGAAGATGACGGGGAAGATGATCCAGAAAATGGGGAACGTGCCGTAGGCCGCGCCAAAGGCGGTGGAGAGCACGGCGAGGTGCAACGGCATGTGGAAGAATGCGATGGCCACAATGAAGCAGATGGCCGCCGCAAGTAACGCGGCGAGGTGCGCTTTGAGACGGAAGAGCACCAGCGCGACCAGAAGGACGACAAGAGGGAACGCGGCGAGGAGGGTCGAGGCCCAGAGGTGTCCGGTGGGGTTGTAGATTTGTTGCCACTGCGGGGAGGTGGCTGTCGTGAGCATGAAACACGTTAGCAAAAGAAGGGCGGTGGTGGGTTTGAGCGGGTTGTGTTCGGCTACGACCGAGAGCGCGTTTTTATGAGCGTAGAGCTTAGAGCCAATGAGCGCAGAGGGAGACGGGGCCTGTTGAGGGGCGAAGGGACGAGGGGTGAGGGAAGACGGGTGGTTATGAGCGAAGAGGGGTTCGGTTCAGTTTTGAGTAATGAGTCGTGAGTAATGAGGTTAGTGGTGGTTGGTTTCGCTGGTGTCGGTGGCGAGGAAGAGGGCGACGGCGGCTAAGACGGTGATGGTTGCGATGGTGGAGATGAGGAGCGTGAGACTCCAGTTGGAGGGGGGCCAGAGTTGGGTCGGGAGGAGGTTGGAGAGTACAGAGGCGTTGCCGCTGCGTTGTTCGAAGATGAGGATGGCGATGGTGGCGACGAGGCAGATGGCGGCGGCGAAGATTTGGGCGGTGCGGATGGGTTTGGCGATGCGTTCGAAGGCGGCGTTGCGGCGGCGGAGTTGGGCGCGCCACCAGATTGGCCCGGCGGCGGCCATAGGCGCCCGCTGCATCGATGCGGTCCGCGCGGCCTGGAAGACCTGGGCGAGCTGCACCGCTTCGGCGCAGGTTGCGCAGGCGTCGATATGCGCGCGAAGGTCCGGCTCGCAACTATCGGGCCAGTGGCCGCGCTGGATCAGATCGCGGACTTCAGCTTCGCGGGGACAAGAGCGGATTTTCATCGTTGACCTCCATCCGCCCGGGCCGGTTGCTCCAGCAGGTGTTTGATCTTGCGCCGTGCCCGAAACAAGAGCAGACGGACGCTGGCGCTGGCCAGGCCGGTCACTTCGGCGATCTCGTGGTGCGAATAGTTTTCGGCGTGCGCCAGCCACAGAAGCTGCCGCTCGCGCGGAGTCATGCGGGCCATCGCAGGGCCCAGGAGCGCGCAGGCGTCCATGTGCGTGGAGGCGGTGGCGAAGAAGTTTTCGGGAAGCTCCTCGATCGACACAGTGCGAGGCCGGCGCCAGTGGTCGCGCAGCAGGTTGGTGGCGATGCGGAAGAGATAGCGGCGGGATGCGACCTCGCCGTCGGGCTGCGAGGCGCACAGGAAGCGGACATAGCTTTCCTGCATCAAGTCGTCGGCCAGCGCGGGGTCGCCCGAGCAGCGCGAGAGATACGCCCACAGCGAGCGGGCCGAACGCTCGTAGAAAGCGGCGAAAGCGTCGCTATCCATCGAGGGTTCGGCCGCCTGCGTGGCTTTGCCGAGCTGTATGTGCGGAAGCGCTTCGTTCCACATCATCATGCCGGTGTACTCCGTTGCTGGGCATAGAGTTTGCACTCACAGCCGCTCTTTCGCATCTGTCGTTTCGCTCGCGGCCTCGGGCATAAGCCCGAGGCGTGAGGCAAGCAGCCATGTGATGCCCGCTGAGATGATAAACCCAATGCCGGGCATCAGGACGATCGTGCCCAGCACGAGAAACGGTTCGGCCTGGTCGGGGACGGCGTTGCGGAGAAAGAGAATGCCGGCGCCCAGCAGGATGAGCACAATACCGATCGAAAGCGGTGTGAGAACACGGGAGAGGATCGCAGGCAGGCGCTCGTCTTTTTCGAAGTCGATGGGGATGGGCGCAGCTTCCAGGAAGCGTTTACCGGCATCGGTTTCCATGTACGTGAGCAGCTCCTGGGTGCTGCCCAGCTTGTCGATGAGCTTGCCGTGGACTTCGGTTTGCATCTGAAAGATGCGTCTCCAGCGGCGATTGGCCATAATCATGCGAATGAGCCAGAGGGTTGCTGCGAGGCAAGCCATCGCACCGAGGAAGGGTCCGACCTGGTCGAGCAAACGCTGCGTCGGAGTGTAGCTCTGGTCGGGCTCAGGTCTTCCGCTCCAGACGCGGCGCTCCAACTCTTCGCGACGCGGGCCTCCGTTGCGGGGCAGGTCGGCGAAGAGGTAGAAGTCGGGGTTGCGGCCGACCTCCGGATGGGCGAGCAGGAAGCGGCCCAGCTCCGGGTTGTTGTGGTTGACGTAGTCCTGGTTGGAGAGCAGGCTGGGATCGGCGGCGACGACTTCGGTCAACGTCGGGCTGATCTTCAGCAGCCTGAGAAGCTCTTCGCGCGTGTTGGCGACATCCGCGTCTGTTGGGACCGGCGCGACAGACGGCGTGGCCTGAGGGGTTTGCGCTTCGACCGGGGAACAGCCGCAGAGCAGAGCGGAGAGCGCGAGTGAAGCGAGAATGAGACGGAGATGTTTGTGCATGAGTTCCCTCTTGTGCCGTGAAATGTCTTGTACACATACAACGGGCGGGAGGGGATGTTGGTTAACAAGTAGCCGCGCAAAATTTCGAGGGACATCGCGGTCGACACAAGGTAAAGAACAGACAACGCCAAGACGCGAAGAACGCAAAAATCCGCCACGGGACCCGTTGCGTTTCCTTTGCGTTCTTTGCGGCTTGGCGTTGTCCTTGTGAAGTTGCTAGTACGGCGTTCCGTCTCCGTGGACCTTTGTTTGCAGCGTCCAGTTGCCGGAGAGCGCGCCGTTGGGGTTGGTATTGGGGTCGTTGGTCTGGTAGTACTGCGACCCGTTCGACCAGGTCTGCGAGTAGGCGCTGGAGACTTTGTAGGTGCCCGACTGGCCGGTAACGGTTTGTTGATCGAGCGAGTAGTCGCACCAGTCCTGCGCGATGGCGTGGTTGGAGTTGGCGACCTGGGCGGCGCGGGCCATGGACGCGTCGGTGCCGGCCTGCATCTGCGCCATGAACTGCTGATGCTGCTGGGCGCGGATCGCCTGTCCGCGCTCGAAGGCGACTTGGCGCTGCCGCATGATCTCGGCGTTCTGGCGGACCATGTTGTTGAGCATGGTCTGGTTGTAGGTGTTGCTCCACTGCTGGTTGACACTGGCTCCGCCACTCTGCGCGTCGATGGCGCTGACGAGGGACGCGAGTTGTCCTTTGGGGGCGCGGACGAGGTTGACGTAGGCGCTGCAGTTTTCCGAGAACCAGTTCTGGCCCGGGATGTTCATCATATTTTTCATGCAGAGCGTGGTCACTGAGATTTGTTCTTCGATGATGAAGGAGCCGTTCTTGTACGTCACCAAGGCCGCAGCCTTGCCGCCGGAGGAGTGCATGCCCCCGCCGCGGGCGTTGAGGTCGCTGAGTGTCTTCTGATAGCTGGCGGCGGGGTCCTGGGGGACGGGCGACTCGCTGACATAAGCGACCTGTAGGACGCCGACGAGATACTTAATGAATTCCTGGGGTGAGAGCTCTTGTTTGATATTGAGGCAGTCACCTCCGTTTCTTGCGCCGTAGGGCGAGTTGTTCCAGCTCCAGTCGAAACGGGGGAGGGCGCGGAACTCCTTGAGGCCGTCGGGCGAATAGGCTCGAAAGACCGGGAACGGGCTCGATACGCAGGATGTGCCGGCAACGTACATGCCCTGGAACTTGAAGCTCGCGGGAATTTTAACTTCGTACGCGGTCATCCTCAACGTGGGATCGGCGATGGCCTCGGTGCGAAAGGTCTGATCTGCGGATGAGCGGGGGGCGGCGCTTGCGAGGGTGGAAGAATCTGTGGGGGCCAGGGCTGTGGAGGTTTTCGAAGAGCAGCCAAGAAGTGCGAGGGCTAAAAGAATGGCAACGAGTCTTCCCTTATGACGCATGGTAACGGTGCTCCCTTTGTTTTACGTAAGTTGTGGGTAGCCCGTTCAAAGGTGCGCAGTGGTGGAGCGGTGGAGCAGGCTTAGCAATTCTGCCGTGGCGATTGCTTTGACCTGGTTGAGCAACAATGGAAGAGTGCAACAGAATTTCTCCAAAGCCGTCGGCATTGATTTTGGCACAACCAACAGCGCGGTGGCTCTGGCGACCGCGGATGGCGGAGTGCGGATGCTGGAGTTCGCCGCATTTGGAGGTGTAACCACATCGTCGCGGTCGGTGCTCTACGCGCAGCAGCGACAGATCGCGGCGCGCAAACAGGTGTCCGTTTGGACGGGACCGGCGGCGCTCGAACAGTACCTTGCCGCGGACAGTTTCGACCGCGAAGTCCGGGGACGATTCATCCAGTCGCTGAAGAGCCACATGTCTGCGCAGACGCTGACCGGGACGGAGATATTCGGGCGGCAGTATCGCTTCGAAGATCTGGTCGCGAGCATTCTGCGCGATCTGAGACTCCGAGCGAGCGAAGCCTTCGGATTCGAGGTGACACGAGCGACGGTCGGCCGACCCGTTGTCTTTGTCGGCGCTGAGACCGATGCCGACAACGCCTTCGCCGAGGACCGCCTCCGGCGATCGTTCCTGCTGGCCGGTTTCGCCGCGGTCGATTTCGTACTGGAGCCTGTAGCCGCGGCGTACGCATACGAAGCGGCCATTGCTCGCGACGAACTCGTCCTGATCGGGGACTTTGGCGGAGGCACAACAGACTTCTCGCTGCTCCGTGTGGGCCCCGCGGCGCGCGCGTCCGGCAAGCATGAGGTGCTCGGCAACAGCGGTGTCGGCATCGCCGGCGACGCCTTCGACGCGCGCATCGTCCGCCGCCTGATCTCGCCCGCGCTCGGTTCCGAGTCGATGGCACGATCCATGAACAAGGTCCTGCCCGCGCTTCCCGCATGGGTCTACGCAAATCTTGAGCGCTGGCACACGCTGTCGTTTCTGCGCACTCACGCCGTCATGGAAATGCTCCGCACCACCCAGAAGCGGGCGCTCGAACCGGGAAAAATCGCCGCCCTGACGGCGGTAGTCGAGCACGACCTCGGCTTCCGTCTGCACCAGGCGGTTCAGCGGTTGAAGATGGATCTTTCCACGCGCGAAGAGGCCGAATTTGTGCTCGATGCGGAGATGCTCCACCTGCGTGTGCCCGTCACGCGGGCAACATTCGAGCAATGGATTCGCCCAGAGGTCACACGCATGGAAGCAAGCCTCGACGAGCTGATGACCACGACCGGCGTCGACCCCGCGCGCGTCGACCGCGTGTTCCTGACCGGCGGCACATCGCTGGTTCCCGCCGTGCGCCGGGTGTTCACAGAGCGCTTCGGCGAGCCGCGCGTCCGCAGCGGCGACGCCTTTACATCGGTCGCGCACGGTCTGGCATTGATCGCCGCGAAGAGTTAGCGCGCCTACGGCTTGCGCCGCAACGCCTCCGCAATACCCTGCTCGGCGAGGGGTTCCATAATGGCATAACCGGCGGCCGTTGGATGCACTCCGTCCAGCGACATTCCCTCTTTCATCCCGCCCGTCGCGTCGGTCAATGCATCGTAGTAGTCCACATACACCAACCCGTGTGCAGCCGCATATTGCTTCATCCACGCGTTCATCCGGCGAATGGGCTCGGCGGGTTTTACGTCCTTGCGCCAGTTGTAGTGGTCCGCGGGCAAGGTGCTGCACAACACCATGCGGATGCCGTTGGCGCGCGCCAACTCGACCATGCTGGCAATGTTGTCGGCCACCATTTGCAACGATGACGGGCCGATGTTTCCTGCCACATCGTTCGTACCCGCCAGCAGCAGCACCACCTTCGGGTGCAGGTCGATCACATCCTGACGGAAGCGAATAAGCATCTGCGCCGTGGTCTGCCCGGAGATGCCGCGATCGATGTATCCCTTGCCCGCGAAGAACGGCCATTTGTCGGGCCTGTTGCCCCAGGAGTCGGTAATCGAGTCGCCATAAAAAATGATCCGGTCTTCATGCGCCTGCACGGGCGGAAGCGCGGCATTGGCCATGCGATAGCGCTCCAGCTCGGCGATATCGTCGGTCAGCTTCTTGTATTCCACAGCTTGCGAGGCGGACATATCTCCGGTCGTCGTCATGCCGAAGCTCCACGTATCGGTGAAGTCGGGCTTGCGTCCCACCTCGGGCGACAGCGACCACACATTGCCCAGCAGGTAGCGGATCTGGTCCTGTGAATAGTCCACGCCTTCGAGTTCGCCGGTCTGCGGCGCGGTGTAGACGAGCGAAACCTTGCCCTCGGGCGTCATGATCCAGACGTATCCGATCTTCTCCGCGGGCGAGTCGGAGGTGATGGCGAACTGTTGCCGCTTCTCGCTCCAGCCAATGCCCTGAATTTTCGTGATCGGCGAAGACAGCACGATCGGAGCCAGCGGCTTCATTGTCTTCAGGTCGTAGGCGTAAACCCGATAGCTGTCGCAGAAGCTCGATACCACCATCGACTGCGTCGACGGCACGATCGTCACGGACGACACTTCGTGGCCGTAGCCGGAAAGGTCGATATACCGTTTGAAGGCCCCGTCCGTCGCGCCATAAATGGCAATCCGCTGCTGCGTATTGTCGTCGCAGGAGTTGTAGCTTTCAACCGGAGCATAAATCTCTCCCCGATACACATCGCCATCGCCGACATGGCCCACTCCCGCGGGCATGCCGTCGAACGGAGATTTGTTGTCCCACAACAGCTTCCAATCGCTATCGTAAGCTGCAATTTCCCCGGTCGAAAACATGTAATGCACCGAGCCGTCGGTGGCATAGCCCTGAAGTGCCTTGACCGGTGACACGGCCACCACTGGCGGCGTGAGGGCCGGCTGGCTCGCCGCCGGCGTACTTTGCGCGTGGGCCAAACTCGCACCGGCAAGCGCCCACAGGCCCAGCCGAAACATTCTCGTCGTCGATACGTGCATCCGATTGCTCCTTCGCAACACCGAGCCCATTTTAGCCGCATCGTTTTGGATGGGCGCGATGAAAGCGCCTGGAGGGGCTTATGTGAGGCGGAAAAGGTCTCAAAATATTGAGACCGCTGTTACTTACCGATGCAGAAGGTGGAGCGGCGGCGCAAGTTAATTGTTGGCAATACATCGCGTAGAGCTTCGGACGCGTGTGGTCACGCCTGTGTACGCAAAGTGTCGGCGCCATGCATGACGCGGACCCAAAAGTTCGCCGCAAAGAACGAGACGACGCGCGAAAGGCGTCCTGTCCAGGGCCATGAGATACTGGCAACCCTCAATTTGTCCCCGGATGGCATACCCTCCGGGACAAAAACGCTTTGAGAAGATGCGTTATTTACTTTCGACGGTTGAAAGAAATCTAATTGCAAAGTCCTCCACGCTGCGAAGATATCAGACGCGCTCATCCGTTCGGTGGAGGAGCACGACCAACGAATGGATGGAGCCGAAGGAGTTCTGTTCGAGCCGCAGCCGACGACCGGCGTCTCCGGTTTCGCTCCAAATTGTGCGGAATATGGGCTTTTGTAGCAACGCTGCATTTTTTTCTTGACAGTGTTCGGAGCGTTCGCCTATAGTCTCGGTCGCTAACAAACCTAGGCATTTTGACTCCGTAAAAGACCCAAACCAGGGCCCCGCACCAACGTAAGTCCGCGGCATATATTTTGAGGAGGAGAATTAATGAACACCACAGCTGATCTACTTTCAGGACACGGCCTAAATCGCAACCAGCAGCAAATCCACGGAAGAGGGCGATGGATTTTCCCCCTCCTTGCGTTTGTGTTGTTATTTCTCTCCCTTCCGCTGGCGCACGCGCAGCAGAACTCAGTGATAACCGGAACTGTAACCGACAACCAGGGGGCAGCAATTCCTGGTGCAGAGGTATCCGTTACTGCCGACGCGACCGGTTTCGTCAGTAATACCGTAACCAACGCCAACGGCATCTACAGCATTCCTGCGCTGAATGTCGGCAGGTACAATTTGAAGATTAGTACGAAGGGCTTTCAGGTCTATGCCGCCAAGGGGCTGGAAGTCAATGTCTCGCAGAC
>DASRLB010000249.1:0-6944 GCA_035648695.1 Acidobacteriaceae bacterium | reverse complement strand
ACGACGACGCGCACGCGATGCTCCTCGACGCCCACGCCCGCGGCCTGCTCGAAAACGCCCACACCTACGGCGACGACTTCGGCTCCCCCGACGAGACTTACATCTCCAACCAGTTCACCAAGCCTGTGATGGTGCATCGCTACCCGGCGAACGTAAAGGCCTTCTACATGCAGCCCGACCCAGCCGACCCCACCAAGGCTCTCTGCGTCGACGTCCTCGCCCCCGAGGGTTATGGAGAAATCATCGGCGGCTCGCAGCGCGTCGACGACTACGACCTCCTCAAGTCCCGAATAGAATCCCACAACCTCCCCATGGACGCCTTCCAGTGGTACCTCGACCTCCGCAAATACGGCAGCGTGCCGCACAGCGGCTTCGGGATGGGCATAGAACGCTGCGTCGCCTGGATTTGCGGATTGGAGCATGTGCGCGAGACGATTCCGTTTGCACGTACACTCAATAGAATCTATCCATAATAGGTAACGAGGAACGATGAAGAACGAGACAAAGCCGAAGGAACAGTTCAAAGAGCGATTGATCGAATGGGCGCAAGGGCGCCTAGGCGTGTCATTTAGCAATTTGAACAATATCCAACAATCGCGGCAAATGATTCAGTTCTTTGTCAGCGAAGTCTTAGAGCGTTTGGCACCCGGACTTACGCCGGACGATGATGGAGAGCTTGAGAGCTCGATCATCGATGGAGCCGGGGACGGTGGAGCAGACTTTCTTTTTCGCTCAGACGACGGTCAGGTAGTGATTATTCAAGCGAAGTTCCGAGGTAAGGACTCGAAGGAAACTCCAGAATCGGTCGGGCGTTTCTGCGATTTTCCACAGCGGCTCTACATGGCCACGCAAGGAAAGAGTCAAGCGATGCATAGCGACCTGCTTGAACTGGCTGGTCAGATTGATTGGGAAGAGGATAACTTCCGGCTATTTTTTATTACAACGGCTGCAAATAGTGGCGATGCGGTTGTTGCTCGCGTGGATCAGGGGATCACGCCAATTCCAGAGCTTGCGGACTTTCTCGATCGGTCAGATTTTAGATATCTCGATCAGTCGCTTCTCAACCAAGAATTGCGCGAGGCTCTTTCTTCTGCTGATTTTTCAGAAAAACCAATTGTTATTCCGATGCTCCCAGATAGCAACGATGTGCCGTGGTGCCAATTTGAACAGGGAGATCGCGCGCTCTATCTCGGCGAGGTCAGCGGTGCGGTCTTGGCAAGCATATTACAAAATCATAAGGCCAGTCTTTTCACTATGAATATCCGAGACTACGTGGGTGATACGCGCACGAATAAGCAAATTATTCAGACTGCTTTACATAACCCCAGTAATTTCGAATATTTCAATAACGGCGTTACTGCCGTCGCCGGAAAAATTCACCCAGATATTGATGCTGGAACCCTGACCTGCGAGAAGATGTCCATCATCAACGGCGCACAAACAGTAAGAGCTCTACTGGCTGCCGTGAGAAAGAAAGGAGGAAGTCAACACAAGCCCGTCAGTAATGTCCGTGTGTTGCTAAGATTGATGACTTTTGATTATCCCAAAGAGATCAACTTTGTCAGTGAAGTTACGAAATATAACAACACGCAGAACTCGGTTAAAATTGCGGACTTCCGAAGTAATGATGAGGTTCAAAAAGATATTGCGCGCCGTGTGAAAAATGTGAATCTCAAGGGAAGGACGTACGAGTACAAGAACAAAAGAAGTGAAAAGGGCCGCAATAACATTGCTATAACTCTCGAGGATCTAACAAAGGCTATTTATGCGTTCCGCTTTGGGCCGGATGACATGTATGGAGGGACTGCAAAACTTTTCGATCTTTCCCCTGGAGGACTCTACACTCAGGTGTTTCCGACACCGGAGCAGCACCTCACCGAGGCTTCATTCAACTTACTCATTGGAACCTACTTCGCCTGCGATTTCATAAAGCAACTTTGGGAGACCCTCAGAAAGGTGAAGCGGTCTCAAAATTTAGCATTGCACCCCGCTCTCGAAAGAAAGGGGTTGGTTTATTTTGCCGTAGGCGAACTAGAACGGTTAGCGTACGCCGCTCAAGAATGGCAACTTGAAACCGATCTGAGCAAACTGGCTCGGCCTAATGATTGGCTGGCCGCAGACGACACCCCACAGAGGATCGCGTTAAGTAAGGCTTTCGATATCGCTTCCAAGGTTCTCATTCAGCAGTATGAACAGAGAAAGAAAAACGAACCCAACTTCAAACATAGAAACTGGTTTCGCGATCAGGACACGCTGAAGAGCATTAAATCCGGGCTCGAGCTCGCAACCGAATTTGGGTTTCCTCCGAAATTGTCGGCGAAGTAGGTGACACATCCTTGTTGAGCCGAGTGGTCCCGCTCTGCCAAAGGCCGTCGTGAAGGCGCAGCCGCAACGACACATTTGCCTTCTTCCCCACCACCACTATTGCCAGTTATCCAATCAAGTGCGGTGCAGCCAACCCCACAAACTCCCGCGCCGTAATCACCTTCGTACTCTTCCAGAAGGCCGGAAAGTGCTTCAGGTTTCCCGTAATCAAATAGTCTGCACGAGCGGCATCGGCGCATTCGATGAAGATGTCGTCCTCCGGATCACTACAAACATGAATGCGGCGCTTGGGCGCAACCAGGTAACTTCGATTCCTGATGAGTTGCAACATTTGAAGACGCAGCCCCTTAGAAATTCCAAGCCTCGGCCGCGCGAGCACCTCGGCATACTCCTCCAAAATTGCGTCCGACACATACAGCCGAGCAGGCTTCGTAATAGCCAGCAGGAAAGCCGTTTGCTGTAGTCCCTCCGGCGTGAGCGCCGCCGACACGAGGCCATTGGTATCGAACACCAGCCGCAGCGGAAGCATTACCGCCTCTTCTTCCGCTTCTCCGCGCGCGCTTCTTTGATGACCTCGTCGATCTCACGTGAAGTCAACTTATCCGTCCCGTTCCGCTTCGACTCTTCGCCGATAATCCGCAGCACTTCCGGCTCCGGCGCGGCCAGCTTCACGTAGTCGCGAATGCTCAGCAGCACAGCCTTGGGCGTGCCGCGCTTCTCGATAACCAGCGACCGCTGCTCCTGGTCCACACGCTCCAGCAGCTTTCCGAAGTTCGTGCGGGCGTGCAGCATCGAAACCACCGGTGACTCTTTTCTATCCGCCGTCTGAGTAGCCATGAACTCTCCACTTCGCTACCTTGAAATGTACAGTCCACCGAATCGGTCGTCAAACCTCCGGCTACTCCGCCCTACGCCGTCTGCAACATCCTCGGCATGGCCACCACCTTGGCGATCCGCACCTTCGCAGGCTTCCGCCCCAAACAGCTCGACACATTCTCCAGCATCACTGCCGGATGCACCGGTTTCGGCAGCAGCGGGAAATCATGCCCCGCCTCCCTTGCCGCGGACAGGTCCGCAAACGTCGCGTGCCCCGAAAACAACAACACCCTGCACTGCGGCAGCCGTTCCAGCAGCGTCATTGCCAGGTCCACGCCGTTCATCCCCGGCATATCCACGTCGCTTACCAGGATGTCCGGCGCAATGGCGGCGGCAATCTCCAGCGCGCCCGCGGCGTCATACGCCGTCAGCGTGCAGAAGCCCGCGCGCTCGAAGATGACGCCCAGCGTGTCCGCGACCAGGTGCTCGTCGTCCACCACCAGCACGACCGGCTCGTGCATCTCGTCCAGCCTAACCACGTCTTCGGTCGAGACCTCGGAAATCGGAACCACGACAGCTTTCAGCGATGGGGACATTGGGAAATACCTCTAGCCACACCCTATGCGCCGCGTTGCATCACGGGTTAACTCTTTGGCCCACGACCAGAATCTTTATCCCTTGGCCAACAAGCGCCAAATTTTCTTCTTGCCGGGACAACAAATGTTCTGCTACCGTAGTCTTAGGTTTGGACGATGTTTACGTCACGTTAACGCGTCGATAATGTTTTATGGCCAACATAAAACAATCCGTTCCGGCATCCATGCGATTCGCCTCCGTCCTCCAGGCCGACGTGCCTAAGGGCCGCGACGGCAAGCATAAGCAGATCATCACTCAATTATTGAGCGACATAGCGCAGCTCGACCACGGCTCCGCGCTCAAAATTCCTTTGTCCGAGCTTCCCGACACCAAGGAGAATATCCGCTCCGCCCTCAGCCGCGCCGCCAACCAGAAGCACATCGCCATCGCCACTTCCAGCAACGACGACTTCCTCTTCGTCTGGAAGACGGACCCCAAAAGCTGACCCCGGACGGCTGGTCGTGTACTTCCTGTTCGTCAAGACCCGCGCGGGAGCATCCAGCTACCTCCGCCGCCGCAGCAGCAGGAAGATCAGCAGCACAAAGATAAACACCAACCCGAACCCGCGCGGCCACACAAACCAGCCGCCGCGGTTCGAAACACCCACAACAATGCAGCCCGAAAGCGTACCCGCCAGGAACAGGCCCGCCCCCAGAACGCCGCCGCATCGCGCGACACGCTTCAGCATTCTCTTACTTCTCGCTGCTCGGCGGAGTGAGGCCCTTCAGCCGCATATATAAAGCGAGCGTCGCATACTGCTCCTGATCGTGCGCCACCGCGCCCCACATCAGCCCGATCCGCGACCGCTGCGCCTGCCCCATCGACACCATCTCCGTCACATTCGCATCGGTCAGCGCGGCGAACGCCTTGTCGCACTCGGCAAACGAAGCCTTCAGCGCCTCGACGATTGCGGCCTTGTCCGCGGTTTCCGCAGGGACCTTCGCCAGGTCCGCCGCCGCGGTCCCATTCGCCGCACCGCAGATGTGGAGCTGCGCTTCGGCAACGTGATTGACCACCCGCGCAAACGTCCGAATATCGGGCTCCGGCTTATACGAGTAATTCTCCGCCGGCATCTCGTCCGCGGACTTCAGGATGTTCTTCTTGACGCCTTCATAGCTCCGGCGCGCTTCCGCCGCCGGCCCGCTCGCGCCCGCCGGGGCCTGCGCCATTGCCATTCCCGGTCCCATCGCCACGCTCGACAACATTGCCACAACGCACATCCAACCGCTTCGCCGCATCGCACTCACCTCGCCCACCAGCCTAACCGCGTCCAGCCGCCACCACAAGTCTTCATGCGGGCGTGCGGTAAAGAAGTCGGCGAAACCGCAGACAAATACAGATGCGGGTCGGAAGATCGGCGCCTCTTCCCCTCCCCGGAGAAGAGGCGCCAGGGTGTGCCCTTCAGCACATCCAGCGGCGGCGTATCGTGCCAGCCAATCCCAGCAAACCTGTCCCCAGCAGCACAATCGACCCAGGCTCCGGCACCGGCGACGCCGAGGCGACGTCGGTAATCGTCAAAGCATTGCCACCGCTGTCGGTATGAACGCCGGTCGTGGTGAAGACGCTTGCCGGCAGTAGGACTATAAACTCGTTCCCATTGAACATTTCGATTCGAGCGTTATCCGGGCCGGATTGGGCCAGCGCTGCCTCGTCGCAGGTTCTGACCGTGCCAAAAGCCGTTACCGTGCACGTATCGGTATTGACATGCTGACCCAGCGTGAGAAGCGCCGCGCCAGTATAGGAAAACGAGAAGGCGGTAGCGGTGCTGCCGCTGGGCGGCGTAGCGCCATCGGCGAAAGTATAGGTAAATGTGTCGGCACGGAGCGCTACAGGAGCGGCTAGAACACAGAGCAGGGCGAGAAGCGAACAGATAAAGCGCAATTTGACTTTCATGGTTATTCCCCGAGTTTGAATTTGGTGAGACCCAATCGTCCTGACAAAAGTGGTTTTCAGGAACACTGCAATAAGCGTCTTTCCACCTCGCCGACCCTCAAATAAAATTTTGGCCTCCGCCAAGCCATCCCTTTGGCCGTATCTTGCCGCATCCGCCGCCCCCGCCTCAGGCTCCCGCCCGCCATGTTCAAATAGAAGAGATCGTGTAAGGACCACCTCAACATGCCTTTGAACTGCGGAATTGTCGGCCTCCCCAACGTGGGAAAATCCACCATCTTCAACGCCCTCACAGCCTCCCAGGCCGCGGCGGCGAACTACCCTTTCTGCACCATCGACCCCAACGTGGGCATCGTCCCCGTCCCCGACGACCGCATGGATCGCATCGTCACCATGGTCAAGCCCAACTCCATCGTCCCCACCACCATGGAGTTCGTCGACATCGCCGGCATCGTCGAAGGCGCCAGCAAAGGTGAGGGTCTCGGCAACCAGTTCCTCTCGCACATCCGCCAAACCGACGCCATTCTGCACGTCGTCCGCTGCTTCACCGACCCCGAAGTCATCCACGTCGCCGGCGGCGTCAACCCCCTCCACGACATCGACATCATCAACACCGAGCTCCTGCTCGCCGACCTCGACACCGTCGAAAAGCGCCTCAACAAAGCCGAGAAGGCGGCCAAAAGCCACACCGCGACGGCCGCGCAGAAGTCCGAGCTGGCAACGATCCAGAAGCTCCTCGAAGTCCTCAACGCCGGCAAGCCCGCCCGCACCGCCGACCTCGCCGACGACGAAAAGCTCATCGCCCGCGACCTCTTCCTCATCACTATGAAGCCCCAGCTCTACGTCGCCAACGTCGACGAAGCGGGCATCGCCGACGGCAACGAATTTACCGAGCTTGTAGCCCAGCGCGCCGCCGAAGAAGGCTCCGAAGTCGTCCGCATCTGCGGCGCGATGGAAGCCGAAATCGCCCAGCTGGACCCCCTCGCGGATTCCGAAGACCGCACCGAATTGCTCGAAGCACTCGGCCTGTCCGAGCCCGGCCTCAACCGCCTCATCCACGCCGCCTACCGTCTGCTCGGCCTCATCACCTACTTCACCTCCGGCGTCCAGGAAGTCCGCGCCTGGACCATCAAACGCGGCACCAAAGCCCCGGGCGCCGCGGGCGTCATCCACTCCGACTTCGAACGCGGCTTCATCAAAGCCGACGCCTACGCCTCCAGCGACCTCTTCCTCTACGGCAGCGAGCAAGCCGTAAAAGAAAAGGGCCTCCTCCGCTC
>DASRLB010000248.1:0-3222 GCA_035648695.1 Acidobacteriaceae bacterium | reverse complement strand
CGTCGGCGTTCTGGAGGAGGAATGTCGCGAGGGTGAGAAGAATCATGCCGAATTTAGTTTACTGCGACGGAGGTGGTGGAGAATGTTGCGCATCTGGGTTGGTACGTGTGGTGAGATGCGTGGCGCGGGTGGGGTGTTTCGGCTTTGAGCTGCCGGCTACCAGCTTCGAGTTGCCAGTTTCGAGTTTCCAGTCGCCAGTGGGGTGGGCTTTGCTATGCTCTCGACATGCTGCTGGAGTTGCGCGCGGAAAATTATGCGGTCATCGATCACGCTGTCGCCGAGTTTGGGGCGGGGTTGAATTTGTTGACCGGGGAGACTGGTGCGGGGAAGTCGATTTTGATCGACGCGCTGGTGCTGTTACTGGGTGGGAAGGCTTCCGGCGATCTGGTGCGGTTTGGGGCGGAGAAGGCTGTGCTGGGGTGTGTGTTTGAGGCTACTCCCGGGGCGGAGGGGATACTGGAGCGCAATGGGATCGATGCCGAGGGCGATGAGATATTGTTGCGGCGGGAGATTTCGTCGAGCGGCAAGGGGCGGGTGTTTATCAACAACCAGCCGGCGACCGTGGGCGTGCTGCGGCAGCTTGCGCCGGAGTTGGCGCTGGTCCATGCGCAGTCGGAGACGATGGTGGCGTTTGACCAGGCGCAACAGCGGTTGCTGCTGGATCGGTATGGGGTAATTTCCACCGACGCTGTGGGGAATGCTTTCGCCGAGTGGAAGCGGCTGCGTGGGGAGATTGACGAGCTTCAGGGGGCGGAGCAGGACCGGCTGCGGAAGGCGGATTTGTGGAGCTTTCAGGCGAAGGAGATTGAGAGTGCGGGGCTGACCGATGCCGAGGAAGATGTTCGGCTGGAGACGGAGAAGCGGGTGCTGGCGAATTCAGAACGGTTGTTTGCGGCGGCCACTGCGGCGCAGGAGTTGTTGTATGAGGGAGAGACCTCGGCGGAGTCGCTGCTGGGGGCCGCGCTGAGGCAGGTGGAGGACCTGGCGAGGTTTGACGGGCAGTTCAAGGAGACGGCGGGGCAGTTGGCGTCGGCCAAGGCGGCGGTGGAGGATGCTTCGGCTACGCTGCGGCACTTTGCGGGAAATGTGTCGGCCTCGCCCGAGCGCTTGGGGGAGATTGAAGAGCGGCTGGTTGCGCTGGATCGTGTGAAGCGGAAGTACGGGGCGACGTTGGGTCAGGTGATTGCGTTTGGCGCGGATGTGGCGCAGAAGCTGGCGGACCTTGAGAATCGCGATGTGCGGTTGGCGGAGTTGCAGGCGGAGTTGGCGGGGGCGGGGGCTGCGTATCGGCAGGCTGCGAGGGCGTTGACCGATGAGCGGGAGGCTGCGGCGCGGAAGCTGGCGAAGGTGGCGGAACGGCAGATCAATGAGCTGGCGATGCAGACTCGGTTTCAGATTGCTGTTACTGCGGATGAGGATTCAGGAGCATGGACAGCCGCGGGGTGGGATGCTGTGGCTTGCACGATTGCGACGAATCCCGGTGAGCCGCTGAAGCCGCTGACGGAGATTGCGTCGGGGGGTGAGATGTCGCGGGTGATGCTGGCGCTGAAGGTGTCGGTGGAAGAAGGGGCGGCGGCTGGGGCGGGGAAGCGGAAGAGGAATGTGCTGCCGCGGACGCTGGTTTTCGACGAGATCGATATTGGGATTGGCGGGCGTGCGGCGGAGGCGGTGGGGCAGAAGCTGAAGGCGCTGTCGAAGGCGCAGCAGGTGTTATGCATTACGCACCTTCCGCAGATTGCGGCGTTTGCGGACCAACATTTTTTGATTGAGAAGTCGGAGAAGCGGGGGCGGACGCAGACCGGGGTCCGACTGATGCAGAGCGCGGAGAGGGTGGAGGAGATTGCGCGGATGCTTTCGGGGGCGAATTTGACGGAGACTTCGCTGCGACATGCGGAGCAGATGTTGGCGGGGGCGCGAGGGTAGGCTGTGGAAGATCGCGCTTTATGCGATGCCCGCCTTGTCGCATAAGTCCGTCGGCGACGATGGGTCGCCCGGCAGTTGTGGTTAGGTGATGGGGGCGGGGTTGAAGAGGGCAAATTCATTGTGGAGGCCGTAGTGGTCGGCGTGGGTTTGGTGGCGGCCGCTGGCTACTTCGAGGATGAGGTGGAAGAGGGCTTCGCCGACTTGCTGGATGGTGGCGTCGCCGGTGGCGATGGCGCCGGCGTCGAGGTCGATGAGGTCGGACCAGCGGTTGGCCAGGGCCGTGCGGGAGGAGACTTTGATGACCGGAACCATGGCAAGGCCGTAGGGAGTGCCGCGACCGGTGGTGAAGACGTGCATGTTCATGGCGGCGGCGAGTTGAAGCGTGCCGCAGACGAAGTCGCTGGCGGGGGTGGCGGCGAAGACCAGGCCTTTCACGGTGACGCGCTCGCCGTGGCCGAAGACTCCGCTGATGGGGCTGGTGCCGGATTTCGCGATGGAGCCGAGGGCCTTTTCGACGATGTTGGTGAGACCTCCGCGCTTGTTGCCGGGCGAGGGGTTGGCGGAGCGGTCGACCGCGCCGTTGGCGAGGTAATTGTCGTACCAGGCCATCTCACGGATGAGGGCGTTGGCGACTTCGGGCGAGGTTGCGCGCGCCGTAAGGAGATGGATGGCGTCGCGGACTTCGGTGACTTCGGAGAACATGACGGTGGCGCCGGCGCGGACCAGGAGGTCGGCGGCGTGGCCTACGGCGGGGTTGGCGGTGACTCCGGAAAAGGCGTCGCTGCCGCCGCATTGCAGACCGACGACGAGGCTGGAGGCCGGGCAGGTTTGGCGGCGGCGTTGGTTGAGTTGCTGGAGACGGGCTTCGGCCATTTCCATGATTGCCGCGACCATGTCGCCGAAGCTGTGGTGCTGGTCGTCTTGCAGGCGGACGACGTAGGGTTGTGCGGAGAGAATGGGCAGCGTGCTGGTGGGCAACATGCGGTCGGGTTGCATTTTTTCGCAGCCGAGGCTGACGACCATGGGGGCTCCGCCGAGGTTGGGGTTGAGGCTGAGGTTGCGGAGCGTGCGAATGGGGATTTCGGAGCCAGGGGCGTCGATGGCGATGCCGCAGCCGTAGTTGTGGGTGATCGCGATAACGTCGTCGACGTTGGGGTATTTGGGGAGCAGTTCCGCCTTGATTTTCTTGACGGCGTAATCGACGGTCGCGGCGACGCACTGGACAGTGGTGCTGATGCCAAGAATGTTCTTGGTGCCGACCGAGCCGTCGTCGTTGACGTAGCCCTCGAAGGTGAAGCC
>DASRLB010000247.1:0-2536 GCA_035648695.1 Acidobacteriaceae bacterium | reverse complement strand
GGGGCGATGTTGCTGGGGGCGCTGGGGGAGTAGGATTTGGCTATGGGATCGTCGAGCACAATAACGAAGCCGGAGAATGGCGTGATGCAAATCGCGATCGAGGATTTGGGCGCGCATGTTGCCACGCTTGAGGCGGAGTTGCGCGACGTGAAGGCTATAGAGCTGACGAGCGGTGATGTGGTGGTGGCGGAGATTCATCCGACGCAGTCGCTGGAATTGCAGGCTCAACCGGAACTGCCGGATTTCATGGCAATGTTGCGCGAGATTTATGGCGACAAGCCCCTCGACGTCGATACCACGGAGTGGATTCGAGAGGGCAGGGAGTGAAATCCTGCTATCTCGACACGAGCTTCCTGATCAAGCTGTATGTGTTGGGATCGACCGATTCGCCACCTACGATGTTCAACTGAGGGTTCTCGTCGAGCGGGTCGGCTTGGAACTGCTCCAATAATCGGGCAAAGTTCCTGAACGGGTACCCCTTGCCACTTCGGCGGCGGGTATGTGCGTGCGAGATTTATATTTGTGGTTGGCGGTTCTCCGCGGCCTTGCTCGGGCTTAGCGGAAATGAAGGCGTTCTCAAAGCGTGGGTCGGCGGTGCCTGGGGCGCCGGGGGAGAAGTATGCTCCGGAAATGCCGTGGGCTGTGGCAGGGCCGGCGGTGAGGGAACCGGCGCCGGCTGGGGCGTTGCAGCGGGCGCGCGCCGGTGGCTATTCGGATATTGAAGAGGAAGTCGACGAGCGGCCTTACGTGCCCGTCCGCGGCAAGCTGCGGTTTAGGTTTCGCGGTGTCATCAGGAGTACGGTGGGGCGGGTGCTGCTTGGCTCGGTGGCGTTTGTGGGGTTGTGCGTTGTGGTTGGCGGAGCGCTTGTGACGCGCAACTATTTGCTGCACGATCCGCGATTTGTCATTCCGTCTTCCGATCAGATTGAGACGGTGGGCAATGTCCACCTGACGAGAGAGCAGTTGTTGAGCGTGTTTGGCGCGGATGTCGAGCGCAACATTTTCAAGGTGCCGCTGGCCGAGCGCCGCGCAGATTTGGAGCGGCTGCCGTGGGTCCAGCGCGCGACCGTGATGCGGCTGCTGCCCAATACGCTGCGGGTGCAGGTGGTGGAGAGGACGCCGGTGGCGTTCGTGCGCCAGGGGTCGGCGATCGGGCTGGTCGACGCGAGCGGCGTGCTGCTGGATATGCCGGCGAGCGATGCGGGCGATCCGCATTATTCGTTTCCGGTGCTGACGGGTTTAGCGGCGAGCGATCCGCTGTCGATGCGGGCGGCGCGGATGGAGATTTACCGGCGGTTTATGAAGGACCTCGACAGCTCCGGCGAGAAGGTTACGGACAACCTGAGCGAAGTGGATGTGTCCAGCCCCGAGGACGTGAAAGCGCTGATCCCGAGCGGAAGCACGGACATCCTGGTGCATTTCGGCGATGAGGATTTCCTACAGCGCTATCGGCATTTCGAGGAGCATCTGCCGGAGTGGAAGCAGCAGTATCCGAAGTTTGCGTCGGCGGACATGCGGTACGACCGCCAGGTGGTGCTGGAGATGGCGCCGGGAACGAACGTTCCTGAAAATGTTGCGTCCAATAGTGAGACCCCTGCATTGCCTGCGGCCAAGGCGGACGAGCGTGCTCCGGAGACGGTTGTGAAGAAGCCGGTGAAGACGGAAGCTGCGCCGGCAGCGAAGGCGCCTGTGCGGGGTACGCATGCGGCGGCGAGGCCCGTGAGCGTTGCGGGCGGAAAGACCAGTGCGGCGAACGCGAGGATGTTTGCAGCGCTGGCTGCGGCGCGGCGTCAGGAAACGTCAGGTTCAGGAGCGGGGCCGCAATGAATCCGAAGACGGAAAATTTGATTACGGTGATGGACGCCGGCAGCACCAAGATCTGCGTGCTGGTCGCGGAGTTGAATGACGGCGTGCTGCGCTATCGCGGGCATGGGATCGAGGCTGCTCGCGGCATGCGGCGCGGCGTGATTTCGAACCTGGGGCCGGCGGGCGACTCCATCAACAAGGCCGCGATGGAGGCGGAGAAGAAGGCGAAGGCGCCGATCGAGACGACGGTGGTCGGCATCGGCGGCCCGCATGTGCGCGGCGTGAACTGCCAGGGCGGCTTGAATATGGGCAGCCGCATGAAGGAGATTACGCGCGAGGATGTGCGCTCGGCGATCGACCGCGCGCGGTCGGTGGGGCTGGCGGCGGACCGCGATATCCTGCATCTTTTGCCGCAGCAGTTTGTGCTCGACGACCAGGGCGGGATACACGATCCGGTCGGCATGGTGGGCAACAAGCTGGAAGTGATGCTGCATCTTTCCACCTGCTCCGGCAGCGCGTTGCAGAGCATTGTGACGTGCGCGAACAAGGCGGGGCTGGAGGTTTCGGACACGATTTTTGAAGGTATTGCGGCGGCCGAGGCAGTCCTTTCGGCGGATGAGCGCGAGTTGGGCGTTTGCATCGCGGACATCGGTTCGAGCTCGACGGAGCTGGTGGTGTTCTTTGAAGGCTCGGTTGCGCATACGGCGGTGCTGCCGATTGGCGGCGACCA
>DASRLB010000246.1:0-8594 GCA_035648695.1 Acidobacteriaceae bacterium | reverse complement strand
GACCGGGCGGCGAAAGCGGGCCTCTTCGATGCCGGTGAAGACCATCAGCTTGCCGGCGCGTTCTTCGGCGGAGAACTCGGTGAGCAACAGCGCTCCTCCGGCTTGCGCCATCGCCTCGATGGTCAGCACTCCGGGCATGATGGGGTAGTCGGGGAAATGGCCGGTGAAGTGGGGCTCGTTCACGGAGACGTTCTTGAGGGCGACGATGCGCACCTTGCGCTCCATGTCGATCACGCGGTCGATCAGCAGGAAGGGATAGCGATGCGGAAGGATCGCCATGATCTCGACGATGTCCATGGTCGTATTCTGCGCTGGGTCTGGAGCGGCAGTTTCGGCTGCCGGAGATGCGGTGGTTTCGCTCATAACAGCGCCCAGAATACCACTCGGTACTGCGCCGATGAACCCCTACTTGTGCTTCTCCAGGAGCTTGTCCGGATCGAACAGCGCGGGTGAGAGGTCCTTGTTGTAGGTCACCTTGGTGTAGTAGCGCTGCGAGACCATGTCTCCGTTGCGATAGCGCGTGGTGACGAGCGCGGTCATGAAGCCGTCCTGCATGTGGTAATCGTCGTACTCTTCACGGTCGTCGTCGTGGTCCTTATAGACCGCATCGCGGTACTCGAACTCGCGGGCCAGCGGAAGGTGCGTGGTCTCGTCGAGCTCCAGCGTTACGGCGTCGTTGTCGGGGCTCAAAACGGTCACCTTGTCGGCGAGATGGCGCTCAACGATGCTGGTGCCTTCGTACACGACTTCGACTCCAGGACGCTTGAGCCAGTCGGTCACGACCGACTCGACGCTGTGCGCGCGGCGACGCTCGAAGTCGGCGACATCGATCTTCGGCAACTCCTTCTTGCCCTTGTACGTGATCTCGTAGCCATCGTCGGGCGTCCAGACCTGGACGATGTCGCGCTTGGCTGTGGGGATGAAGACGCCGATCTTGGTGATGATCTCGATGCGCTCGGCGAAGCTGGGCTGCGCGCGGTGGAACTCTTCGTAGGCGATGACGCCTTCGTTGGGATTGCCCTTGTAGAACGTCGCTGCGTGGCCTTCGATGGTCCAGTCCTTGCGGTTGATCCAGGCGTCTCCGCCGAGCGCCTGCACCATGAGGGCAATGAGCTTGCGGCCACGGTCGTTCCCGGTGACGGAAGGTCCAGCGTCGGCGCTGGGAACGTCCGAAGCCTGCGCGTGCGCGACTGCTGCCGTCGTCAAGACCATCATCGCCAAGATCGCGTTGCGCACTGCTCGCATCATTACTCCTGTCCGCTCCTACCCTGCTAAAACTGCACCGCCGTTGACGTTGAACACTTCGCCGGAGACGAATCCTGCCCAAGGCGTGCAGAGGAAAACGATTGGGCCGGCAATCTCTTCGGGTTCAGCGGGACGTCCGAGCGGTATTAAATCCAACGCTTTCTTGGACGTGTCTGGATTGGAAAGTGTTCCAGCGGACATCCCGGTGCGGACCCAGCCGGGGGCCACGCAGTTGCATAGGATGCCTTGCGGAGCGAGTTCGCTGGAGAGGCTCTTGGTGAGCGAGAGCAGCGCGCCCTTGCTGGCGGCGTAGTCGGCGTGGAGGGCCTCGCCGCGCTGAGCGGCCGTGCTGGCAACCAGGACGATGTGGCCGCGTGTGGGGCCTTGCTGTGTCAACATCTGGGCAGTTCCGGCCTGGACGAGGCCGAAGACGCTGTCGAGGTTGACTCCGAGCGTTCCGCGCCACTGCGAGACGGTCATCGTGGCCATCGGCTGGTCGTGCGGAGGCCAGATGCCGTGGTTGACGATCAGGCAGTCGATGCGGCCGAAGATTGCGGCTGTAGCTGCGATCAGTGCCTGTCCGTCTTCGGCGGTGGCAAGGTCCTGTTGCAGCGCACGGCAGACGTCTTCGCCGCCACATTCGGCGACGAGGTCGGCTGCACGCTGCGCTTCGGTGCGGTAGCTGAAGACGACTCGCGCTCCAGCCTGACGGAAGAGGCGGACGGTCGCGGCCCCGATGCCGCGCGAACCGCCGGTGACGAGGGCGACTTTGCCCGTGAGGTTCAGGTCGAGAGGCAAGGTTGTGGGTTCTCGGTTCCTGGTTGTAGGTTCTGGGTTGTTAGTTCTAAGTTCTAAGTTCTAAGTTGTTAGTTGGAAGCGACGTGATTAGCGCTTCTTTGATTTCTGGCTGGCGGATTTCGATGGCCGCTTTGCTGCTGAGGTCGAAGCGGCCTTCTTCGCCGGTTTTGCTACCGGCTTTTTCGCGGCTTTCTTTGCCGCGGGTTTCGATGCGGCTTTGGGGGCTGCGGGCGGAGTGGCCAGCGGGGAGGCGGCGGCGGCGCCGGCGAGGCGGGCAAGCTTGGCGGCGTGCTTTTCCATCAGCTTCTCGATCTGCTGGATGAGCTGACGAGTGTGCATGGGCTTGACCAGCATCTTGTCGGCTCCCATGTCCTGCCAATCTTCGTCGGCGAGCGGGAAGGCGGTGAGGAGCGCGACCGCGGGATGGTAGGGCGCGGTGCGGGCGGCTTGGATGACCTCGTGGCCGGCGGCGTCGGACTCCATGCGCATGTCCGTGATGACCATCTGGTACTCGCGGAGCTTGATCTTCGACTTGCCCTCGCGGGCGGAGGCGGCGGTGTCCACGTCGTAGCCGCTGATCTCCAGGACAGCCTTCATGGTGAGCAGAACGGTAACTTCGTCATCGACGAGCAGAATACGGCGCTTGGCCAAGGCAGGTCTCCTTGTTGGAACGTGCGAGTGTCCGTGTCATAGTCGCAGGTAGGCCGGTCACGATGCAAATGGCGGAATGGGCAGGGGTGCGGACCAAGCAGCAAAACGGGCCGCCGGTAAGGGCGGCCCGACGATGCGAGTTGGAGGTTATGCCTTGAACTTCCGGCGGAGGGTAGCGAGGCCGCCGAGAAGGCCGGTGCCGAGGAGAACGAGGCTGGAGGGCTCGGGAACCGCGGGAGTGGAAGGGGTAATGTCGGAAAAAGTGACCCCACCGATGGAGGACCATGTGTTGCCGACGGTATAGGTGGCATAGACCTGAAAGACATCGGTGGACAATGCGCCCGTTACGTCATATCTCGTGAATTCGTTGAGACCCTGATACACGGTCGCGGTATTCACCGCAGCACCGCCGTTTACTCCCAACCCGACAAATGTATTGCCCACGTTCAAGCCGTCGGTGTTGGCGTCCAGTATCCATACCGAGAAACTACCGTCACTGTCCGGGCTGAACGTTGCGATCACGGGGTCAGGGCCAGCAACGTACGCGATGCCGGTGAAGAATGGGCCGCTGCCGTCGGGCGCAATGAGGGTGGTGTAATTGCCATTGCCGGGAAATTGGTTGTCGCCGGCCGTGCTGACGGAGTAGTCGGTCAAATCGTAGGGCTGGCCGTTCTGTCCGAAGTCGCGGAAATCGTAGTTCGTCGCTGAACCGGGAGCTGTTCCGCCATTGACGACGGGAGTCGGGGTGCCAGCTGAGATGGTTGCTGCATGAGCCGCGGATACGACGCTGAGGAGAAGAGCTGCCGAAGCAGCCAAAGAAAACAATCGCAATGAGCGCATGAAAAGTCCTTCTGAACGCAGGATGGAATTGGGAGCCCGTTACTTCTGGTTACTTTAGTTTTCCGAGACTACTCATGCGCGGCGTCGGTGTCAACTCTTAAATGCAGACGTAACAGTGCTTATCGGCCTTTAGAGGATTCGCGTCGCGATGGCACGCGGTGGTTACCAGCGTGAGATCGCGCCCCCCCCAGGCAGGTCCTTCACTGCGTCCAAGATTGACAATTCCCAACTTCAGGCGGTGGGGCTAAACTTTCCTCACTCCCATTTCGTAAGGACACCCATGCGCCGAATCGCCGTTGTCTGCCTTCTGTTCGTCCTCGCCCTGTTTGCTGCGCCCACCTATGCGCAGGCGCCGCACCTGCTGCGCGCGCCGTCGCTGTCGGATTCGCAGATCGCGTTCCGGTATGCCGACGACATCTGGCTGGTGGGTCGCGATGGCGGCGAGGCGCGGCGGTTGACGTCGACGTCGAACCTTACGGACGGGCCGTACTTTTCGCCGGATGGGCGGACGATCGCTTATTCGGCGACGGTGGCGGGGAATACGGATATTTATACGATCTCGGTGAACGGCGGCGTCTCGAAGCGGATCACGTACCGGGCGGGCGGGAACTGGGTTATGGGATGGACTCCCGATGGCCGCGACCTCCTGATGCAGAGCATGCAGGATGCGGTGCGGACGTACATGCAGCTATATAAGGTCCACGCCGATGGCAGCGGTTTGCCGGAGCGGCTGCCATTGCCGTCGGCGTTCGACGGGTCGTTTTCGGCGGATGGGACGCACCTGGCGTACAACCCGTTTCTACAGTGGGAGGCGGACTCTTGGAAGCGGTATCGCGGCGGGCAGACGCAGCCGGTATGGCTGATCGACCTGAAGACGCTGGACCGGGTGAAGGTGCCGCGCGAGAACTCGAACGATACGCATCCGCTGTGGATTGGGGATGCTGTCTACTTTCTTTCCGACCGCAATGGGCCGGTGTCGCTGTTCCGCTACGACGTGAAGACGAAGGCGGTGAAGCAGCTTGTCGAGAACAAGGGCCTGGACTTCAAGACGCTTGGCGGGCGCGGCGGGACGCTGGTATATGAGCAGTTCGGGACGGTCCATGTGTACGACATTGCGAGCGGCGCGGAGCATGAAGTAAAGATCGCTCTCGACGGCGATTTGCCGGCGCTGGAGCCGCATATCGCGAAGATCGCGGCGGGTGAAATTCAGAATGCGGGGATTTCGCCGACGGGGGTGCGCGCGGTGTTCGAGGCGCATGGGGACATTTTTACCGTGCCCGCGGAGAAGGGCGATGTGCGCAATTTGACCAACAGCTCCAGCTCGGCGGAGCGCGATCCGGCGTGGTCGCCGGACGGCAAGCGGGTGGCGTACTTCAGCGATGCGAGCGGGGAGTACAAGCTGTATCTGCGCGACCAGGATGGGCTGACGGCGCCGAGGGCGATCGACCTGGGCGAGGATGCAACGTACTACTACTCGCCGAAGTGGTCGCCGGATTCGAAGCGGATTCTGTTCAGCGATAAGCGGCTGAACCTCTGGTACGTAAATGTCGACAGCGGCAAGCCGATCAAGGTGGATGCCGACCTCCGCGAGGGCTTTGGGCCTTCGGGGTTCAGCGCGAGTTTTTCGCCGGACGGCAACTGGATTCTTTACGCGAGGTCGCTGCCGAGCCTGGAGAATGCGGCGTTCTTGTACTCGCTGACCACCGGCAAAAGTACGCAGATTACGGACGGCATGAGCAATGTGACGAACCCCATTTTCGATGCCAGCGGCAAATACATTTTCTTTACCGCGAGCACCGACATCGGGCCGGCGATCGATGGATTTGGGCTGGGGAGTTTGAACCGGACGACGACGGCGAGCGTGTATATCGCGGTGCTGTCGAAGGACGAAAAGTCTCCGATACCTCCGGAGAGCGACGACGAGAAGGACAAGGCCGATGCGGACAAGAAACCCGCTCCGGCCGACGATGCGAAGACGGATGAGAAGAAGGACGCCGCCAAGGAGTCGGACGAGAAGAAGGACAAGGACAAAGCCAAGGCCGACAAGCCGGCCGTGGTGACGAAGATCGATCTCGATGGGATTCAGCAGCGAATTCTGGCGCTGCCGATTCCGGCGCGAAATTATGTGACGCTACAGGCGGGGAAGGCGGGAGTGGTCCTGCTGGGCGAGGGCGCGGCGGCGGCAAATCCGTCCAATGGCGGCGGGGCGCTGCGGTCGGTGTGGCGGTTTACGCTGGAGACCCGCAAGGTGGAGGACGTGCTGCACAATGCGGGCGCGATTGTGACGTCCTTCAACGGCGAGACGGTGCTGTACCGCAAAGGCCCGGGGTGGTTTATTGCGAAGGTCACCGACCTGACGCCGGCGGCGGCGGATGGGACTCCCGGAAAGGGGTTGAACCTCGGCGGGATGCAGGCGAAGGTCGATCCGCGCGCGGAGTGGAAGCAGATGTTCGCCGAGACGTGGCGGATCGAGCGCGAGTTCTTCTATGACCCCGGCTTTCATGGGTTGAACCTGAAGAAGATCGAGGCACGGTATTCGCCGTATCTGGATGGACTGAGTTCGCGGAGCGACCTGACTTATTTGCAGGACGAGATGCTGGGCGAGATTACGGTTGGGCACATGTTCATCCGTGGGCCAGGCGGTGCAAATGATGGGCCGCATGGCGGGCTGCTGGGCGCGGACTATGCGATCGACCACGACCGCTACAAGTTTGCCCACATTGTGAATGGGGGCAACTGGAGCCCGGGACTGTATTCTCCGCTGACGCAGCCAGGGGTGAATGTGCATGAAGGCGATTATCTGCTGGCGGTCAATGGGACGCCGCTTCATGCGACGGACAATATCTATGCGGCGTTTGAGGGGCTGGCGGGCAAGCAGACCAACCTGACCGTCGGGCCGAGCGCCGATGGCAAGGGGTCGCGCGATGTGCTGGTGGTGCCGGTGGCGAGCGAGACCGGGATGCGCTCGACGGAGTGGATCGAAGACAATATTCGCAAGACGGATGCGCTGTCGCATGGGCAGGTTGCGTATGTGTACCTGCCCGACACCGGCGGCGGCGGTTTCACGAGCTTCAACCGCTACTTCTTTGCGCAGACGGACAAGAAGGCGGTGGTGATCGACGAACGGTACAACCAGGGCGGCGATATTGCGGACTACGTGATCGACGTGCTGAAGCGGACGCCGATGCTGAACTACGAGTCGCGGCAGGGGCTGAAGACGACCGAGCCTACGGGCGCGATCTTTGGGCCGAAGGCGATGCTGATCAACCAGAATGCGGGCTCGGGCGGCGATGCGATGCCGTGGCTTTTCCGGCAGGCGAAGCTGGGGCCGCTGGTGGGAACCCGGACGTGGGGAGGACTGGTCGGCATCGGCGGGTATCCGGTGCTGCTCGACGGCGGGACGGTGACTGCGCCGCGGACGGCGTTGTATGGGCTGCATGGGCAGTTCGAGATTGAGAACATCGGCGTCGCGCCGGATGTGGAGGTCGAGGACGATCCGAAGGCGGTGGCGGCCGGGCATGATCCGCAGTTGGAAAAAGCTGTGGCGATTGTGATGGAGGAGCTGAAGAAGAATCCGCCGGCCGAGTATGTGACGCCGCCGTACCCGAACTATCACAAGAACGATGGGCTGGGCGGGAAGTAGAAGTCGGCGGTCGTAACGCGGCTCGGCTAGTATGGGGCGATGCGTTCCCGCTCAGGCGCATCGAAGAGTCGAATGGCATCGCCCCGCAAACCTTCCAGCGCACGCGGCAAGAACGGTAACTGGGTTCTGGCGGCGTCGATCCTTGGATCGAGCATGGCGTTCATCGACGGCACGGCGGTGAACGTCGCGCTGCCGGCGTTGCAGAGCGCGCTTCATGCGACCGTCAGCAACGTGCAGTGGGTGATCGAGTCGTATGCGCTGCTGCTGGCGTCGCTGCTATTGGTGGGTGGGTCGCTGGGCGACCGGTACGGCAGGCGGAAGATTTTTTTCGCCGGCATTGTGCTGTTCGCGGCGGCTTCGGCGTGGTGCGGGTTTTCCGGATCGATCGACATGCTGATCGTTGCGCGGGGCGTGGAGGGGGTGGGAGCGGCGCTGCTGTTGCCGGGGAGCCTGTCGCTGATTACCGCGTCGTTTGCGGAGAAGGAGCGGGGACACGCGATCGGCATATGGTCGGGGTTTACGACGCTGACGGCGGCCATCGGGCCGGTGTTCGGCGGCTGGCTGGTCGACCACGCTTCGTGGCGATGGGTCTTCTTTCTGAACCTGCCGATTGCCCTTGCGGTGATCGTGATTACGCTTTGGCGTGTTCCTGAGAGCCGCAACGATAAGGCCAGTTCGCAGCTCGACTGGCAGGGAGCGGCGCTGGCGACGGTGGGACTGGGGGCGATCACGTTTGCGTTGATCGAAGCGCCCAAGGGTGTGGGGCGCGCGGTAGTCGCGGGAGTGCTTGGGACGGCGGCGCTGGCGGCGTTCCTGTGGGTGGAGGCGCACTCCAAGGGGCCGATGGTGCGGCTGAGTTTGTTCAAGTCGCGGAACTTTACCGGGGCGAATTTGCTGACGCTGTTTTTGTATTCGGCGCTGGGCGGGATACTGTTTTTCTTTCCGCTGGACCTGATCCAGGTGCAGGGCTACACGGCGACGCAGGCGGGCGCGGCGCTGCTGCCGCTGATCGCGCTGATGTTCATGCTGTCGCGCTGGTCGGGGGGACTGGTGGCGAAGTACGGGGCGAAATGGCCGCTGACGATCGGGCCGTTGGTGGCGGGCGCGGGGATGGCGCTGTATACGTTTCCGGGGATCGGCGGGAGCTATTGGACGACGTTTTTTCCGGCGGTGACGGTGCTGGGGCTGGGGATGGCGATCAGCGTCGCGCCGCTGACCACGACGGTGATGAACGCCGTGCCGGAGGAAGAAGCGGGCGTCGCTTCGGGCGTGAACAATGCGGTCTCGCGGCTGGCGAGTTTGCTGGCGGTCGCGGTGTTTGGGCTGGTGCTGTATGCGGCGTTCAACCACGCGCTGGACCGGCGGCTGGATGCGCTGCACCTTACGCCCGCCGCGCGGCAGCAGGTGGACGCCCAGC
>DASRLB010000245.1:0-3387 GCA_035648695.1 Acidobacteriaceae bacterium | reverse complement strand
GTAGACAAACGTTAGTCGATGGAGAGGGAGAGGAAAAGGGCCTGATGAGAAAAGTCTGGGCAAAGGTAGCGATCTCCTGATATGCTTCGACGCGATCACAAGATAGGCTGCCAAGCTAAATCGTTTAAGCCTGGTTATGCAAGCGAAATAGTTTCGGAGCCGAAAAGGTTTGAATTCCGGAACGTCAAGACGAGAGGAATACCGAGATGAAATTCTGCCCTGCCGCACGAATTGGCGTTGCCTTGTTTAGCTGCGTTCTATTGAGCGCTTGCGTTACCAACCAAAGTGTCGCACAGAAGCCAAAGGTTGCGGGAGCGGCGGCCAATGAGCCATGGATGAACATCTCGCTTGATCCGGATGCGCGTGCGGACATGATGGTGAAGGAGATGACCATCGATGAGAAGATCCAGCTGGTGCATGGGATTGGATGGGGCGTGCTGCGGCCGGGAGCGGTGGTTCCGGCGGGGGACAATGGCGGCGCCGGATTTGTGCCGGGGATTCCGAGGCTGGGATTGCCGGATATCAATCTGGCGGATTCGGCTGTGGGGATACGCGGTGCGGCGCGGGATAGCCGGTACGCGACGCTGCTTCCGTCGGTGCTGGGAGCGGCGGCGGCGTGGGACAATGATGCGGCGTTTCTCTATGGGGATGTGATTGGGCGCGAGTTGCGGGCGCAGGGGTACAACCAGTCGATCGGCGGCGGCGTGGACCTGGCGCGCGATCCGCGCAATGGGCGGTTGTTCGAGTATCCCGGGGAAGACCCGGTGCTGGCTGGATACACCGTCGGCAACCTGATCCGCGGGGTCGAGTCGAACGACGTGATGGGCGACATCAAGCACTATGCGCTCAACGACCAGGAGACCGGGCGGACGGTGGTCGATGTACACATCGACCGCAAGGCGGCGCGGGAGAGCGACCTGCTGGCGTTTGAGTTGGGGATTCGGATTGGGCATCCATCGTCGGTGATGTGCTCGTACAACAAGGTGAACGGCGACTGGGCGTGCGAGAACGACTGGCTGCTGAACCATGTGCTGAAGGGCGACTGGAAGTATCCGGGGTTTGTGGTTTCGGACTGGGAGGCGACGCATTCGACGGCGAAGGCTGCGAATGCCGGGCTCGATATGGAGCAGCCGGGTGATGGCTTCCTTGGGCCGAAGCTGGAGGCGGCTGTGGCGAGTGGCGAGGTCAAGCAGGCGCGGCTGGACGACATGGTGCATCGGATTCTGCGCAGCATGTTTGCTGCGGGTGTGATCGATCATCCGCCGACGCCGCGGAGAGTTGTCGACCCGTTTCGCGGGCGGGACGATGCGCGGAAGATCGCCGAAGAAGGCATCGTGCTGCTGAAGAATGCGGATGGGATTCTGCCGCTGGATGCTGCGCGGGTGCGGTCGATTGCCGTGATCGGCGCTCATGCGGATGTGGGCGTGATGTCGGGCGGCGGCTCGGCACAGGTGGATGCGCCGGGCGGGAATGCGCTTGGCCCGAAGGCGGAAAGCGGTTGGGGCAAGGCGATTTACTTTCCCTCCGCTCCGCTGCGCTACATACGCGAGCACGCGGCGCAGGCCGATGTGCAGTTCAATGCAGGCACGGATGTGGCTTCGGCGGCGGCGCTGGCGAAGAAGTGCGATGTGGCGATCGTGTTCGCCGACCAGTTTATGAGCGAAGGCATGGATAGGGCGACGCTTTCGCTGCCCAACAAGCAGGATGATTTGATTCGCGCGGTTGCGAAGGCGAATCCGCATACCGTGGTGGTGCTGATTACGGGCAATCCGGTAGACATGCCGTGGGTGGACGATGTGGCGGGCGTGATGGAGGCGTGGTATCCCGGGATTGGCGGTGGGCAGGCGATTGCGGACCTGCTGTTTGGGACGGTGAATCCGTCGGGCAAACTGCCGATTACGTTTGCGAAGACCGAGGCGGACCTGCCGCATCCGAAGGTGTTCGGCATGGATGAGATGGAGAAGCCGCCGGTGCATGGAAGCAAACGGCAGGAGATGGCGTCGTTTCCGGCTGACCTGACGGAGGATGTGCGGTTTGGGTACAAGTGGTTCGACTCGGAAGGCAAGCAGCCGCTGTTTGCGTTTGGGTTCGGGTTGTCGTATACGACGTTTGGCTACTCCGGCCTGCATGTGGACGCGGGGGCGAAGACGGCGACGTTTGTGCTCGAAAATACGGGCAAGCGGAGCGGCGCGGAGATTGCGGAGGTGTATGTGCAACTGCCGCATTCTTCCGGTGAAAATTTTCGCCGGCTGGCGGGGTGGCAGCGGGTGGAACTGGCGGCGGGGGAGCGGAAGACGGTTCGAGTTGAACTGGAGTCGCTGGCGCTGGAGACGTTCGATGAGGCGAAGGATGCGTGGCAGAGGATTCCGGGGGAGTATGCGGTTTCGGTTGGCGGGTCTTCGCGAGATTTGACGCTGCATGAGAGCGTCAGGCTGCGCTAGGCACCCTCCCCCCTATTTCGCGCAAAGTCCCTTATCGAAAGGGGTTAGGTTTGTACCTCCGGATTCGGTGGTTGAGTCGGTGCGACCGGCTCCCGGCTTCGAGCTGCCAGCTCCCAAAGTGTTGGGCTTGCAGTTTCCAGTTACGAGTTACGAGTGGCGAGTTTCCAGTGCCCCTCCCCCCTATTTTGCGGAAAGTCCCTTATCGAAAGGGGTTAGGTTTGTACCTCGGGATTCGGTGGTTGAGTTGGTGCGACCGGCTCCCGGCTTCGAGCTGCCAGCTCCCGAAGTGTTGGGCTTGCAGTTTCCAGTTGCGAGTTGCGAGTTGCGAGTTGCCAGTGCCCCTCCCCCCTATTTTGCGTAAAGTCCCTTATCGAAAGGGGTTAGGTTTGTACCTCTGTTCTGTTGTTGGCAGCTCAGGCATCGTTGGGCTTGAACGAGCTTAGAGCCTAGAGCTTAGAGGAAAGCGGTGTTTCGAGCGACGAGTTTGTACCTGCCGGTGGCTGCGGCTGGGTGCTTGTTCAGTTTTGAGTTGTGAGTTTTGAGTACTGAGTTAATTATATCGAGTCGAGAGATATAACACGCACGGTTTTGAGAATTAGTTTTGCCTGTGTTCATGCGGGGTTTGGGGGTTTTGCACAGGCTGAGGGGCTTGACATCATTTAGCGGTGGTCGCGGTTGTAGATGGCGCGTTGGCGGCCTTCGCTGGCGGGGCCGTTGTGGCGGTCCGCCCTGAGGACGGCGTCGTAGACGGCGATGGCGCCGTTGTAATTGCCATCTCCCGAGAGCTTCTCGGCCCGGGCGAGCATGCCCTTGATCTCCGCGGGCAGGAAGGTGATGCCGGAGGACGATGGGGACTGCGCAGCCTCATGCTCAGCCGGAGACGGTTTGAGCTTCTGCTGCGGAGGCGGTTGTTTGGCTTTCGGCGGAGGTGAAGGCCGTTTGTGGG
>DASRLB010000244.1:0-10165 GCA_035648695.1 Acidobacteriaceae bacterium | reverse complement strand
GTATTGGCGGGGCTGGAAGAAGCGGAGCTTGCGGACCTGCTCGGTGGAGACGCGGGAAGCGGTGAAGTTGGCGATGCAGCCGGAGTCGAACTCGACACGGACGTTGGCGATGTCGACTTTGCGGGAAAGTACCGGAAGGCCCACGGCGCGGATCTCGCGGACCGGGGAGTTGGCGAGTTGGAGGACGATATCGAGGTCGTGGATCATGAGATCGAGGACGACATCGACGTCGAGCGAGCGCGGGGTGAAGATGCTGAGGCGGTGGGCCTCGAAGAACATGGGGCGGTTGAGCAGCGGCGTTACCGCGGTTACGGCCGGATTGAAACGCTCAAGGTGGCCGATCTGGACGATGCGCCCGAGTTCGGCGGCGAGGGCGAGGATGGCGTCCGCTTCTGCAAGAGTGGCGGCGAAGGGTTTTTCGATGAGGACGTCGATGTTGTTGCGGAGGAGTTGTTCGGCGACTGCGGCGTGGTGGATGGTGGGGACGCAGACGCTGGCGGCGTCAAAATCCAATGGCCAAGCGAACATGTCGTCGACGGTTGCGAAGACGGGGATGTTGTAGCGGGCGGCAATGTCGGCGCGCGTGGCCGGGTTGGCGTCAACGACGGCGACGAGGGCGACGGCGCCATGGGTTGCGGCTCCGAGTTCGCGGTAGACGCGGAGATGGTTGCGGCCGAAGGCGCCGGCCCCTACGACGGCGATGCGGAGAGGGGGCACGCTATTTGCCGGTCGGGGCTTCGACGGCCTGGCGGCAGCGGGCGTAGAGCTCGAGGAGGTGATCGACCTGGTCGTCGGGCTTGGCGGATGTGGGGAGGCCGAAGCCGGTGGAGGAGGTCGATGGGCGGCCGACGTTGGCGTGGCCGGCGACAAACTTGAGCAGGTCGAGGGCGATGTCTTCGCTGCGGCGGGAGAGGGGGAGAGACGTAGATTCCATGGGTCGATGGTAGAGCAAATGTGCTATCGGTGTGAATTGGACGAGAGTGGCGGCGGCGGATTTTTGCAAGATCGCATGTGGATTACCGGTCGCGAGACATGAGGATTTCGAGGCCTGGCGGCAGACGAAAAACTGCTTATTTCCGATATGGGAAAGTTGGTTGGACTTGCGAACCATATTGGGACGCCACTATTAGTTGGGTTCAGGGAAATGGGAAATGGTTCACGCTAAAGCGATGTGGTTTATTGAGCGAAGATTAGGCGAAACTATTCAGGTAACAAAGCGGCAAAATACACCCAAGGTATTGTAAAAAATCGACTTCCTGAACCGCATTTGAGCGGAAAAATAATCCTCGATTGCATCTTGACAGGTTGGGGAGACGGGGCTATAAACGCAGAACTTTCCAAGCGGAAGCGAATGGCCGGAGGCGTCGCGGAGGCGCCCTGAGGCTGGAATCCTTTCGGATTCGGGAAAGACGCAGTGCAGGTCCAGGCTTTTGCGAGACGGAACGGCACTTTCGAGAACCGACAAACGGGACTGCACGGGCTGGGATCCGCGGAAGCGGGTTCGGCGAGTGCGGCCCCTATAGCAACCTGGCGAGCCCATCCGACCGCTGAAAAATTCTGTGGCCGCCCAGGGGAGAGTTGTGTCTGGAGAACACCAATGAACAGCTTACGCGTGGAATTGAAGGTATGTGAGGTGTGCGGAGCGCTGTGGCTCCGTGCTGCGGGTCAAGGGGTGTACTGCCGTGGATGCGCCGTGCGACTGGCGGACTTTCCGGCATCACGAACGGGACGGATGGGACGCAAATGCAAGCGGACAACGCGCGCCGCAGTGTGTGCGGGAGGTGCGCGATGAATGGAGGACTGATGTTGGTGAAGAAGGCCCCGCAGCGGTGTGTTGCGGAAGAATTTGGCGTGCTGCGGGAGGGATCGACTGGGCGGGTGGTGGCGATGCTGCCGCAGGTCTGGGCGGTGGCGGAGACGGAGGCGGAAACCGAAGTCCCCGGAGTGCCTCAGCTTGTGGCGGAGGCGCCGGCCGGGTCGCGGCCCAAGGTCGAGATGGCGTTCTATCGCAAGTACACGCAGGCGATGTTGCGGAAGTATCTGCGGATGTCGATGGAGGCCGGGCGAGTGCCGTCGCTGCTGGGGCGGGAGCTGTTTCGCGGACATGTGAGCAGCTATCGGCTGAATAGCTTCGAGGATGTTGTGGTGTTCTGCATGGATGTGGAGCGGTGTCTGGCGAGATTGAATCCTGAGGAGAAGGAGCTGATCCGGCGGGTGGCGCTACAGGAGTACACGCAGTCGGAGGCGGCGGCCGTGATGGGCATGAGCCTGCGATGTGTGTCGCGCGCGTATGGGGCGACGCTGGATAAGCTGACGACGATGTTTCTGAGGGGCCATTTGTTGGAAGAGCTGAAAAGTTGTCAATAGGGTCGGCCTGTGGATAACTTTTCAAGTTACAGATAACACGATGGATGGAGCGCAAAAATAGTTGGCGTATATATACCGCTCCATTTGATATTCTGGTTAAGCAATCGGAAAGCGGGAGACCCGGGATGGGGTCCTCCCGCTTTTTGCTTTGGGGGTGGTGGGATGAAAACGGCAAAGAAGCGGCGGCTGGAAGGGGTCCCGGCCGCCGCACTGCCGCTCGACGGCGAAGAGATCGCCGGAGCGGTGATGGGAGTGGACGTTGCGGATGCGAAGAAGCCGCTGAAGCCGCATCAGTGCAGGAACCATCTGCGCAAGACGGTGGCGGCGGCGTATCGGGACATTGTGGCGGGGTTCGTCGAGGAAGCGAAAAAAGGGGATTGCCAGCATTTGAGGATGGCGACCGAGGTCGTAGAGTCGCAGAAGCGGATACGGGAGAGCCTGAGGCCGAAGAGTGTGACGGCGCAGTTGCTGGAGGACCTGGATAGGCAGTTTCCGGATTGAGGGGGGTGCCATGTCCTGGGTGTGAAGAATGTGGCACCTGTTTTTGCGGTATGTTTGCGGTGGAGGCGAAGCGCGTGGCGGTGTTGGCGGTGCAGGCAATTCGCCGTATGCGCGGTGGGGCGCAGAGCCAGTTGATGCTGGGCGCGGATGGACAGTTGTGGGTGGTGAAGTTTCAGAACAACCCGCAGCATTTGCGGGTGCTGGCCAATGAGTTGATCGCAACGAGACTGGCGGAGGCGATGGGGCTTTCGGTGCCGGCCAGCGATGTGGTCGAAGTGACGGAGTGGCTGGTCGGGCATACCGAGGAGATGGTGATCGAGCGCGGCAGTAGTTCTGTGGAACGCTGTGCGCCGGGGTTGCAGTTTGGGTCAAGGTTTGTGGGTGGGTTGATGCCCGGGCAGGTGGTGGATTATCTGCCTGTGCCGCAGATGGAAGAGGTGCGGAACCTGGCGGAGTTCGCCGGGATGCTCTGCGTCGATAAGTGGGCCGGAAATTGCAATGGGCGGCAGGCGGTGTTTGAGCGCAAGCCGCGGGAGCGGAAGTACAGGGCTTGCTTTATCGACCAGGGATATTGCTTCAACGCGGGGGAGTGGACGTTTCCAGACTCGCCATTGCGGGGGGTGTTCGGACGCAACCAGGTGTATGCGCGAGTGACGGGCTGGGACAGTTTTGAGCCGTGGCTGACGCGGGTGGAGGAGTTTCGGGCGGAGGAGTTGTGGGCGATCGCCGATGCGGTGCCGCCGGTGTGGTACGGCGGCGACCCGGCGACGATCGAACGGTTGATGGAGACCATGCTCGTGCGGCGAGGGCGGGTGAGGGAGTTGATTAGCGCGTTTCGGGAATCGAATCGGGAACCGTTTCCCAATTGGGGAATTAAGCGCGGTGTGGTTGTGCCGCGGTCGTTTGAGATGCCGGCTAATGCGGCGAAATTTGTGATGTGAGGGTTTGGCGGTTGGATTGCTGGAATATGGTTGTTGGTTCTCGGTTGTGGGTTGTTAGTTGAGAAGCGAGAGCGAGAACCCGGAACCGAGAACCGAGAACTAAGAACTAAGAACTGAGAACTGAGAACTGAGAACTGGACGAGGTTTTGATGCGGGAGCGGTTGCAGTGCGAGTTCTCGCTGATCCGGTATGTGCCGGATGTGGTGAAGGGCGAGTTCGCGAATATCGGCGTCGTGCTGCGGGAGCCCGGCAGGGACGCGGTGGTGCGCTTTACGCGGGACTGGTCGCGGGTGCGGTGCCTGGATGCGGAGGCCGATATTGGGTTGCTGGAGTCGCTGGAGACCGAGATTGCGGAGCGGCTGCGGGCCGGGGTCGAACTGAAACCGGTGCTTCAGGTGCTCGAGGACACGCTTTCGAACAGCGTGCAGATGACCGAGATGCGGGGGACGCTCGCGGAGAGTCTGCCGGCCGAGATGGAGTTGCTGTTGCGGATGTATGTGGGGCCGTTGAAGGCTCCCGGGGTTCGGCGGAGGGTGAGTGGGCGAGCTGCGATTGCGAACCGGATGCGGGATGAGTTTGAACGGGCGGGGGTTTGGCAGCTGATGCAGAAGAAGATTTCTGCTGCACAATATACGCAGACTGGGGACCCGCTGAAGCTGGATTGCGGGTATAGGAATGGGCAGGTGAGGATGTTTCAGGCTGTGTCGCTGGATGCGGACGGTGAGGCGGCGAAGGGGCTTGCTTACTCGGCTGCGGGGCTGCGGGCGGGTGTGGCGCGGGTTGAGGGTGTCGAGTTGGAGTTGACGGCGATTGTGGAGCCGGTGAGTGCAGTTGCGGACGCGGAGCTTTATGGGTTTGCGGTGGGGGCGATGGAGCGGGAGATGATTCGGGTGCTGACCGTGGCGGACCTGGGGAGAGTCGCGGAGACGGCCAAGCGGGAGTTGCGGGGGTAGTTTCCGGTACGAGCGAGAACAGACAACGACAACGGAAGAAGCAGGTCCTTCCCCTTCGACAAGCTCAGGGTCAGGATGACATTTTCTTATGTGGTGTGGAGTAGGCGTGGCCAGTGGCTGCGCCTTTTCGTTTTGCGGAGGAGGCGGGATGGGTGTGGGTGCGGCGGTGAAAGAGTTGTGGGAGCGCGTGATGGGTATCGATGCCGCTGCGGACAAGGGCGAGCGGAAGACGGCAGTCGCTCCGCTGAACGGGTTTCCGTTCCTGGCTCCGTGCGTGGGGCCGGGAGGCACGCGGATGAACGTGGTTCCGAAGGCAAGCGCGGTGAATCTGCGGCGGTTTGCGGAGATGCCGGTGGCGCGGCGGGCGATCAATGTGATCAAGGACCGGATTGCCTGCATGGATTGGCGGATCGAGGTGAGGCCGGATGCGGTAGTGACGGACGGTGCGGCCGAACGGGCACGCGGGTTGCGGGTGGCGTTGGAGGCTCCGAATGGGAGTGACAGCTTTCGGACGCTGATCGAGCAGGTGCTCGAGGATATTCTGGTCGGTGGGTTCGGCGCGGTGGAGATTGAGACGACCGGAGATGCGGCGAACCCGGTGAGGCTGTATCCGGTGGATGGGGCGAGTATCGAGATCGATGGGGGCTGGGCGGGCGATGCCGCCGTAGCGCGATACGCCCAGCGGACGAATAAGCCTGGGGCGGCTGCGGTGACTCCGCTGCGCGACGATGAGTTGATGTATGTGCGGCTGAATCCGCGGACGCATACGCCGTTTGGGCTGGGGAAGCTGGAGGTTGCGTTCGAGACCGTCGGGCAATTTTTGGAGGCGCATCGGTATGCGGGGCGGCTGGCTTCGAACAGCGTTGTGCAGTATGCGCTGTGGATGAGCGATCGCACGCCGGAGCAGCATGAGCGGCTGATCCGGTGGTGGCAGGACGAGGTCGAAGGCACGGGGCGGGTGCCGGTGCTGAGCAGCCAGGAGAAGCCGGAGGTGTTGCGGTTTGGCGGTGGGACCGATGCCGATCTGCGGCTGGCGTGGCAGGAGTTTTTGCTGCGCATGATTGCGAATGCTTTTGACCTTCCTCCAATGCTGTTAGGCCTGCAACAAGACGTGAACCGGTCGACTGCGAGCGAGATGGCGGATGAGGCGTTTCAGCAGGCGGTGGTCCCGCTGGCGAAGCTGCTGGCCGACCACATTACTCGCGACGTGATTTTGAAGCGGCTGGGGTGGGGGGATCTGCGGTTTGTGTGGAGCGACCTGGAGAGCCGGGATGAGATGGCGGAGGTGGAGATCCAGACGAAGCTGCTGGCCGCGGGGGTGTTGTCGGTGGATGAGGTGAGGGCGATGCGGGGGCTGGGTCCGGTGGCGGCGAACTGAAGTCCGTGGCGGCCCGCTCATGCGCAAAGGGCGCGCATGAACGGGGCACCCCGTTGCGTGCGGCCACGGGCAAAGGACAAGCAACGACAACGGAAGACGCAGATCCCCTACGGGGATGACAACTAGAAACGCAAAAGCAACAGAGTTGTGGTTGGAGGTGAGTAGTGGAAGAGCGGTTGCAGAGGCGGTCGAGGGTGCGGTGTGGGTTTGGCCTGAGGGCGATGGCGGTGGAGTTTCCCGAGGTGGATGGGCATCCGAACCGCTTGCCGTTTGAAGGCTGCCTGACGCTGCTGGATGTGGCGAGCGATAGAGCTCCGAGTGGAGCTCGGGGGCATCGCGTGGTGTTGACCAGGGAGGCGGCGGAGGCGGCGTTGCCTAGTCTTCTTGGTATGGCTGTCGACTACAAGGCTGGTTGGGATGGACATGACGCGCGGCAGAAGTGCGGGATCATTACGGCTGCGCATATTGAGGGCAAGCGGCTGCTGGTGAGTGGGTTTTTGTTTGCCAGGGACTATCCCGAATTCAGTGGCCAGTTTGGGAAAGAGTTCGGGGGCGTGAGTGCGGCGGCGGGTTCGGCTGACTCGATGGGGATGAGTTACGAGCTGGCCGATGCGCATGTCGCCGATATGCGGGCGGCGGTGTGGACGCTGACGCGGGCGACGTTTACAGGGGCCGCGATTTTGCTGAAGGACAAGGCGGCGTATCGCGGGACTTCGTTTCGGGTGAGATGCAGCCGCTGATACGAAAAGAAAACGCGAAGGCGCGAAGGACGCAAAGGTACGCAACTGAATTGTGGGGAAGGAATGGAGAGAGATATGGATGAGATGGTGGCGGTTGGGTTTGCGGAGTCGGTGGAGCGGTTGAGTGCGGCGGCAGTGGCACTCGAGTTGGTGGTGGAGCGGTTGTCCGGTGGTCTGGCGGCTTCGGTGGATGAGACGGTGGGGCGGATTGTGGCTACGGTGGAGTCGGCGCGTGAGGCGGAGCTGGAGCGGAAGCTGGCGGAAGCGGAACAGACGATTGTTGAGTTGCGGGCTTCGTCGGCCGGTGGGAGGAAGACGGTGGTGGCGGGTCCGCTGCTGGCGAAGGCTGGGGAGGCTTCGGAACTGGGGGCGCTGGATGGGGCGCTGGCGAGTCTGAGTGTGGAGCAGAGGTTTGCGGTGAAGGCGGAGATGTTGCGGTCGGGGTTGCTGCGGTAGGAGCGTTGTGCCGGTGCGGAGGAAGGCGGTCGCGCGTTGCGCGATGCCCACCTAAGGCGCATGAAGCCGCGCCGTAGATGGGGCACCCCAGATCTTGCGGATGCAACGGAAAACAGATCTTCCGCCTTCGGCGAAGGATGACAAGTTCAACAAGTGATTTAGGAGAAATGAATGAACGCGAAGTTTACGGAGATTAGTGCGGCTGCGGATTTTCTGGGGCCGGGTGCGGTGGAAGTGCCGATGTATCAGACGGAGATTCTGGACCTGGTGCGCCGGCGTGGAATTTTTGGGCAACGGATCAAGCAGGTGCCGGCGACAGGACATCCGTCGCGGTTCTTTGAAGAGACGGGTATACCCGCGCCAGCGGCTTCGGCAGGGTTTGTGGACCCGCGCAATATCGTGGCGCCGATTGTGTCTCCCACGCGCATTGAGCGCAGCGTTCCGCTGAAGGCTCTGGTGGCGCAGATCAACTACAACCTGTTCGATATGGAGCTGGGGCAGCAGCAGAGCCAGTTTGCGTATCTGCAGGCGAAGGACCTGACCGACACTGTCGACGGCGTTCTGCGCACGAGCGATATTGCGCTGTGGAACGGTACGGACACCAGTCTGAGCTCGCCGACGACCGCGCAATACTTCGGCGCGACAGGACAGATTGCGGCGGGCGGCAATACGGTGACGATCGGGACTTCGCAGTCGATTGTGGATGGGTTGAAGTCTACTGTGGCGCAGATGCTTTCGAATACGAGCTTCGGTGTGCGGCCGACGGCGATCTATGCGAACCCGGTGCTGCTGGACCTGATCGATCGCGAGATGAAGACGGAGTTCAACGTGGTGTTGAACACCAAGCAGATCGAGGGCGGGTTCACAGTGAAGACGCTGAGCACACAGGCCGGCGATATTCCGCTGATTCCGGAGTGGACGCTGCCGTATACGGGCACGCCAGGGTCGGGTAGCGCGGTGCTGCCGGCGTACATCGTGACGGAAGACCTGATCGAGTACCACTGGCTGAGCGATCCGAACCCTCGGGTGTTTCAGCTGGGGCGTCCGGGATCGCTGGCTTCGCAGTATGTGGTTGTGAAGTTTGGCGGACTGGTGGTGAAGGGCGCGAACTATGCGCACTATCAGGTGCTGGTGGATCGGTAAGAGGTTGTGGGTTCTTGGTTGTGGGTTCTCGGTTCACACCGACAACCCACAACCGAGAACCGAGAACCAACTGGGAGGGATGATGGGATATTTGTTGCCGTCGGAGTATGCGGCGTATGGGTTGACGGCGGAGACCGCGGATGCGTGGGTGAATGCGGCGTCGGCGATGATGGAGGCGTATTGCCGGCGGCCGTCGCTGCTGGCTGCGGGGTATGTGGAGCGGCTGCGGGTGGCGCGCGCTTCGCTGGCGGTTCGGCTGAGCTATGGACCGCTGGTGACTGTCGATAGCGTGAGGGCGAGGTTTGGATGGCGCGATCGGGGATCGTGGCTGGGCGATGAGGCGGCGGCGATTTTTTGCGCGCCGGGGACGTGGACGACGATCGATGTGGCGACGCTGGATGTGGATGCGGTGCTGGGTGAGGTGAGGCTGCCGTGGAATGTCCTGGGCGTGCCGTATGGCGAGGTCGAGGTTACCTACACGGCGGGCCTGGCAGAGGCGACGGCGGCGGTGAAGGTGGCGTGTGCGCAGATTGTGAAGAACGCGCAGGCGACGCCGGGGTTGAATGTGAAGTCGAGCCGCGTGGACACGTTGCAGATGGAGTACTTCAGCGATGCGCTGATCGATAGCCAGGTGCGCGCACTGTTGCGGCCGTATCTCGCGGAAAGGCTGGGCTGATGGCGGACCTTTTGCGAGATGGGGAAGCTGCGGTGCGTGTGGCGGAGACTCTGCTGCGCGGGACCGGCGGGCGGGCCGTGTTGCTGCGGCTGCCGACGGCCGCGGCGGGTGGAGATGAGGCCGAGCAGATGGGGCTGGCTGTTCCGGGCTTCAACGATGTGGAGCTGGCGCCTTGTGTTTTTCGGAAGGTTGGGTCGCGGAGTGTGTTGCTGGCGTCGGCTGCGGCGGTGCAGAAGATCGTTGGCTCGCTGGCGTTCGATTCGGCGGCGGTGTTGTTCAAGGTTGCGGCGGGTGTGGTCGTCGATGGGATTGTGCTGGAAATCGAGAGCATGGCACCGGTGGAATCGTTCGGGGTGGCCGTTTGTTATCGGGTGGGGTTGAAGGCGGCGGCTTTTTAAATGGGGCTGAGTGCGAGTGCGGAGTGGCGCGATGCGCATTGTGCGGTCCCACCTTAGCGACGATGAAGCCGTCGCGAAGATGGGTCACCCCGGCACCCGGTCGCCAGCGGGTCTTGTACAGCTCAGAGCTTAGAGGTTTTGAGCGTGGAGCTAGAGCGGGTTTGCGTTCAGTTATGAGTTGTGAGTTGTGAGTCTTGAGTGATTTGGGGGAGAGATGCAGAACGCGAAAGATACGTTCTATGAGGTGGTGCGCGATCGTGTGGCGGCGGCGAATGCGGCTTTGACCGTTGTCGTGCGCGGTGTGGTGCGGCCGGCGGTGGTTGTGGATGAGAACGAAATTGCGAGCGCGGCGGATTTGCGGAATTGTTTTCGGCTGCGGTGGACGGGCCTGAGCGTTACCGCGGAAGGTGCGGCCTCTCTTGTGTCGATGCAGTGCGAGATTCGCTATGCGACGGCGGGGAGTGAGCTTGCGGGTGGGCTCGATCGGGGACGTGTGCTGGCGGGGCTGGATGCGGCGCTGGCGGCGGCAGTGGGTCGCGCACCTCAGAACGCGGTGAAGAAGGACTTTGGGGCGCTGACCGATGGCGGCGCGGCGACTGCGATGGGGTCGTC
>DASRLB010000243.1:0-4958 GCA_035648695.1 Acidobacteriaceae bacterium | reverse complement strand
GTGATGGGGACGCCGAGGGCGTTGAGTTTGCCGCGGGCCTGGACTGCTTCGGGGGAGTTGGGGAAGCGCTGGATGAGGGCGCGGAGCTCGCGGATGCCGGCGTCGGGTTGCTTCATCGAGAGGAGCGTTTCGCCTTTGTGGAGGCGGGCGGCGGGGATTTTTGAGTTGTCGGGGTAGTGCTCGATAAGGTGGTCGTAGTCCTTGACCGCGATGGAGGGCTTGGTGGCCTTGTTGTTGATCTCGCCGAGATAGAAGTAGGCGTTGCCGGAGAGATTTTCATCGGGGTACTGCTTGATGACGTCGGCGAACTCGGACGCCGCGAGAGGGTACTTGCCGGCCATGTAATCTCCCAGCGCGGCGCGGTAGAGGTCGTCTACGGAGGGGCCGGCTGGGGTGGGAGGGTTTTCGGTGACGGGCGCGGCCTGCTGGCCGTCCTGCGCCAGGGGCTGCGGGCCTGAGGTGGATGGATTGGCGGCGGGGCCGGATGCTCCGGGGGACGAAGGAAGATTTTGCAGGAGGGCGTTGGCCGTCTGTTGCTGGCTGTCGATGTTGGCCAGGGCGCGGTCGAATTTGACCATGCGGGCTTTCAGCTCGTCGAGCGAGTCGTTGAGAGACTGTATCTGACCCGAGAGCTGGTCGGACTTTGTGGTGAGGGAGTTCTGTTGCGCTCCAAGCTGCTGCTGGAGGCTGCCGACCGTGACGGACATTTTGTTGACGGAGTCGGCGGTTTGCTGGACGAGGTCTTTGAGGACGCCCATGCGCTCGTCGTTGGATTGCTGGAGGCGCGCGACGGCGTCCTGTAGCTGCTGGACCTGGGTCTGGAGCTGGATCATGTCCTTGTTGGCGGCGTGGGCAGGGAGCGCGGGGAGAGCAAAGGCGAGCAGCGCGACGGCGGCGAAGCGGAAGCGTGAGGAAGTAGGCACGGGCGACTCCTGTAATGGTGCGCGGCGGCGACGGGATGAGGCCCGTCGCCGCCGGTGTTGAGCGGTCATGTGCGGTCGCTACGATTAGCGATCGATGTTGAACTGCGCACGACGGTTTTCCTGCCAGCAGGTTTCGTTTTCTTCGGTGCAGAACTGGCGCTCTTTGCCGTAGCTGACTACTCTGATGCGCGAAGCCGGGACGCCGGCGCTGATGAGAGCGGTGCGGGCGGCGTTGGCGCGGTTTTCGCCGAGGGTGATGTTGTACTCGGCCGAGCCGCGGTCGTCGCAGTAGCCGCCGATGAGGACCTTGATGGCGGGATGCGCGGCGAGATAGCGGGCGGCGCTGAGTGCGGCTTGTTGCGCGTCGGGACGGAGGTCGAAGCTGTCGTAGTCGAAGAAGACGTCCTTGACGTTCTGGTGGAAGGTGACCTCGTCGGTCTTGTCTTCTGAACCATTGGCGTTCTCATCCGCGGCGGAGGGCGGTTTGGGAACGCGGACGGTGACCCGGACGTTGGCTTCGGTGCTTCCGCCGTCACCCTTGGCGACGAGATGGAAGTTGGTGGAGTTGGAGGGCGAGACGGTCTGCGTGCCGTTGACCGGGACCGGGCCGATGCCGTCGATGACCACGCTGGTGGCGTTGGTGGTGCGCCAGTTGAGGACGAGAGATTGGCCGATATCGATGGCGAGGGGGTCGGCGGTGAGGGTCGCGGTGGGTGCGGGCAGATTGCTTGAGGCGGTCTCGTTGGCGTTGGCGCCGGTGGTGTTGAGTGGTTTGCTGTGGTGGCAGCCGGTCGCGAGGCTTAGCGCCGCGGCTAGTAGGGCCCATTTCCATGGTTTCGATTGAAGTGTCATGTGTTCCTTTCGGGTAAATTGGCGATGTGCCTGACGGGTCATGTGTCTTGCGGGCCTTAGCTGCCGACGCTCCTTATTGAGTTTACTTCCAGCTCCAGTTGGGCATGTCCGCACCGGAACCGGTGAGGGCACGTTTTTGGGTTCCGTCGGCGAGCATGGTCATGATGCGCGTGTGCGCGGCCTTGCCGTCGGGTGTATTGGCGAAAACGATGTGGCGGCCATCGGGGGACCAGGACGGAAAGTCGCAGCGGCCGATGTCGTGGGTGAGCTGAATCCAACGCTTGGAGGTGATCTCCATGACGTAGATGTCTTGTCCGCCGGGTGCTCCGGGGCCGTACTTGCGGTCCCAGGCGAAGGCGAGGAACTGGCCGTTGGGGGACCATGACGGCGATGTGGCGTAGCCGCCGTCGGTCATGCGCTGCACGCCGGAGCCGTCGGAGTCCATGATGTAGAGCTGGGGAAGGCCGGTGCGGCCGCTGATCCAGGCGATCTGCGCGCCGGTCTTGGGGTTGTAGACGGGCGAGACGTCGGGGCCGCGGAAGCTGGTGATGCGGCGGGCGATGCTGCCGTTGGCATCGGCGGTCCAGATTTCGGGGTCTCCGGTGCGCGAGGAGGAGAAGGCGATCTGGTTGCCGTTGGGGGCCCATGCGGGTGAGAGATTGGTGCCGCCGGCCGCGGGGAAGTTGACCATGCGGTTGAGCAGCAGGGAGAACATTTTGATTTGGAAGCCTTCGCGGCCGAGCGCGCTGAAGGCGAGGCGCGAGTTGTCGGGCGAGATGCGCGGCGAGAGCGAGACGGTGCCGAGATGGGTGAGCGCGTGCTGGTTGGCGCCGTCGTAATCCATCTCCCAGATTTCCTTGTTCTGGCCGCCGATTTTGACGTAGTAGATTTTGGTTTCGGCGATGCCGACACCGCCGCCGCCGAGGCGCGCGATGATTTCGTCGGCGAAGCGGTGGGCGATCTGGCGGGCCTGGTCGTCGGAGGCTTCTTCGCTATATTGCTTGACGAAGACTTGCGGGAACTGCGTGTTTTTCGCGTCGTCCAGGAAGCCGTTGACGATGAGGCGGCCGTTCTGCGCAGAGAGGTTGCCGAAGGCGACCATCGCGGCGTTGGCCGGTGGAGCGGCCCACTGGGCGAGGTTCATTTCAGACTGGTTGCCGGGGCTGCTCTGCGGGATGAGGCCCTTGGAGACAATGTCGAATATGCCGGCGGCGTTGAGGTCGGCGAAGAGGGTGGTGTCGAATGTGTGCTTGTAGCCGGAGGTCGCGGGGTCCGCGGACTCCGGCTTGAAGTCGGCGACGGCGATGCGGATGGGCACGCCCTTGGTGATGGTGACGCCGAAATCCTGTGCGTTGAGGTGCGGGAAGAAGGGCAGGCAAAGCGCGGCGGCAGTGAGAACGCTGAGACGGAATTGTGCGGCGAGGGGGAAGGACATTCTTCGCATTGTCTCTAGGATAGACGTATTCGCGGGTTGAATCGTTGCCGTCTATGGCTGGTGGTAGTCAAAGGTTAACTCCACGGTGACATGATCGCCGGCGGGGAGTGGACCGAAAGTGTCGATGCGTTGCAGGGCGCGGAGCGCAGATTGGTCGAGTGTGGGCGAACCGCTGCGCTGCTCCATCTGGATGTTGGTTATTGACCCGTCGCGCAGAATTTCGATCTGGATGGTGACGTGTTTATCTTGCGAGGCGCGTGGATCGGCTTCGGAGTTGTACCAGTTGTCGGCGACCTTGCGGCTGACCTGGTCGCGGTAATAGGCGTAGCGGAGGCCGAAGGCCTTGTCGTCGATGGCCGCGGACGCGGTGCCGTTTTTTACCGGCGTGACCGTTTGCGCGATCTGTGTGGCTTGCTCGCCGCTGGCGGCTTTTGTGGTGTCGGGCGTGGGCTGCGGGTGCTTGGGTGGGGCAGGAGTTTCCTTTGTAGCGACTTTTGTTGGGGGCTTGGTGTTGCTCTTGACGAGGATGTCGGTGGGTTTGGGTGCGGCGATGGTGCGCTCTTTGGGTGGAGGCGCGGCGACTTTCGATACGTCTTCGGGAGCGAGGACGGAGTGGTCTACCGGCGGCACTTTGGAGGGCAAGGGGATGGAGGGAACCATCTGGGCCTGGATGGAGCCGGTGGAGGCGGACTTGTCGCCCCAGACGTCGTTGTGCGAAGGATGGAGGAAAGCGAGGCCGATGAGGATCGCGGCGACGGCGATGTGCAGCAGAACCGCGCCCGCGAAGCCGCTGCCAAGCTTCTGCTGGAGGGGGGCGGGATGGGCGTAACTGGACATTATTTCTGGCTGATCGGTTGCGTGACGATGCTGATGTTGGTGATGCCGGCCTGCTTGACGGCGTCCATGACGGAGGCGAATGCGCCGAAGGGGACGGCCTCGTCGGCGCGGACGTAGACGGTCTTGCTCTTGCCGGGGCCGTTGGTGGTTTGGAGCGCGGCGGGCAGCGCGTTGATGTTGACCGGCTTGTCCTGGAGGAAGATGTTTTGATCTTTGTCGATGGTGATGACGGTGCGCTCTTCGGTAAGTTGATTGACGGAGCGGGTGTGCGGGACGGCGACTTCGACGCCCGATTGGAGCACCGGCGCGGTGAGCATGAAGATGAGCAGCAGCACGAGGACGACGTCGACGAGCGGCGTGATGTTGATCTCGGCGAGTGCCGATTGGGTGCGTCCGCGGCTGTTGGTGAAGGCCATAAAGTCAGAGTGTAGAGCGTAGAGTGTAGAGCTTAAAAGTTGCGGCGCTGATTGGATTCAGGCGCGGGTGGTTGGACGTGAGGCTGCGCGGAAGGTTGGACGAGGGCGGCGTTTTCGATGGCGTTGAGGAGCTCGCGGCCGAAGTCGTCCATGCGGGCGGCGAACTCGCGAATGCGGGCGGTGAGCTGGTTGTAGCCGATGAGCGCGGGTATGGCGACGACGAGGCCGGCGGCGGTGGTGATGAGGGCTTCGCTGATTCCGGGGGCGACGGCGCGGAGGGTGGCGGCGCCGGCGGTGCCGAGGCCGTGGAAGGCGTCGACGATGCCCATCACGGTGCCGAAGAGGCCGATGAAGGTGGCGGATTGCGCAATGGTGGCGAGCCACGTCATGCGCGATTCCATATTAGTGAGGGACTCGCTGGAGGCGGTCTGGGCGGCGCGCTCGAGGGCCTGTGGGTTGGGTGGAGTGCCGCGGCCGCCGGACTGGCGCTGGTAC
>DASRLB010000242.1:0-16354 GCA_035648695.1 Acidobacteriaceae bacterium | reverse complement strand
CGAAATATCGGAGCCGCGCCACGCCTTGCCGCACATGCGGCCGCGCTGCTGCTTGCGGTACTTAACTTTCTTGGGAAGAAGCATGATGATTCCTTTGAGCTGCTAATGACACGAAAGCACTTGAGGGGCGGAACTCTTCGCGAATAACTACTGCGAGAAGAAACGCTGACCGGGGTCTCTGTCACACAAGCTTCAAACGAAGCTCAGGACAGACTCAGGGCCAAACCTTGTTAGTTTACACCAGACTTTGGCGTTATGGAAGGCTTAAGTGCTAAACAGCGTGAAAGCCTACATAAAGCATAAGTCCGAATGCGACGAAAACGAGTACCGGAACTACCAGCCACCAGCGATTACCTTTAGAAGCTGCCAGCAAACCGGTAACACATGACAGAACCGCCGCGATGATAGCGAACACGCCATCCATGCACGGCGTCAGGAGGAGTGCACAAACAAACAGAAGGAGGCTCGTGATACCGAGCTTCGTTCCGCGGCGCATGTGCGTCCTCCGTTCTGCGACTAGAAAGCGCCGGTGGTAACCGGAACGACATCCCGACGCTTCTTCTGCTCGTAGATATCGCCACGGTACACCCAGGTCTTGACGCCGATGATGCCGAACGTCGTATGGGCCTCGGAAAAACCGTAGTCGATGTCGGCGCGCAGCGTGTGCAGCGGGAGACGACCCTGGAGATACCACTCCGAGCGAGCGATTTCGTTACCGTTCAGGCGACCCGAAACGCGGACCTTGATGCCCTTGCAGCCAAATCGCAGAGCCGAATCGACCGACTTGCGCATCGCTCGGCGGAACGAAACGCGCTTCTCGAGCTGGAGAGCAATGCTCTCCGAAACGAGCTGAGCGTCGAGCTCCGGCTTGTTCACCTCGAGGATGTCGATGAAGACTTCCCGCGATGTGCGCTTCTGGATGTCGGCCTTGAGCTTGTCGATCTCCGCGCCCTTGCGACCGATGATGATGCCCGGACGAGCAGTGCGGATGATCAGCCGCAGCTTGTTGCCCGGGCGCTCGACCTCCACCGACGAAACGCCGGCAGCCTTGAGCTTCTCGCGCAGCTCAGCCTTGAGCTTGACGTCCTCGACGAGGAGTTTGTCGTAGCCGCGCTCTACAAACCAGCGTGACTTCCACGGCTTGTTGATGCCGAGGCGGAATCCGTAAGGATGGACTTTCTGTCCCATATTTTTCCCTTCAACCTTTGCAGCCTTCCGGTTGAGCCGGTAAGGCTATACGTGTTCAATACTGCGAAAATTCGTTTAGTTCTCAGTTGTTAGCAATCAGTTCTCAGTCTTTCACTTACAACTTAGAACTAACAACTCACAACTACTAAGCGACGGCCTTCTTTGCAGAAGCCTTTTTCGCCGCTGCCTTCTTGGCTGCTGCCTTCTTTGCCGAAGACTTCCTGCCGGCAGTTCTCGCCGGTGCTGGAGTCCCTTCAGCGATCTCGGCTGCGGACTTCTTCTCCGCGACCGTGACGATGATGTGCGAAATGCGGCGCTGGTAACGGAACGCACGCCCCATTGGAGCAGGCCGTATGCGCTTCATGCGCGGACCTTCGTTCGCGATCGCGGTCTTGACATAGAGGTTATCGACGTCGATGTCGAGGCCCCGTTCGTCGGAGAGATAAACCGCGTTCTGGACAGCCGAGCGGAGGACCTTTTCGATCACCGGCGACCAGCGCTTGTTGGTGAACGAGACGATGTTGATCGCGGCCTCGATGCGCTTGCCCTTGATGAGGTCGAGCACAAGCTTGGCCTTCTGCGGGCTGCCGCGCTGAAACTTTGCCTCGGCGCGGAATTCGGGAGTTGCTGGAGCTGCTGACTTAGCCATAATGTTTCTTCCTAAAAGCTAGAAGCTAAGAGCTAATAGCTTTCCTCTAAATTTCCCTTACTTGGCCTTTGCCGTGTCGCCGGACTTAGCCGAGTGACCCTTGAAGGTGCGGGTTGCGGAGAACTCGCCGAGCTTGTGCCCGACCATGTTCTCGGTGCAGTAAACGGGGATGAACTTGCGCCCGTTATGCACAGCAATCGTATGACCCACCATGTCGGGGTGGATGGTGGACCGGCGCGACCAGGTGCGGATCACTTTCTTCTCGTTCGCCTCGTTCATCTTGTCGACCTTAACCATAAGGTGAGCGTCGATGAATGGGCCCTTCTTTGTAGAGCGTGCCATATTTTCTAACTCCGTACTGCGTGTGCTCGATACGACGAATCTCAGGAGGAGTGCTGAGACTTGGTTATGCCCTTGCAACACCTGCTCGGTGCTCCTCCGGGCGCTGCTCTTACGTTCTGGGTTGTCGGTTGTTGGTTCTCGGTAGAGACGTACTTACCGAGAACCGACAACCCAGAACCGATAACCTACTTACCCTTATTCCTGCGCTGAACAATAAACACATCCGTGCGCTTGTTATTGCGAGTCTTGTAGCCTCGTGTCGGTTGGCCCCACGGCGTCACAGGATGACGTCCGCCAGAGGTCTTGCCTTCACCACCACCGTGCGGGTGATCGACCGGGTTCATCGAAACGCCGCGGTTGGCCGGGCGAATGCCCTTCCAGCGGTTGCGTCCGGCTTTGCCGATCGTAACGTTCTCGTGGTCCGTGTTGCCGACCTGGCCGATGGTCGCCATGCATTCGACGAGCACCTTGCGGGTCTCGCCGGAGGGCAGCTTCAGGAGGGCGTAATCGCCTTCCTTGGCAATCAGGTTGACCTGTGCACCGGCGGAGCGTGCCATCTGCGCGCCCTTGCCGGGACGAAGCTCGATGTTGTGCACGATCGTTCCGGTCGGGATGTTCTTGAGCGGAAGCGCGTTGCCAACCAGGATGTCGGCTTCGGGGCCGGACATGATCTTCATGCCAACCTTCAGACCGATCGGCTGGATGATGTAGCGCTTTTCGCCATCGGCATAATGTACCAGCGCGATGCGCGAGCTGCGATTCGGATCGTACTCAATGGTCGCGACGGTTGCGGGAATCCCGTACTTGTCGCGCTTGAAGTCGATAAGGCGAAGCTTCTGTTTGTGACCGCCGCCCTGGTGACGGATCGAGAGCTTACCCATGTTGTTACGGCCGCCGGTGCGAGGCTTCACGGCGAGCAGCGGCTTATGCGGCTTGTCGGTCGTGATGTCGTCGTTGACCAGCTTCGTGGCGAAGCGGAGGGTCGGCGTAATCGGACGGAATGATTTAATCGGCATGTTGCTATTCCTTTGCCGCGCTAACTTCTAACTACTCTGAGCGCGATACGTGGTGCTTGGGGTTCTTGGTTCTCGGTTATTGGTTGTCGGTAAAAGCGTTTCTACCGACAACCCACAACCGAGAACCCACAACTATTAGATTTCTGCTGCGAAGTCGGGAACTTTCTCCCCAGCCTTCAAACGTACATACGCCTTTTTCCAGTCGGGAAGATAGCCGGAGTACTTACCCCGTTTGCGCTCCTTACCCACAACGCTCGCAGTGCGAACGGCGGCGACCTTCACTTTGAACAGCGTCTCGACAGCTTGCTTGACTTCGGTCTTGGTTGCGCCCGCGGCCACTTCAAACACGAGCGAGCCTTCGACTTCGCGCGTCTGAAGCGCCTTCTCCGTGATAAGCGGACGGCGGATTACCTTATAAATAGTGGTCGACATTATGCAGCCTCCTTCTCGGCAGCAGCGTGCTTACGCTTCGAGACGGACTTCTTGAGCGTCTCCTGCAAAGTCTCAAACGCGGCCTTCGAGAAGACGGCGTGCTCATACTTCAGCAGGTCGTAGGGGTGAACTTCGGACGAGAGCACAAGCTCAACTCCGGAGAGGTTGCGCGAACCGAGGTACAGCTTCTCGGACAACTGCTGCGACGACTCCACCAACAGCGTGGTCTTCTTCGCTTCGAGCGCGTTCAGTGCGTTGCGGAAAAGCTTGGTCTTGCCCTCGGCGGTGTCGAAGTTCTCGACGATCGTCAGCTTGCCGGCAGAGATCTTCGAAGCAATGGCCGAGCGGAGCGCGCCCATCAGCTTCTTCTTCGGGAACTGGTAGTCGTAGCTGCGCGGCTGAGGCCCGTGGACCGTGCCGCCGCCACGCCAGAGTGGTGTGCGGATCGAGCCCACGCGGGCGCGCCCCGTGCCCTTCTGCTTCCAAAGCTTCTTGCCTGCGCCCGAAACCTTCTTGCGGTTCTTGGTGGCCGCCGTACCCTGGCGCAACGACGCCCGATAGTGCTTGACCGCTTCCCAAAGCAACGCTTCGTTTACTTCTCCCGAGAAAAGATCGTCGAGTTCGAACTCGCCAACCTTGGCTCCCGTGAGATTGACTACATTGATATTTGCCATCTCTACTTCTTCCTTTGCATGCCAACTGTGCGGCACACCGTAAATCTGTTAGTCTGCGTTCTCGGTTTATTCCCTGCGCAGATTATTGCTTGTGGCTTTCGGAGTAGGTTTGCTATTCCCTACTGCCTACTTCCTATTCCCTGCTTTACTTCTTCTTCGGTGCAGCCTTCTTGGAAGCCTTCAACGCATCCTTTGTAGCTGCGCCTGCAAATCCGCGGCGCTCTCTCGGTGGCGCCTTCGCCTTCGAGACCAGCACGTAGCCATCACGCGCTCCGGGTACTGCGCCTTCAACCAGCAGAAGGTTCTCATCCACGTCGACTCCGCGGATGCGGAGATTGCGGACCGTGACCTGGTTGGTTCCCATGTGGCCGGGCATACGCTGGCCGGGGAAAACGCGCGAGGGGAACGACGATGCGCCGATCGAGCCCTGCACCTGGAACATGTGTCCGTGCGACTTCGGTCCGCCCGCAAATCCATGCCGGCGAATGACACCCGCGAAACCGCGGCCCTTGGAGTTGCCGATCACGTCGACAAACTTCACGCCGTCGAAGATGTCGACAAGGATGCGATCGCCGGCCTTGGCGCCCTGATCGTCGTCGTTACCAGTGACAGACTCGAGTTGCACTTCGCGGATCTCGCGAACGGGCGGCACGTTGGTCTTGGCGAAGTGGCCGGTCATGGCCTTGTTCACCTTGGTCGCTTTGACGAACTCGACGAGGCCGATCTGCGCGGCGTCGTAGCCGTCTTTCGCCATCGTCTTGAGCTGCGTAATAACGCATGGCCCGACCTTGAGAACGGTAACGGGATGGACCGCTCCATTGTCATCGAACACCTGCGTCATGCCGATTTTCTTACCCAGAATTCCTGTGACTGACATACTTCCCTTTCCTCATCATGCTGCGTTGATCGCGGCACTGTAGGTATTGATGTTGCCTTTCTGGTTGTCATCCCCGTAGGGGATCTGCGTCACCAGTCCAGCCACTACTTACTTCGTTACCGTCTTAATCTCAACGTCCACACCTGCCGGCAAATCGAGCTTCATCAGCGCGTCAACCGTCTGCTGCGTGGGCTCGAGAATGTCGATCAAGCGCTTGTGCGTGCGAATCTCGAAAGCCTCGCGCGACTTCTTGTCGACGTGGGGCGAGCGCAGAACGCAATACTTGTTCTTCATCGTGGGCAAAGGAATCGGCCCGGCGACCTGCGCGCCTGTGCGCTTTGCGGTCTCAACGATCTCGCCGGTGGACTGGTCGAGAACGCGGTAGTCATAAGCCTTCAGGCGGATACGGATGCGTTGCTGTGCCATGTTTTTCTTTCTTGAATCAAAGATCGTTTGGAGTGGCTACCGGCCGTCATATTTCTTGGCGAACCGGTAGCCCTCGGTTTAGCTTTTAGCCCCTAGCCTTTAGCCTCTAGCTAAAAGCTAGGAGCTAGAGGCTAAAAGCTCACGAAACTACTTGATGATCTCGCTGATCGTACCCGCGCCGACAGTCCTGCCGCCCTCGCGAATCGCAAACCGCAGACCCTTCTCCATCGCGACCGGAGTATGCAGCGTGATGGTCAACTCGATGTTGTCGCCGGGCATGCACATTTCAGTGCCTTCCGGCAGCTTCGCCGAACCCGTAACGTCCGTCGTGCGGAAATAAAACTGCGGACGATAGCCGTTGAAGAACGGCGTATGACGGCCGCCCTCTTCCTTCGACAGAACGTACACGGTGCCCCTGAAGTCGGTGTGCGGCGTGATCGATCCCGGCTTCGCAAGGACCATGCCACGCTCGACATCTTCCTTCGCAACGCCGCGGAGCAACAGCCCAGCATTGTCGCCGGCCAGACCTTCGTCCAGCTGCTTCTTGAACATTTCGACGCCGGTGCAAACCGTCTGCTGCGTATCGCGGAAACCGACGATCGAGCAAGCCTCACCAACCTTGATCTTGCCGCGTTCGATACGGCCCGTGACCACGGTTCCACGACCCGAGATCGAGAAAATGTCTTCGATCGGCATCAGGAACGGCAGGTCGACAGCGCGCTCGGGCTGCGGAATGTACTTGTCGACAGCTTCCATCAACTCGTCAATCTTCGCTTCCCACTGAGCTTCGCCGTTCAACGCACCAAGCGCCGAACCACGAATGATCGGTGTGTCGTCGCCCGGGTAGTCGTACTTCGACAAGAGCTCGCGGACTTCCATCTCGACCAGCTCGATCAGCTCTTCGTCTTCGACCGCGTCGCACTTGTTGAGGAACACGACGATGTACGGCACGCCAACCTGGCGAGCGAGCAGAACGTGCTCTTTGGTCTGCGGCATCGGGCCGTCAGTGGCCGCAACGACGAGAATAGCTCCGTCCATCTGTGCGGCGCCGGTAATCATGTTCTTGATGTAATCGGCGTGGCCCGGACAGTCGACGTGCGCATAGTGGCGGTTCTTGGTCTCGTACTCCACATGCGAGGTCGAGATCGTGATGCCGCGCTCGCGCTCTTCGGGAGCGTTGTCGATCGTGTCGAAAGAACGGAACGTGTTCTTCGGGTTGTGCTTCGCCAGGACCTTGGTAATAGCAGCCGTCAGCGTCGTCTTGCCGTGATCGATGTGTCCGATCGTACCGATGTTTACGTGAGGCTTGCTGCGATCGAATTTTTCCTTCGCCATGATGTTCTCCTAATTCGTGTTGCGAATATCTGCACTCGAGTTTTGCGCGCGCCGGTTAAGCTTCCCCGGCTCCAGCGCGCGGCTTACTTGGAATCCCTGTCCTTGCCCTGCACCTTCGCAATGATCTCTTCCGAGACCGAGCGGGGCGCTTCTTCGTACTGCTTGAACTGCATCGAGTAGTTCGCGCGGCCCTGAGTCGCTCCACGCATGTGCGTTGCATATCCAAACATCGTCGACAACGGAACGCTGGCACGGATCGCCTGCGTGTTGCCAACCATTTCCATGCCTTCGATACGGCCACGGCGAGAGTTCAAATCGCCGATGATCGTTCCCATGTAATCCTCTGGGACAGTCACTTCAACCGCCATCACAGGCTCGAGCAGGACCGGCTTCGCCTTACGCGCCGCTTCCTTGAACGCCATCGAACCGGCAATCTTGAACGCCATTTCGTTGGAGTCGACATCGTGGTAGCTGCCGTCGTACAGCGACACCTTGACGTCCACCATTTCATAGCCGGCGAGAACGCCGCCCAGCATGGCTTCCTGGATGCCCTGGTCAATCGGCTTGATGTACTCCTTGGGAATCGTGCCGCCCTTGGTATCGTTCGAGAACTCGTAGCCCTTGCCCGGCTCGTTCGGCGAGACGCGAATCTTCGCATGGCCGTAGTTGCCGGAGCCGCCCGTCTGGCGAATGTACTTGCCTTCCGCATCGGCGTTGCCGCGGATCGTCTCGCGGTAGTTCACCTGCGGCTTGCCGACGTTCGCTTCGACCTTGTACTCGCGCATCATGCGGTCGACGATGATCTCAAGATGCAACTCACCCATACCGGCAATGATGGTCTGGCCCGAATCAATGTCCGTGCGGACATTGAAGGTGGGATCTTCCTGCGCGAGCTTCGACAACGCGACGCCCATCTTCTCCTGATCGGCCTTGGTCTTCGGCTCCACCGCAACCTCGATAACCGGCTTCGGAAAGTCGATGCGCTCAAGCGCGATGGGGTCCTTGGGCGAACAGATCGTATCGCCCGTGACGAGGTTCTTGAGACCGACAGCCGCGCAGATATCGCCCGCCATAATCTCCGTGATTTCCTCGCGCTTGTTGGCGTGCATCTTGAGCAGCCGGCCAATGCGCTCCGTCTTTGTCGTACGCGGATTCAGCACCGTGTCGCCGGTCTTCAGCACGCCCGAGTAGATGCGGATGAAGATAAGCTGGCCGACAAACGGGTCGGTCATAATCTTGAAGCCAAGCGCCGAAAGCGGCTCGCTGTCGTCGGCCTTGCGGATGATCTCTTCTTCCATGTTGTCGGGGTTATGGCCGATCATGGGAGGAATGTCGAGCGGGCTCGGCAGGTAGTCGACCACCGCGTCCAGCAGCGTCTGCACACCCTTGTTCTTGAACGCGGAGCCGCAAAGCACCGGGAAGATATGCATCGCGATGGTCGCCTTGCGGATACCGGCTTTCAGTTCAGCCTCAGTGGGTTCGGTCCCTTCAAGATAGTGGTGCATGATGATGTCGTCGGAGTCGGCAACCGCCTCGATCAGGTGATGGCGAGCAGCCTGCGCGGTCTCGACGAGGTTGGCGGGAATCTCTTCGATCGAGTATTCCGCGCCCATCGTTTCGTCGTGCCACAGGATCGCCTTCATCGTAACCAGGTCGACGACGCCGGCAAACTTCGCCTCCGCGCCAATCTGAATGTTGATCGGAATCGCGCGCGCGCCCAGACGCTCGACGATAGTCGAGGTCGCATAGACAGCGTCCGCGCCGGCCCGGTCCATTTTGTTGATGAAGCAGACCCGGGGGACCTTATATTTATCCGCCTGACGCCACACCGTTTCGGACTGAGGCTGCACACCCGCGACCGCATCGAAGCACGCAACCGCGCCATCGAGCACACGCAAGCTGCGCTCGACTTCAGCGGTGAAGTCCACGTGGCCCGGAGTATCGATGATGTTGATGCGGATGTTCTTCCAGGTGCAAGTCGTCGCGGCGGACGTAATCGTGATGCCGCGCTCCTGCTCCTGCTCCATCCAGTCCATGGTGGCTGTGCCCTCGTGTACCTCGCCAATACGGTGCGTGATGCCCGTATAGAAGAGGATGCGCTCGGTCGTCGTCGTCTTGCCGGCGTCGATGTGAGCCATGATGCCGATGTTGCGGCATTTTGCGAGAGGTACTGTGCGTGCCACGATTCGTATCTTTTCTGCGGGCGCAAAGCCCGCCGTAAATCCATCTCATCCGCGCAGGTAAAGCATCGAACCCCGCGCCTTATTCACTACTCACTGCTCACGATTCACTGGCTCTTACCAGCGATAGTGCGCGAACGCCTTATTCGCCTCGGCCATGCGATGAACGTCTTCCTTCTTCTTCATCGCTGCGCCGCGGCCATTGGCTGCGTCGAGAAGCTCGGCGGTCAACTTGTCGACCATTCCCTTTTCACCACGTGCGCGGCCGAACGTCACCAGCCAGCGAATCGCAAGCGACGTACGGCGCTCGGGGTTCACTTCGATCGGCACCTGGTAGTTCGCTCCACCGACGCGGCGGGACTTCACTTCCAGCATCGGCTTCACATTCTCGACAGCCTTCTTGAAGAGCTTCAGAGCTTCGTCGCCGCCCTTGGCTTCGAGAGCGGTCATCGCCTCATAGAAGATGCCCTGGGCAGTGGACTTCTTGCCGCCCCACATCATGCTGTTGACAAACTTCGTGACCAGCGTGGAACCATAAACCGGGTCCGGAGCAACTTCGCGCTTCGCAATAAAACCTTTACGTGGCATTCTTCTCTTCTTCTTCCTCCAGCTCGGTGACTTCTCACGTGCTGGACTTGGTGGAACAGGTTCTCGGTTGTGGGTTCTCGGTAAGTACGTTCTCACTGAGAACCCACAACCGAGAACCGACAACCCAAATCTTTACTTACCGGCAGACGCCTTCGGCCTCTTCGCGCCATACTTCGACCGGCTCTGCTTGCGGTTCGCCACGCCGACAGAATCCAGCGTTCCGCGGACCACGTGGTAACGAACACCCGGAAGGTCCTTCACGCGGCCGCCGCGGATCAGCACGATCGAGTGCTCCTGCAGGTTGTGGCCGATGCCCGGGATGTACGTCGTAACTTCAATGCCGTTGGTGAGGCGAACACGGGCGACCTTGCGGAGGGCCGAGTTCGGCTTCTTGGGGGTCTGCGTGTAGACGCGGGTGCAAACTCCACGCCGCTGGGGCGAACCCTGCAACGCGGGAGAGGCGGTCTTGTAGCGGGTCGGCGTGCGGCCCTGCTTGACGAGCTGATGGAACGTAGGCACTTTACAAACTCCCTCGGAATTACCCGAATTTCTGTATTCGGGCTCGGTGCAGGGCAGCTCCTTACGCTTTACTCCCACGCAATCCTTGCGGACGCGCAAAAGGCGAAGCACGCAAGCGCACTTCGGCGAAGTTCTGAATCCTGCACGCGGCCGTACTGCTGACTGCGTATACAACAAAAACCCTTCAGGCGAATAACAGCGACGGTGACCGAGGTTGATTGAACCGACTCTTGCGAGTCTGCCCAACTGCCCAACTCCGTTTCGCTGTTCCGGCCCGCATAGCCCGTCCTTATGGGGTCCGGCAAGCCGGAAGGAGGGTGGCGCAGGCGCGATAGACAGGCCGCAGTGTTGCAAATTCCCCAATTCTGCCGGAGAACCCTGCGGTGAAATCTCTTGTATCCAGTATAGCGCAGGCGAACGATCCTCGCCTGCCACTTGCGCCTCTTCATGACGGCGCGTTCCGGATACTCGCGGAACCCTCTTACAGTATCAATTCCCGCCGCCGTGAGTCAAGTTCTAGGATCTGTCTAAAACTCTGCGAGGGAAGACGAAGTGCTGTTGTTGTTGCTTCTGGGATAGGTCCGGGCTTTAGCCCGGACATCAAACTCGCCACGGAATCTGGGCTTTAGCCCCCGGGACATGGGTTCCGGTTTGGGACGGCCATATTCGGAACTTTCCCGAACGAAGCTTTTAGACAGCTTCCAAGACCAGATGGTAGTGCGTCAGCTTGAAACTGGGGGCATGGTGGCGGGACAATTTGAAATCGCTTGTCTGCCGGTTCAGTATCTGGAGAAAATCTTAAGCAAGTCGATCAAGCGGCCACTCTTCTTGTATTCGGCCATCCGCCGCTGCGTTTGTGACGCTTGGCCAAAGATCACAATTGCGATGACCCCAACGATCACTGCTGCTGTGCCGAGGAGCTTTGCAGCAGACACGATAGAGTGCCAGTTCATGACGCCCATCCTACTTGCCTTTGAGCTACGCTGCCAGCCTCTTCCTGTACGCGCTTCTTGGTTACCGGCTCCGGCAGGATGGCTCCAAGTTCCTCTACCGTCCAGACATGGTGCGCCAAGCCAGATTCCATCGCGGGCACCCAGGCGAAGCGAGGCAGAAATCACCGAAAAAATATGGATTTTCGTTTGACATGGCCCGGAATCGTCATGATCGTGTGGTAAAATCCCCTTTAGAATCCGCACTTTCCTCGAATCGGGACTGCACGACTCGTTGCACGAACGTCTCAATGTGATTTCGCTCATCCGTTGTTTCTGGGGTCGTCCATCACGACGACTGAAGCCGGCAATCGATCGGCTCCAGAACTCGTTCATTCTTCGTCGGCTTACCCAGGGAGAACGACCATGTACCGTCGCACTGGAATCCTCTCCATGATCGCCGTCAGCTTGTTCCTGTTTTGCGGACAAACCGCCCCCGTAGCCTGCAATCAATCTCAGCAGCAAATCGGCCCCAGCAAAGGGGAAGTGATCGGCGTTGGCGTCGCTGCGGTAGGAGTTATCGTCATCGGCACCGTCGTCCTGGTCCACGTCCATAACAGCCATCACACCATCAAGGGCTGCGTCATTGCCGGACCCGCCGGCGTCCAGATCCAATCCGGGACGGGAAGCGACATGAAAACCTACACCCTCTCCGGAGATACCAACGTCAAGGTCGGCGACCTGGTAAAAGTCCACGGATCGAAGGTGAAGAAGGTGAAAAACAGCACCGGCGATCAGACCTTCATGATCGAAAAGCTCAATAAGGACTACGGCCCCTGCACGGCCACCCCCTGAGGTCGCTTCCGACATCGCGACGCGCCCCTGTTGCATCCATAACCAGGAAAATGAGCCGAGGAGGCAGATGGTAATCTGAACCGCAAAGCGGTGGTTCCAACGATGGCGGCAACGCAAACGCTTGCGTCGGCTGTCTCTTGACCATCCAGGAGTCCGTTGAATGAAGAACCCTTTCCCAAAAGCCGCCAAGGCGCTGGCCTCCGGAACGCTGCTCTCCCTGGTCACTCGACGCTTCCTGCGGTGGACTTCCGGCGTTGTTCCAGTCTCCTTCGGTTTCCTGGTCGAGACCGGCAGTCTGGAGCGGCCTGCCCACGCCTATTGCATGTGGCATGCGGCCCGGCTCGCCCGCGAACTCGGCTATCGCGAGATTTCGGTTGCGGAGTTCGGCGTCGCCGGTGGAGTCACCTTCCTGGTCCTGGAACGTTACGCCGCAACCATCGCCAAAGAGCTTGGCGTACGCATCCAGCTCTATGGCTTCGATACCGGTGGCGGCTTGCCGGCGGTCGAAGGCATCCCCGATCTCCCCTATTGGTTCCAACCTGCTCAATACGCCATGGACGTCGAGCGCCTGAAGAGCAAGCTCACCACCGCGGAACTGGTCATCGGCAACGTGCGGGACACTGTCGCCGGCTTTTTCGCGCAGGCCACCCGTCCCCCGTTGGCCGCGATCTTCAACGATCTCGACTACTTCTCGTCTTCCCGCGACATGCTCCGCATTCTCGACACTGGCGATACAAATTTCCTGCCGCGCCTGTTCATGTACCTCGACGACGTCGTCGGCTGCGATAAGGAAATGTACGGGCCATTCAATGGCGAACTGTTGGCCAACGAACAGTTCAACGCCGCGCACGATAACATCAAAATCCATCTCAACCAGAACCTGCTGCCGTCTCAATTTCCCTGGCGGACGCAGATTTACTACGTCCATCTCTTCGACCATCCCCGCTACGGAGACTATGTCGGCGGCATCGACCAGCACCGCATCGCTTCCCATCTGCAACTTGGCAAATAGGTTCCAATCCACCATCGAAGTTGAGCGCCCACGCTCGCGACGATGCTTGCCCGGGTGCTGGGAAGTGCCGTCTTCAGGTGATACGCTTTTCCGCATGACGATTTCGCTTCGATTTGCTCGCACCTTCGCTGTCCCTGCCGCCTTACTGGTCCTTCTCTCTCTTTCCGCAACCGCCCAGCGCGGCGGCGGCGGCAGAGCGCCCGGAGGCGTCGCCATCTCCCCCGACGGCACGATGGTCGCCTGGTCCCTGGGGTCGCGTGAAGGATCGCAAATCCACATCACCGACGTCGCCAACCCCGATCCAGCCAAAGACAAGATTGTCGCCCCCGCCGGCACGAGCGACTGCTCCAACGGTTCGCCCATGTGGTCGCCCGACGGACAGTGGCTGGCCTACACCTCGACCTGCACCGGCAAGGAAGAAAAGCCTGTGCAGCCGCAGATTTTTCTGTGGTCCAGGGCCAGCGGCGAATCGAAGCAGTTGACCCACGTCACCGGCAACTTCCATGAGGCCGCCTGGTCGCCGGATGGAAAGTCGATAGCCTTCCTCTTCGTCGAAAACGCCACGCGCTCGGCCGGCGCACTCGACGCGATGAAGCCGTGGTCGGGCGTCATCGGCGAAGACGGCGTCGAAATTCAGCGTATCTACGCCGTCGACGTTGCGGACGGCAAGGGCGAGTGGTTCACCCCCGCCAAGCTGCATGTATACGAGTTCGGCTGGGCGCCCGATTCCAGGGAAATCACCTACACCGCCGCCAACCCTCCCGGCGAAAACAACTGGTGGGTCGCGGACATCTACCGCCAGACCCGCGGCGGCGAGCCGAAGGTAGTGTTCGATCCCGCCAAGACTTCCAGCGCCATGCACGGCCTGCAGATTGCCGTCTCCCGCTACTCCCCCGACGGCAAGCACATCGCCTTCATTGGCGGCCTCATGTCCGACCAGGGCTCCACCGGCGGCGATGTCTGGATCGTCGACGCCAAGGGCGGCCAACCGGTCGACGTCACTCCCGGAATCGACGGCACACCGACGTTCGAGGGCTGGTTCAACGACCACCGCATCGGCTTCGTCGAGGACCGCAGCGGACACACACTGTTCGTTGGCTGGGACCCGGACAAAAAGGAGGCAGCAGGCACGCCACTTGACTTGGGCGAAGTCCGCGTCGGCGGCGGCGCCATCAAGGACGCCGTCTCGGTCTCCGACAAAGACATCGCCGCGTTCGTCATGAGCGGCCCGAAAGTCCTGCCCGAGGTCTGGACCGAGCACGCCGGCAAGCTCACGCAGTTGACCCACCTCAACGACGCCGCCCCCAAGTCCACGGCGCGCATCGAGTCCCTCGAATGGGACAACGAAGGCTTCCACGTCCAGGGCTGGCTCACGTATCCCACCAACTACGACCCCCACAAGAAATATCCGATGATCGTGACCGTCCACGGCGGCCCGTCGGCTTCGGCGTTCCCTCGCGGTGCGGGACAGTGGTCGGCCCTCGGCTACTTCGAGCTCCAACCCAACCCCCGCGGCAGCTTTGGCGAGGGTGAAAAATTCACCGCCGCCAACATCAAGGACTTCGGCTACGGAGACCTCCGCGACATCCTCGCCGGCATCGACGCCGTCGAGAAAAAAGTCTCCATCGACAACCACCGCGTCGGCCTCACCGGCTGGAGCTACGGCGGCTTTATGAGCATGTTCGCCGAAACCCAGACCAACCGTTTCCGCGCCATCGTCGCCGGCGCCGGCCTCTCCGACTGGCTCAGCTACTACGGCGAAAACTCCATCGACCAGTGGATGATCCCCTTCTTCGGCGCCAGCGTCTATGACGACCCCGCGGTCTACGCCCGGAGTTCCGCGATTACGTTCATCAAGAAGGCGAAGACCCCGATGCTCATCATCGTCGGCGACCGCGACGGCGAGTGCCCCGCGCCCCAGAGCTTCGAAATGTGGCACGCGCTCAAGGACCTCGGCGTCAAAACCCAGCTCGTCGTGTACCCCAACGAGGGCCACGGCTTCCGCGATCCCGCGCACATCCGCGACCGCAACGAGCGCACCGTGAAATGGTTCGCGGACAACATGCCCCCAGGGCAGTGATGAGAGCGTAGAGGATAGAGCGTAGTGGATAGAGTGTAGAGAAGAGACACGGTCGTTCAACGGCAGGCTTTCTCTACGCTCTACACTCTAATCTCTACACTCTGTCTTTTTATGAACCGCCGCCTCATCAGCGCCGCGATCACCCTCGCCCTTATCCCCATCGGCATCGCCTGGCGCCTCGCCCCGCTGCACCTTGCGCCGTTCTTCTACAAATATGGCGGCTCGGTCTTCTGGGCCGCGATGCTCTACTGGCTGGCCGCCGCCCTTCTGCCCCGCCTCAGCCCGCCCAGGGTCGCGGCCCTCGCCGCGCTCATAGCAACGCTCGTCGAGTGCAGCCGCCTCGTCCACACCCCGGCCCTCGACGCCTTCCGCACAACCCTGGCCGGCAAGCTGCTCCTCGGCCGGTTCTTCTCGCTGAAAAATATCGCCGCCTATTGGCTGGCCATTTTAGCGTCCGCGGCGCTCGACAAATGGGTACTTTCCAAGCGTAGGCACGTCTAACGAAGAAGCTTTTCCATAGACGGGTATTTGCTGGGCATTTGCCCATTGTTCCCGGCACCTTCTACACTGGAGCTTCGGCAATTCAGAGTTTGCGGTTTGACCGTTCAGCTTGGGTTCCGGTTGGGCGGGGAGGTTCGATGCGGCGGTTTTTGAGTTTAGTGGTTCTGCTTTTTATTACGGTACCCTTCGGCGCGTCATTGGCCGGTTGCGGCAACAAGACGGTCGTGCAGTTTTGCAGCGGTGGAGACTCCGGCCCGGTCGTCGGCCAGGTCAAGACCATTACCCTGTCGCCGAACTTCGCCATCTACGGCGAGTCGCTCAACTTCGGCCAGATCGGCTCCGGCCTCAGCGCCAGCGCGGTCGATTGCAAGGGCTCGCCCGTTTCGGTGCGCAGCTTCACCTACGCCAGCAGCGATCTGAGCTTTGCCGACATCAACCCCGCCTCGGGCGCGGTCTGCGCCGGCACGTACAACCGTTTCACCGGCGGCGGCATTCCCGATTACACCCTTTGCAACCCGCCCACGGGCCTCACGGCCAGCATCACCGCCTTTACCCCCTCCGCAAATATCTCTCCGAGCCCCACGAGCGTGGTAACGCTGACAGCGAAGAATTCCTTCGCCCCTGGCCAGCAAGTTACATTCATTGGCCTGACCGCAGGCAGTTTCCTCAATGGCCAAACACTGCCCGTTGTTTCTGTTTCGCCGTCGGGGGATTCGTTCACAGTTAATGCCGTAGTCCCTCCTCCCCCTCC
>DASRLB010000241.1:0-4934 GCA_035648695.1 Acidobacteriaceae bacterium | reverse complement strand
CAGTGGCATATCGAACGCCTTCCCGCGCTGAATCTTCCATCACGCTGAAGGTGTACGCCATCATGCTGCATTCCATGATCCCCAGCACCATCGACATCATGACCATGAAGCCCAGCGTGGTTTCGATCATGATCGATCCGCATTCGTCGCGCATCCAGCCAAATAGCCGGGTGATCCCTTTCTCGCCCGGGGAAGCCGTTTTCGGGCCAAGGAATTTCGCGCGTTGAAAAAATTTGCGCATCAATCCATGGCCCTCATCGAGACTTCGCGATGGAACGTCATCGGCGGCAGCCACGAACTGCCGAAAAATGAGATCGGGATCGGTGGTTGCACCGTGTACGTGACGTCGACGCGTTGCAGCACAAACCTTGGCGCTTCCGGGTCAGCAGCCGGCGTGTAGGTCGTTCCCGTCAGCCCATAGTTGCTGCACTTCGGCAGCTTTGTGTTGCTTGTGCTCATGCCGAGGGCCTTGCTGCAGACGCCGATCGTCGTTTTAGTCGCGGAGTTTACCAGGCTGGCCAGTTCCGCCGACGCAAGCGACGCCACGCTTGTACTATCCGAGACCGGCCCCGCATTCGCCAGGGCCGACTGCGCAGGCCCCTGGTATCCAAGGATGGAATACTGGGTCGCCACCCGGGCGGAAGACGCAATATTCGCCGCAGCCAAAAAGAAGTAGCCGAAGTCCACCGCATAGCACAGCAGCAGCGCAAAGATCGGCATCATCACCGCGATTTCTACGAGGCTCTGCCCGCGGGTGTCTCTTAGAACTGAGCTTCTCGCGCCTTTCCAGCGAATTGTAGTTTTACGTCCCATAGCAGCGATACGTTGTCCATCGTCCTTATCGAGCTTAATCGATACGAGTGTAAGATCACACATGAAACATGGCCCCATAAGACGTACGAGGTGTGACTAAAGTCATGGACGATAAATCGTTGCAAGCTACGGAAGTCCATGCAGCTACACGTCCATCGCTCCTTTGGCCTTCGATCATCGCAAGCTGTCTTATTGCGGCTGTTGTCTACTTTTGCGTGCCCCGGTCCATGGTGGATCCCGATATCTGGTGGCACCTTCGCGACGCGCAAATACAACTATCGAGTCATGCGTTTATCAGACGTGACCTGTTTTCCTTCACCGCCGCCGGCGCGCCATGGATGAATCATGAGTGGTTTGCCGAGCTTCCGTTCTATGCCGGCTTTCATCTCTTCGGAATAAGCGGCCTCTATTTCGTCACGCTTGCAGCCATAGAAGCTATTTTTCTCGGCGTACTCTACCTCACCTACCTTCACTCCAAATCCATTTGGGCGTCGGCATTTGTGACCGTCATCGGCATCTGCCTTTCGACGGTGTCCTTCGGTCCTCGCACTCTTCTCTTCGGCTGGATGCTGCTCGTACTTGAGCTATTGGTCCTAGTCCGCGCGCAACGAGACGAGCGCATCGTCTGGACGCTTCCGTTCCTGTTCGCTCTCTGGGTCAATACGCACGGGTCGTGGCTCATCGGCATGGTCGTCTTCGGCATGTTTATCGCCGCCAACTCTTTCACCATTTCACTGGGATGCATCGAAAACCGTGCGCTTTCCATGCCGAGGATCAAGCGCCTTGTTCTGTGCTGGTTGGTCAGCGCGGCCGCACTCTTCCTGAACCCCTATGGTTGGCGCCTGGTCTTCTATCCTTTCAACCTGGCATTCGAGCAGAAGTTGAATATCTCGAATATCGAAGAGTGGAAGAGCCTGGACTTCCACACGCCGCGCGGCCGCATCATGCTGTTTTTCCTGGCGCTGCTATTCCTCTTTCAACTAATACGCAGCCGCAAATGGGGGCTTTTTGAATTGGCCCTCGCGGCCATGGGACTTTATTCAGCCTTCAGTTACTCGCGTTTTCTATTTCTCGGCGCAATTCTCGTCGGCCCTTTGTTGGCAAGGTCGCTGGCATCGACCACTCCCGCCGCGTCGCGCCGGCCGCTAAGCCCGCTGATCTCGGCGGCGCTGGTGTTCGTGATTTTATGTTGCGTGGTTGGCCGCCTCCGCGCGCCCGAGCAATCGGTGACGGAGGGGGACGCTCATTTTCCGACTCAGGCCCTGCCTTATCTCGCAAACTTCAAGCCGCAGGGAAAAGTCTTCAACGATTTCCTGTGGGGCGGCTATCTCATCTGGTACGAGCGCCAGATTCCAACATTTGTAGATTCCCGAGTAGATATCTTTGAATATAACGGCACCTTCAAGGATTATCTGGATGTGATCCACTTGAAGAATTCCATCGAGTTACTGAATAAACACAATATTCAGTACGTCCTGTTCGAAAAAGATGCGCCTCTGGTCTATCTCCTCAAGGCCACGCGTGACTGGAAAGTAGACTACGAGGACAAGGACACCATCTTGCTCGAACGCATCACTCCACAAACTCCTGCGAAGTAGTTCGACCTACGCCACGCGAGCTTCAGCCTCGTCAACCAGGCGAATACCGTGCCGCACATCCGCGCCTTTCACCCAGAAGATAACGTCCTCCGCGATATTGGTCGCGTGGTCGCCAACCCGCTCCAGGTTCTTCGCGACGATCAGCGCGCTGAGGGCCTGCGGCGTAATCTCCGGCGTCTGCTGGATCAACGCGCTCAGCGCATCGAACGTCGCCCGATTCATCTCGTCCACCTGATCGTCGAGCAGAAGCACCGACTGCGCCAGGTCCGCGTCGCCCTCGATAAACGATTGCAGCGCCAACCGCACCATCGCCTCCGCCAGCGACGCCAGCCGCGGTATGTCCACCGGCAGTTCCGCCTCGGGCAGCAACATCATTTCCTGTCCGCGCTCCGCGATGTTCACCGCCTGGTCGCCCACTCGTTCCAGGTCCACATTGATCCGCAGCACCGCGAGAATAAACCGCAGATCGACCGCCATCGGCTGTTCCATCGCAAGCAGGTCGACGGCCCTTTGATCGATCTCGCGCTCCAGCCGATTGATCGCCCGCTCGGACTGCATTACCAGTTCGCACACCGAAACGTCGCGCGAAGAATAACCCTCCACAGCGCGCTGCACGGAATGCTCCGCCAGCCCCGCCATCACCAGTAACTGCTCTTTCAACTCTTCCAGGCTATGTTGAAATTTGACGCGCATGGTCCCAACCTCCGCAGAAGCCCAGCCCTATCAATGCTTATCTATACAGACTAGGAGATAAGGCGCGCCGCAATGTAAACGAGAAGTAATTTGTGCAGTCACTAGATAGGTTCGCGGCTCACTGGAGAAAGATCCAGCCCAAGCTGGCCGGAGTGCTCCTCCTTGCTCGCCAGCGGCAGCGTGAAGAAGAACGCGCTGCCCCGCGCGAGTTCGCTTTCCACCCATATCCTGCCGTTCTGCGCTTCGATCAGGCGGCGCGCAATCGCCAGCCCCAGCCCCGTTCCACCCGACTCCCGCGACCGTCCCTTGTCCACCCGATAGAACCGCTCGAACAGCCGCCCAATATGCTCCGACGGAATCCCCGCCCCAAAATCCTGCACGCCGAACCGCACCATCCCGTCCTCGCTCGCCACCGCCGACATTACAATCCGCGTCTCTGCCTCGCCGCGCCCATACTTCGTCGCATTCTCGATGAGGTTGTTCAGCACCCGGACCACGGCATCGCTGTCGGCCATCACCTCGGCGTCGACAACTTCCTGCAACTGCAACTCCCCACCCGAATCCCGCACCAGCCGCGCCATCGAGTCGTACGCCTCCTGCACCAGCAGCGCGGCCTTCACCGGCACCGGCCGCACCGGATGGTCGCCCGACTCCACCCGCGCCAGCACCAGCAGGTCCTCGGTCAGCCGGTTCATCCGCACCGCATTTTTCTGGATCGTGCCGAGAAATTCCTTCACGATCCCTTCCGCATCCTCTTCCAGCAGCGTCTCGACATATCCCGTGATCGATGTCAGCGGCGTCCGCAACTCATGCGAAACATTGGCGACAAAATCCTTCTGCGCCCGTTCCATCTGCTCCACACGCGTCACATCGCGCAGCACGGCGACCGCGCCTCCCTGCGGCATCGGCGCCGCATTCACATCGAAAATCTTGCCCGGCACAACCGAGGTCGCCCGTCCCTCGACCACCGTCCGCTGCGCCAGCGCCGCGCCCACACAGGCCAGCACATCGGGATCGCGAATCGTCTGCACCAGCGCATGTCCTACGCGCACCAGGCCACTCGCCGGAGCGCTCGGAATCAGCCGCCGCATCGGCGCATTCGTCCACTGAATCCGCCCGGCCGCATCGACCGCCACGACCGCATCCTGCATCGAGTCGAGCAGCGCCTCCAACTCGCGCCGGCTCTCGCCACTCCGCGCCAGCCTCTGAGCCGCATCGTCTGCATCGTCCCCGGCGCGCTGCGCGGCCTGCTCCAGCGGCACGATCCTCCGCACGAAAAGCCGCAAGCACCACCACGCGACGCCGGCTGCGACTACCACCGCGACAACCGCATCGACCCACCACTGCGGCAGCCAGAACCACAAAAGTCCCGCAGCCGCGAACCCCACCAGCAGCCGGACCAGCAGAGCGACAAACAGGCTGCGCCTCATACCTCTGACCATCTCACAAAAAACATCTTTTAGACGAGCGCATTCCCACCGGCTACTGGCTCAACTCGCTCATGGCCGCCGGCCCGCTCACCACCATGCCGGCCTTGGGGATCTCAAACCTGTACCCCGCCCCCCGCATCGTCTTCAGATAACGCGGCGTCTCCGGATCGACTTCGATTTTCTCGCGGATCCGGCGCACATAGACATCGACGCTGCGCGGCGTCACAAACCGGGCATCGCCCCACACCGCATCCAGCAAGTGGTCGCGGCTGAACATCCGGCCCGGATGCCGCGCCAGGTAATCCAGCAGGCGGAACTCGGTGGCCGTCATCACCACCAGCTCGCCCTTCACGCGCAACTGCATCGCTGCCGAATCGATGTCCAGGTCCTCGATATGCAG
>DASRLB010000240.1:0-3526 GCA_035648695.1 Acidobacteriaceae bacterium | reverse complement strand
AAAGCGGCGAATCGTCAGGTCCCGTCCGAGAACGAGGATAGCGGTGTGGATGGTGACGTGGAGATTGTTGAGATCGGCGTTGAGACGGTTCAATTCGGCATTGCGATTGCCCATCTCCTCGTTGACCGTGATCAGTTCCTCATTGGTGGACTCGAGCTCCTCCTTCGAGGTTTCCATCTCTTCGTTGATGCTCTGCAGTTCCTCGTTGGCGGACTGCGCCTCTTCACCGGTCGCCTGCAGCTCTTCGTTGGTCGCCTCGTGCTCTTCCTGGATGGATTGCAGGTAGTCGCGCGTCTGCGCGAGTTCCCGTTCGGCGTCGGCCACGCGTTCACGCAAGGCGCTGATGTCGGAACGCGACGTGGCGTCCCGGGTGGCGGCAACTGCAACGGCACGGCCGCGCTTCGTCGCCGTCGCCGGCAATTCGCTCTTGCCGGCGCGGCGCGGGCCCGTGTTGGCGCCCACCTCTGCGGCGGCGGGTGTTACGTCTTCGAACAGGATCAGGAAGCAGCGCTCTTTAAGGTTCTTCAGCGGTATGACCTGGATGCTCACCGTACGGACGCTGTCGCCTTCGTCCACGCGCACATTGTCCTTGCGGACCGTGCGGTTGTCTTTTTTCGCCTTGTTGATCGCGGCGCGCAGCGGCAGCATCAGCCCCTCGTGCGCCATCTTCAATACGTCGAAGCTCGCCTTGCCGCGACGCAGCGTCAGGTACGGACTGGTCGGCCCGCGGAATTGCAGGATCTGCAGGTCCGCATTGACAAGCACGCCGGGCGGCGCAAATTCGTTGACCATCAGCCGGTCCGCTTCGCGCTGCGCGCTGAGTTCCGCGCGCAGGCCCTCCGGCAACGCCGGCGGCGGCGCGGAGCGCCGCGGCTTGTCGTCCGTTGCAGCAGAACGCGTCGCCAGCGGCAGATGGGGCAGCCGGGTCGCCGACTTCCTGGAAAATATTTTTTGCTTTTTATCCACGGTCTCGAACAGGTCGGTGAACTGGCCGACCGATTCCGACGCACCGAGAAACAGGAATCCTTCGGGTTTCAGCGCATAGTGAAAGGTCGCCAGCGCCCTCTTCTGCAAAGTGGGCTCCAGGTAGATCAGCAGGTTGCGGCAACAGATCAGATCCATTTTCGAAAACGGCGGATCACCGATCAGATTCTGGCGCGCGAAAACCACCGACTCGCGAAGCGGCTTGGCGACTCGGTAGCCGCGCTCCTCCTCGACGAAAAACCGTCGCAATCGCTCCGGCGAAATGTCGGATGCGAGCGTCTTGGCGTAAAGACCGGCGCGCGCCTTGTCGAGCAACGCGTCGTTCAGGTCGGTCGCGAAGACCTGCATTTTCGGCGCGTGGGGAACGCTCTCGGCAAACTCCGCGAACGCCATGCCGATCGAATAGGCCTCCTGGCCCGTGGAGCAACCCAGCACCCAGACCCGCAGCGCGCCATCGCGGCGTTCCTTCAGGAGCGCGGGAAACACGATGCGCTTGAGGACGTCGAAAGCTTCCGGGTTGCGAAAGAAGCTGGTCACCGAAATGAGAACGTCGGAGAAGAGCGTATCGAGTTCAACGATGTTGCCGCGCAGGAAATTCGCGTAGCCGGCAAGCGTGTTCTGCTTGGTGAGCATGATCCGGCGGGCGATGCGCCGCCGGATCGTCGTGGATTTGTAGAGTGAGAAGTCCACGCCGCAATGGTTGCGCAATAGGATCAGGACTTTTTTGTAGCCGGCGTCATCGATGCGCGTGCGGTCTTGCTCCATTTCGGCGTGTGCGCGCTTCGCTCCGATGGCCGGCGTCCCATGTCCGCCCGAGGGCAGCGCAGTCGCGTCGTCCTGATGCGCGATCGCGCTCTCGTGCATGCGCTCGCCCGAATCCTCGGCGGTTTCATCCGTGACGCTCGCGCCTGCTGCGCCAACGACGTAAGGATGCCGGGCGATCCGCGCCAGTTCCCGGGCGATATTTGCCGGCGCCAACACAAAATCCACACAGCCGGCCGCGATTGCATTGTGCGGCATCGAATCGTATTTGGCCGATTCATCCTGGGCAAACGTGATCCCGCCCTCCGCCCTGACCGCCTCCAATCCTGCCGTGCCATCGGTCGCCGTGCCGGACAGCACCACCCCGATGGCGCGCTCGCGCTGGTCTGCGGCCAGCGACGCAAGGAAGAAATCGATTGCGTGCTGCGGTTTACGCCCTTCTGGCCGCGGTTCGAGTTTCAGCACGCCCCCGACGATCGCCATGTTGACGTTCGGCGGAATGACATAAACCTGGTTCGGCTCGACCCGCAGGTCGTTCGTCGCTTCCGACGTGGGCATCGCCGTGACCCTCGACAGCAGACGCGTCAGTTCGCTTTCGTGCAGCGGATCCAGATGCTGGACCAGCACCAGGGCCATGCCCGTATCCACGGGCAGGTGCCTCAGCAACTCCGTGAATGCCTCCAGGCCGCCCGCCGAGGCGCCGACACCGACAATCGGAAAGTCCTGCGCATGCGCGGCGCGTCGATGCGCCTTGCCGGCGGCCTTCATATCCGCCCGATCGATGTGAACCTGAACCGAAATATCCGGGCGCCTGCTGGCGGGTCGGCCCATGCCCCTCGCCATCCGGCGACGTGGCGTGCGCATTCACGTGTCGAACGCGTCGCGCACTTTGAGCTGCTGGCAAGGGATGGACAGGAAGGCATGCGACACAAAGGATACCGCGCAATCGAGCCGGCAGATGTCTCGCCGGTTCCCAAGCTATCGCGGCGACTCTATCCTGCACGATCGTACGAATTGCTGGGCATTGCCTCGAAGACGTCGGTGTCTCCGGCTCAGGCATCGAGGTTCCACGTCGACGCTTCCCACACCGGCTTGCCGCGGATGTCGCCCTTCATGTCGTCGAATGCGGTGCTGGCGGGGAAACCGCCGGTCGCCTCGTACGCCGCCTTCGAAACGTCGGCGCCGAGCATGAACAGTTTTTTCGCAACTTCCGGGTCGAGCTTCGCCTGGAAGATCGCCTTGGTGGTCGACAATCCCACCAGCGTGCGCGCGTCTCCCTCGGTGATCCACGACCAGCCGCGGTGCTTCCACAGCACAGTGTCGATCCACACCTTCTGTGCAGCCGGCGTCGCCGGCCAGTTCGGCGAACCGATCTTGACGATCGCATCGGTGCCCGCCTTGACCAGCAACGCGACCGCGCGCTGGTTGGCGATCAGCAGCGCGGTGACGGCCTTCGGATTGGCTGCGAGGTAATCGCGTCGCGCAACGATCCAGATGCGATGCGGATAGTAGGCTTCCGGGGCGAAAGGCGTCTTGCTGAACGAAGCAATCGTGTGGCCCTCGCCGCTGCCCTCGGGTCCCTTGTAGTGCGCGCCGGTCTTGCCGTCGTTGCGCAGTACCGTCACGAGGTCGCCCGCATGTTCCGCCGCAACCGAAATCGGACTCAGGCTCACGCAGGCATCGATCCCGGACTGCGCGCGGCCGAGCTCGGTGAGCGCGTTGATGTTGCGTACATTGATGCCGAGCTCCTTCGGGTCATCGACGCCGAACTGCGCTTTCA
>DASRLB010000239.1:0-4100 GCA_035648695.1 Acidobacteriaceae bacterium | reverse complement strand
GGGTGGAGGTGGGGACATTTTCGACGGTGGCCGAGAGTGTCGAACCGGCGTGGCACACGGTGGCGCTGCCGGAGGGGACGAGATCTGTGGATTTGAAGCCGCTGTCGGGTGCGGTGCGGCTGTTTGGAGAGACCTTCCGGACCGGCGGGCGAGGGGTGGTGTACGACTCGCTGGGGCTGAATGGGGCGTCGACGACGGTGCTGTCGAATGGGTTCAATGCGGCGGCGTGGACGGAGGAGCTGCGGCATGAGAAGCCGACGCTGGTGATTATCAACTATGGGACCAATGAGAGCGGGTTTGGGTCGTATGTGGACAAGTATTACGAGCCGAGTTTGCGGACGGCGATCAAGCGGATCAAGGCGGCGCTGCCGGGAGTGCCGATTTTGGTGATGAGTCCGATGGACCGGGGGCTGCGGACCGGGGTGGATGAGATTCAGACCTACGACACGATTCCGCGGATCGTGGCGATCGAGCGGCGGGTGGCGGCGGAGCAGGGATGCGCGTTTTTCGATACCTTTGATGCTATGGGGGGAGACGGAACGATGGCCCGCTGGTATACAGGGCACCCTCGGCTGGTGGCCGGAGACTTGATCCACCCCACGCCGCAGGGCGCGGCGATGGTCGCGCAACTGCTGGTGAGGGATTTGATGACGGGGTATGAGCAGTATCTGGAGAGGCAGCATTTGCAGCATCACCCCGAAGTTGTCGTTCCGGGCGTCAAACCTGTAGTGGCTGCGCCGGTGGTGAAGCCTCGACTGGCGGTTGTGCCGTCGGGCAAGCCGAAGCCGTCGGCAATGGGAGAGCCGCTGAAGCAGGCCACGCCGCCAGTGGCTGATCCGGTAACGCCGGATGCGCCACCGGTAACGCCGGATGCGCCGAAGCAGGCTGCTCCGGCTGTTGTTCCACCGGGAGCGCCTCAGCCGCAACCGCAACCTCGTAGTCCGGAAAGTTTCTGAAGAATGATTGACTTGCAGTTGGAGAGCGGCGGGAAGGGCAGGCTGTTTGCTCGTCGCCGCGTGTGGTGGATGTTGGCGGTCTTGCTGGTGATGCTGCCGGGGTTGGTGGTGGGGCAGGTGGCGAAGTCGAAGAAGAAGCCGGCGACGCATGTGGCGACGGCCTCGCATTCGAAGAAGAGTGCGGCGAAGAGGGGTGTAGGGAAGACTTCCGCGCGTCCGGGTGGACATGCGGTTGCGAGTCATTTGAAGGGCCGTGCCGTAGTGCGGCATGGGAAGCGGGGGGCTTCGCGGTCGGTTGCGCCGGTGCATTCGAAGTATGGCGCGGCGCGGCCGGTGCAGGAGACGACTCAGATTCCGGTGGCTCGAGTTCCACAGCAGATTCCGGCGACGCGAGTGCCGGATGCGCAGGTCGCGACGACGCCGGTGCCTGAGGCGGATGCTCCCGGAGTTGCAGCACAGGAAGCAGCGCCGGCGGATGAGGCGGTGTATGCGGACTCCGTGCTGCCCCCCGCGCAGAAGCAGCCGTTCCGGTATGCGCGGGCGCTGGATCCGTTCTTCAAGGCGCTGGCGGCGGAGCAGGCTTCGCGGACGGCGGGCGTGGCGGATGTGGCCGGTGCTGGATCGATTGTGAGGATCATGCAGTTTGGGGACTCGCACACGGCGGCGGATATTTTTAGCGGGCAGATGCGGGCGCTGATGCAGGCTCGGTTTGGGAATGGGGGGCTGGGGTTTCAGTATCCCGGACACCCGTTTGCGGGGTATCGGCTGCTGGGGTCGTCGCGGTCGCAGACGCCGGGATGGGTGACGCAGGGGAACCACTTTACCGACCTCGGCGATGGCGATACGGGGCTGGGCGGGATTGCGATTTCGACGCGGCGGCCCGGGGAGTCGGTGTTTTTGACGACGACGTGCGAGACGCTGCAGGTGCAGTATCTGCGCCAGCCGGGCGGCGGGGCGGTGGACTTCAGCGACAATGGGCAGCCAGTTGCGGAGATCAAGACGGGCGCCGATGGCGATCCGGGCGACAGCGGGACTCTGATGAACTCGGCGGTGGAAGCGGGCGCGGCGCGTGGGGCGGGCACGTTTACGTATTCCTGTACGCCGGGGGAGCATGAGTTTCAGTTGATTACGCTGGACAGCGCGCCGGTGAGGCTGCTGGGTCTGGTGACCGAGCAGGCGGGTGTGACGTATGAATGCCTGGGGATCAATGGGGCGGTTGCGCCGCTGATTTTGAAGTGGAACCAGCAGATGTTCGCGGAGTACCTGGGCGAGCGGAACCCGAACTTGATTGTGCTGGCGTATGGGACCAACGAGGCGGCGGAGTCGGCGAGCCGGAACGATGAGTATGTCGAGCAGTTGCATGAGGTGCTGCAGAACCTGCACCGGATTGTGCCGGGGGCTTCGATCCTGATGCTCGGGCCGTATGATCGCGCGCTGAAGGTCGGGCGCGGGCGTCATGCGGCGTGGCATACGCAGGCGGCGATCGACCGCATTATTGCGGACCAGAAAGAGGCTTGCAGAGTCGACGGCTGTGCGTTCTATGATGAGCGCGCGCGCATGGGCGGGCCGGGGACGATGCAGCGCTGGGTGAGCGATGGATTGGCGCAGGCCGACCGCACGCATTTGACCGGGACGGGGTACAGGGTACTCGCCAATGCACTATACCGCGACCTGATGACGGCGTATAACAACTATTTGGCGACGGCTGGGAAGAGTGGTGGGGTTGCCCCTGCTGTGTCGCCGTAAAGGGTTGTGGGTTCTCGGTTGTGGGTTCTGGGTAAGAGCGCTTCGAACCAACAACTAAGAACTAACAACCGACAACCCAGAACCCACAACCCAGAACCGACAACCCAGAACCGACAAAGGAACGGAAATGGATAAGAGACCCGGGATTATCAAAGTGCTGCAGGCTGTTGCCGACCAACCGCTCGACCCTGCTCCCGATGAGAGCCTGTTTGCGTCGGGGATGCTGGACTCGTTTGCGCTGACGGATTTTATCTCCGGGCTGGAGGCGGAGTTTGGGGTGTCTATTCCCGATTCCGACTTTTCGGCGCGGAAATTCGACACGGTGGAGAAGGTGGAACTGTATTTGGATGCTAAGGGTAAATAGTGGCTTTCCTGCGCGGGTTCGGGTCGTATGTGCCGGAGCGGGTCGTCGGGAACGATGAGCTGGCGCCGCTGCTTGGGGTTGAGGCGGAATGGATCGTTTCGCAGTCGGGCGTGCGCGAGCGGCGGTGGGCGGCGGCGGATGAGACGGTGGTTTCGCTGGGGCATCGCGCGGCGCTGGATTGCCTGGAACGAGCGGCCGTTGCGGCGACGGAATTAGGTTTGGTGATTGTGGCATGTGGCTCGGCGGAGAGGTTTGCGCCTGGGCCGGCGAGCTCGATTGCGGCGCTGCTGGGGTTGACCGGCACACCGGCGATCGACTTGCCGATGCCGAGCGCGGGGTCCCTCGCCGGGATGGTAATGGGGACGAGGCTGGCGGAGTCGTTTGGGAATGTGCTGGTGGTGGGGACGGAGATTATGTCGCGGCGGATCGAGCTGACGCCGGAGGGTCGCAATACGGCGATACTTTTTGGCGACGGAGCGGGCGCGGTGCTGATTTCGCCGGAGTCGGGGTTTGCGCGGGTGGTGGATAGCTGTCTGCATACCGATGGGAACTCGGCCGAGGCGCTGAAGATCGAAAATGGGCGGATTTCGATGGATGGGGCGGTGGTGATTCGTCACGCGTCGCGTCGGATGCCGGAGGCGATGACGGAATTGTTGGTGAGGAACGGGGTCGCAGCGGAGGATATTGGGGTATTTCTGCTGCATCAGGCCAACAAAAACCTGATTACGCGCATTGCGCAGACGGTTAAGGCGCCGGTGGAGCGGTTTTACGCGAATATTGAGCGGTTTGGTAACACTAGTTCGGCTTCCATGCTGATTGCTGCCGCGGAATGGCATAGTGGGGCGGAAGTCGACGCGCCGATCATGTTTTGCGCGTTTGGAGTGGGGCTGACGTGGGGAGCGGTTTTGGCGGTCTAGCGCTGGGGGTTTGATTTTCAGCTTCGAGTCGCGAGCTTCGAGTTACGAGTTAGGCGATTGCTTGCTGGATCAAGCGGAGGAGCAGGTGGGGGAAGCAGCCGAGGAGGACTACGGCGG
>DASRLB010000238.1:0-2451 GCA_035648695.1 Acidobacteriaceae bacterium | reverse complement strand
CGGCACACCCGCAGCCTCCGGGAGGGCTCGCGACGAGTGTGGAAGAGGCGCTGGCAGGGGCGCGCAAGGTGGAGTATCCGGTGCTGGTGAGGCCGTCGTATGTGCTTGGCGGGCGGGCGATGGTGATCTGCTACGACGATGCCGAAGTGCTGAAGTATATGAGTTCGGCGATCGAGTATTCGCAGGAGCGGCCTGTGCTGGTCGATCACTTTCTTGAAGACGCGCAGGAGGTTGATGTCGATGCGTTGTGCGACGGCACGGATGTGTTGATCGCCGGGATTATGCAGCATATCGAGGAGGCTGGCGTGCATTCGGGCGACTCGTCGTGCGTGCTGCCGGCGGTGGATTTGTCGGCGGAGGTGCTCGACACGATTCGGGTGTATACGCGGAAGCTGGCGCTGGCACTGAATGTGATCGGACTATGCAATTTGCAGTTCGCGATTCAGCGGGGCAAGGTTTTTGTGATCGAGGTGAACCCGCGTGCGTCTCGTACGGTGCCGTATGTTTCAAAGGCTACGGGTGTTCAGCTTGCGAAAGTTGCTGCTCGGTTGATGACCGGGCGGACGTTGAAGGAGTTGCTGCCCGATGAGCTTGCGAGTGGCAAGGACCTGGGGACGGGCGAGCATTTTTTTGTGAAGTCGCCGGTGTTTCCGTGGGGCAAGTTTCAGGGTGTCGATCCGGTGCTGGGACCGGAGATGAAGTCGACTGGCGAAGTGATGGGTGTGGCCGACAATTTTGGCGAAGCGTTTGCCAAGGCGCAGACGGCGGCTGGCTTGCATCTGCCGCTGGAGGGGACGGTGTTCTTCAGCGTGAACGATCGCGATAAGGATGCTCTGGTTCCGTTGGCGAAACGGTTTGTAGATTTGGGTTTCCGACTGGTGGCGACGCATGGAACCGCTGCGGTGATGGAGAACGTCGGGTTGCAGGTGGAGCGGGTCTACAAGGTGAATGAAGGTCGGCCGAATGTGGTCGACCTGATCAAGGGCGACCGGATTCAGTTGATTGTGAATACACCGCAGGGGCAGGAGCGGGTGTTTGACGATCAGGCGATTCGCGGGGCGGCGGTGCTGGCGCGGGTCCCGACGATTACGACTCTGGCGGCTGCGAGGGCGGCGGTGGAAGGGATCGAGTCGTTGCAGAATGGGACGTGCCGGGTGGAGGCGTTGCAATCGCTGCATGCTCGGCGGGTGGCTGTTTAGTCGGCTGCTTGGGCTTGCTTTGTGCAGCCCACCTTAGCCGCAAAAGCGCGGCGAAGATGGGTCACCCCAGAGTTGGGGCGCTGTAGCTGGTCGGCATAAACTGGTAGACATATGTTGCTTGATGGAATTTTTGTACCTCTGACGACGCCGTTTTATCGCGATGGGCGGCTGTATGTCCGAAAGCTGGAACACAACGTCGATCGCTTTTCGAAAACTCCCGCGGCGGGGATGATTGCGCTGGGGCCGGGGAGTGAGGCCAGTGCGCTTTCCGATGAAGAGACGCGCGAAGTGCTTCATGCGGTTGCGGCGACGGCGGCGAAGGAGAAGGTGCTGATCGCGGGTGTTTCGCGGGAGAGCGTGCGCGGTTCGCTGGCGGTGGCGGAAGCTGCGGCGGAGGGGTTCGATGCGGTGCTGGCTGGGGTTCCGGCGTGCTGTGAACGGAATGCGGACGAGGCGCGGACGTATTTTGGCGCGCTGGCGGATGCTTCGCCGCTGCCAGTGATTTTGTTCAGCGGGCATGGGCTTGCAGCGTTGCCAGTGGACTGGGTTGCGGAATTGGCGCGGCATTCGAATGTGATTGGGATGATCGACGAACGGCTTACTGTTGAGCGCTACGAGGAGCTGAGCTCAGCGACTGCGGGGGTGAGTCGCGAGGTTACGGTGACGCAGGTTTTTGCGGCGGTGACGGCGCGGATGCTGGCGGTGGAGAGCACCGGTGCGGCGACGTTTGTGTCGGCGGAGACGCTGGGGAGTGGGAGCGCGGTGGCGGTCGCTCCGCCGCCGCCGGTGTTGAAGACGCGGACGAAAGTGGTGGGGTTCCCGGTGCTCGCAGGCGGGGCCGTGGAGATGGTCCCGCTGTTGGCGGTTGGCGTTGCAGGAGCGGCGCCGGCGCTGGCGGCGTGTGCTCCGCAGGCTTGCTATGAGGTGTATGCGGCGTGGAAGGACGGCGATCCGAAGTTGTCCGCGGAGAAGGCGGAGAGGATTTCTTCGGCGACGCGGTTGTTGCAGGAGGAGCTGGGCGTGGCGGGGCTGAAGTACGCGTGCGATTTGAATGGGTACTATGGCGGCGCGCCGAGGTTGCCGCGGCTGCCGTTGGATGGGGCTGGAAGGGCGCGGGCCGATGAGGCGATGAAGGAGATTCGGAATTAGGGGGCAGGGATGGGAAACGCGGAAGCCATGCAGATGATTTCTACGGGGCTTTGCTGGTGAGGGATGAGGGGTTGAGGGGCGAGGGTCCGGGGTGGGAAGAGGG
>DASRLB010000237.1:0-3632 GCA_035648695.1 Acidobacteriaceae bacterium | reverse complement strand
GCCCCCCTCCCCCGGGGGTTTTGGTGCAAAGTGTCTTATCGATGGGACTTAGCTCCGTACCCCTGGCGGGGTTCGGGGACTTCGTCCGGGTTAAAAACTTCAGCCCGGCGGGTAGCCGGGCTGCTTGGTACTTCTGCTGGCTTAATTGTAACAGGGGATAGTGGGTAGGGGATAGAGGATAGTGACGGACGGGTGGGGCTGTGGGGCTTTGATGAGCTTAGAGCTGTGAGCGTGTGAGCTTAGAGGAAGAACAGGCAACGACAACGACGGAAGCGGGTCCTTCGGCGGCGCTGCGCGGCGGTCGAGATGACAAAGTGGTGAGGTGTGGGAAAGCGGTCGCGCATTGCGCGATGCCCACATCTCAGAAGCGAGCGAGATGTGGGGCACCCGGCAACTCGGCGGTAGAATAACCGCGAGCCTATGCCTACAGAAATCGTTCGCCATTTATCGCCGGAGGAGCAGGAACTTGCCAGGAAGCGGCAGGAACTGGCGATCCTGCAAGCCGAACTCACGGATCGCGAATTGTCGCTGGCCAACCTGCGCGCCGAACTCGCCGCATTCGAGGGGCGCTACCTGCGGGAAGTCGGCATACTCTATGCCGAACTCGACGACTGGAATGCGAAGATCGCCGAATTCGCAGCGGAGGCCGCGGGAACCGAGCAGGCCCGCGCTGCTGCGTCGGAGGCGCGGGCGCGGGCAGATGAATCCTACGCCGCCGCACATGGCGAGGCTTCCAAGGCAGAGGACTTTTCACCGTCACCCGAGTTGACAAAGCTGTTCAGAGACGTAGCGAACCAGATACATCCCGACCGTGCGGCGAACGAAATCGACCGCGCTCTGCGCAACCGCCTCATGGCAGAGGCCAATCTTGCCTATAGGCGGCAAGATGCGGATGCTCTCAGGAAAATCCTAGAAGAGTACAAGAGCAGCCCGGAATCGGTGGAAGGCGACGGCGCAGCGGCGGATTTAGAGCGCGTCCTGCGCCAGATCGAGCGAATAGTCAAAAGGCTTGCCCAGATAGAATCCGAGTTCGCGGAACTTACCTCATCCGAGATTGCGAGGCTTATGGCGAAGGTTGTAAGCGCAGCAGCGAAAGGCCGTAACCTGCTTGCTGAAATGAAGAAGGACGTTCAGCACCGAATCGACCTGGCCCGGAAAGAGTTTGAAGCGCATTCCTCCTAAACGAGATCGCAATGAGCGCTGAAGAAGAGAAACTAGCCGCGTTGGTTCCGATTGAGGCCACGGCTCTGACCAAAGCCGGGGCAAAGGCGCTCTTTGCCCGTGGGCAAGCTGATCTGCGAATCAGGGAAGAGAAAGAGAGGAAAGCTGCGGAGTGGCTTCGGAAAGGGCTGGCACTGCGAGATACGGCACCCGGCGATCCCCGCGTAAGGGGGCCGATAAATCCCTATGCCATTCAGCAGACAATTCCCGACTTGTGCGCTCAACTTCAAACGGCCGTTAGATACATCAATCAAATTCTAGCTGGGAGCGACCCCGATGCGGTTGCGAAGTTTCTCGGCATGACGCGTGACGATCTCGAAATCGCCCATGTGGCCTATTTCTTTGTGCCTGAGGCCCTTGCGGCAGTTATGGGAAAGTCTACCGCCTGCATCGTTGAAGGAGTTGAAGATCACGCCGTGGGCACGGCTCCAATCATTCCAAGCCCCGCCGGGATGAATGATGGCGTTCTGACTCAGAGAACTGTCGAGCTGTTAGTTCAGATACCGCTAGAGCTTGAGAGAATCCAGCAGCAGGTCCGCAAAAGAGAAGAGACTTTGGAGGAAGCATTTCGCTGCTTCGAGACGGGACACGAGCTTGATTCATGGAATCCCGAGTTATTGTATTGGCTGGCAGATTCCTACTACTGGGGATGCGGTGTGCAGGTGGATAAAGAAATTGCGGCTGCACTTTATCGTCGGGCCGCTGATCGGGGACATTCCAATGCGCAATACTGCCTCGGGGTTCTTTACGGCGACGGCGAGGGCGTAGACCGAGATGAAGTCGAGGCGTCGGCGTGGCTCCGCAAAGCTGCCGAGCAGGGCAACACGGACGCACAGGTCGGTTTGGGCTTGGCATACAAAACTGGCAGTGGTGTCCCGCAGGACTACGCGCAAGGGGCGATGTGGCTTCGCAGGGCGGGTGAAAAGGAAGATTTCGGTGATCCCGCCGCAAGTTAATTCGTCAGTCGGGGCACCGGTCAGATCGCTCAGCCCTGTTTATGCTCTCGTCGATATAACCTGTCAGGTTCACGGATATACCATCGGACGCCGAGCCTATTGGACGCGAAAATGTGACAGGCGTTCTATGTCGTCCTCATCCAACTCAATCGCCCGAATCGGATGAAGCGTTCCACAGTGCAAAAGTGCCTCGTCCCACTTCGTCCAGTCAACATCTCTGAGAAACTCTGTCACGATGTGATTGTAGGTCGCTGACCCGAACGGAACTTCAAATTCCAAGCTGCCGTCTTGAGCCTTGATGCAGAGGGAACATCGGTGCCCAGCTGTTGGATTGTATGAATAACTGATTGCCGTCTCGTATCCCATATCGACTCCCTGAGTTCATCGTACCGATAAAATTCTGAGGGGAGAGTATCCCGGATCGAATCATGAGCACAAGGCTTTTATCTATTTACTCATCGGATACTTGGCTGGGCGGGTGGCCCAAATCCGAACTCCTTCGGAACGGGGTGCTCGATGTCTCGCTTCTGAGACGTGGGTGGGGTTAGGATGCCGCTAGGCCATTCAACTTAGTCCGCTATCAACAGACCGGCCACCTCCATTTCGTGACCTTCCGTTGCTACCGGAGACAGCAGCATCTGGGTTTGCCGGCCGCACGGGAGTTGCTTGAACGCTCGCTGGAACAGATGCGTTCCAAGGAGATGTCCGCGTTTGCGCTGGTGTAAAGCAGCTGTGGAGGAGAGCCATGCCCCAGGGGCTAAAGCCCAGATTTGTGGTGGCCTGTAATGTCTGGGCTAAAGCCCAGACCTACCTTCCGAGGTTTGTGGTCGCCCGGGGACGGGAAAAGCAAGTGCGGTTCGTGGTTGAACGGTTCGAGCGGTGTCGGTGATGCCGGCAGGATGGCAGGTCCTTCGGCTGCGCTGCGCTCCGCTCAGGATGACGAATTTGGGGTGGGTTCAAGAGAACAGGGACGGGGTGGCCCAAATCCGAACTCCTTCGGAACGGGGTGACGCATGTCTCGCTTCTGAGATGTGGGTGGGGTTTAGGATGCCGCTATGCCATTCCATTTAGTCCGCTATCAACAGACCGGCCACGTCCATTGCGTGACCTTCCGTTGCTACCGGCGACAGCAGCATCTGGGTTTGCCGGCCGCACGGGAGTTGTTGGAACGCTCGCTGGAACAGATGCGTTCCAAGGAGATGTCCGCGTTTGCGCTGGTGTAAAGCAGCTGTGGAGGAGAGCATGCCCCAGGGGCTAAACAGGCTGCGGAAAAACTCCATGAAAGTCCAAAATGGCGTAATCGGGAACCAATCAGGGCATGGCAAAGTATCAAGAAATTCAAACGGCTCGCTTGTAGGGCTTCCCACAGAAGCTGGTTTTCCAGAAACAGAGTTTTTCCGCAGCCTGTAAAGCCCAGATTTGTGGTGGTCTGTAATGTCTGGGCTAAAGCCCAGA